>NZ_MJYJ01000016.1:0-50267 GCF_001763255.1 Campylobacter sp. BCW_4338
TTTATCTACACTATAACCATAGGCTGTATTAGTAGAAGTATTACTTATATCTGCTTGTTTGTATTTTAGAGTATAAATAGAGTTTTTAAATTCACTTGATATATCATAATTAGGAGAACTTGTCTTACTACTTATACTAAAATTAGTATTATTGCTAGTATTTGTTGTATTAGTAGAATTTAATACTTCACTTCTTGCTAGAGTTTGTGAATTTGCATTTTGAATTTCATTTAACTTACTAGCATTTTGTTTTAAAAAAGCATTAGCAAAACTTATTTTAGAATTTTCTTTACTTTCTTTATTAGCTTTTGCTTGTGAAAGTATAGAATTATAGTTTGAGTTATCATTGATGCTAAAGATACTCATATTAATTCCTTGATTTAGATTTTTCTGCCTTCAATCTAAATATATTAAAATAATATAAGCAAGATCTGTTCCGTTTTGGGGTGAAAAGAAAATATTTATCACACCAAAGGTAAGGTAAAATAAAAATTCTTAGGATCACTTTGAAAACTTAACTCTCCCTTATGAGCGTTTATGATTTCTTTAGAAAGAGACAAACCAAGCCCATTGCCTTTAAGTTTTGTTGTTTTAAAAGCTTCAAAAACCAATTTCTCATCTTTTATTTCACAACCATTATCATACACTCTGATGCATATTTTTTCATTATCACAACTTGCTAAAATTTTAATCATAGGCTTTTCACATTCGCTTTCTTCTATCGCATCAATAGCATTATAAATCAAATTTTGCAAAACCAAACCAAGAAGAGCTTTATCAGCACAAATCTGCTTATCCAAAAAAGATATTTCAAAGTCTATTTGAGAAGTAAAATTATAAGAGTTAATGGCACTTTCACACTCTTCTTTTAACTCTAAAAGATTAAAATTTAAAGCATTGATGTGCACACCCTTAGTAAAAAGTAAAGTTGAATTTACGATACGCTCTACTCTAGCAATAGCCTTTTGGATTTCAAGAACTATATGCTTATTTTTAAGCTCACTACGAGCAAAAAGGGTTGAAGCAAGTAAAGATATAGATCCAATAGGATTTCTTATCTCATGTGCCAAATGAGCCGCCACACTGCCCATGCTTGCAAGCCTTTCATTGCGTTTTTCATCGCTAATATCTATAGCTGAAACTATAGTTTTTTCATTATGTGCTATGATTTTTACCGCATAAAACCTACCTTCAAATTCAAGCTCATCACGAATTTTATCCAGACTAATGATACTAAGTAATTTTGGATTTTTCAAGGCTTCTTGATTTTGTAAAATAATATTTTTTTCTTTATCTAAAATCCAAAGTGCACTAGGCAACACCTCTATAATCTCATCAACCATTGCGCGTAAGGAATTATAGTTTTCATTTAAAGTTTTGTATTCATTTTCTATTACATAAGTTTGTTCTATAAGACTTTCTAAGCCTTTTTGTAGGGTTTCTTTTTCATTTGAGTCTAAACTTTTTAAAATACTTTCATTCATTTATCATTCCTCTAATAAAATCTTAAAATCATTCAAATCAAGTAAAAGCAAATTCTGTTCACATATTTTATCAAATTCCTTGCTAAAACCATTTTTTGAGATTATAATGTAATAATTTGGAGCCAAATTTAAAGACTTTGCTTTTGATTTTAAAAGATTTAAAATATTTTTACAAATTTTTTTATTTTTAAATTTAACTTCTCCGACAAAACATAAATTTTCATCTTGATAATAAAGATCAAGTTCTAAATTCTTATCCCAGTAACTTTGCACTCCATTGATATTGAATTTTTTCTCAAGCAATTCTCTAGAAAGTTGTTCAAAACAAAAACTTTGATAAAGTTCAAATTTTTCTTTAATGCATTCTAAAACTTCTTTATAACGATTTTGCAAAATAAGCTTTTCATTGGGCTTTAAAAAATAAAAAAAGAAACGAATAAAATGGTTGCTAAATATAATCTTATCTTGGACAACATAAGATCTTAGTTCTTTTTTGATTTTTTGTCTTTTATCTTTTATTTTTTTAGCTTCCTTACTATACTCAAGTTTTATTATACCTGTTTCTAAAAGATATTTAAGTGTAGATAAAGCTTTAAAATGCTGAATTTTTCTATTGATAGAAAAACGCTTGCGATTGTTTTTAGCTAGTAAAGTAAGAGCGTAAGAACTTGTTTCATCCAAGGCGAAATAACTTTTAATTTTTAGATAATCATCAAGCAAAATTTGCTCTATATTTGCAAATACATCATCTTCAAAATTTAAAATGTTTAATTTTTCAAAACCTTCAAACACACTATAAAAATCAAAAAGCTTGCTTAAAGACAAATTCTTATGCAAATCTACAAAGTTCTTAAATTTTATATTTTTCCTTTTATAAAGCATTTTTATAGTATAATTTTAACAAATTTTTATAAGGATTGTATTTGCAAATTTCAGATTTAAAAAAAGAATTGATCTTAAAAAAAGGTATTTTGCATTTTGACTTCACAGCAAGTGCTTTAGCTCTAAAATGTGTAGAAAAAGAAATTTCAAAAATTCTTCCAACCTATGCAAACACACATTCTGATAGCTCTTTGAATTCTTTTAAAACTCAACAAATTTACGAACAAGCAAGAAAAGATATAAAAAAAAGTTTATCATTAGATGAAAATTTTGCCCTTATAGCCTGCGGAACAGGATCAAGCAGTGCTATTAAAAAATTTCAAGAATTGATCGGCATTTACATTCCTCCTCTTGTAAAAGAAAGATATTTTACGCAAATTGATAAAAATACCTTACCTTTAGTTATCGTAGGGCCTTATGAGCATCATTCTAATGAACTTTCATTTCGAGAAGGCTTGTGTGAATGCATTAGAATTCCCTTAGATAAAAATGGAGAAATTGATTTTGATTTTCTAGAAAAAACTTTACAAAAAAACAAAAAAAGAAAAATAATCGCTAGCTTTTCTTTGGCTTCAAATGTTACTGGGATATTAAGTGATTATAAACGCATTTCTGAAATGGTTCGTAAATTTAAAGGGATAGTTGCTTTTGATGCATCTAGTTTCATTCCCTATAAAAACATATCTTGCCAATACTATGATGCGTTGTTTATAAGTTCTCATAAATTAATCGGTGGTATTGGTGGTTCTGGACTTTTAGCCATCAAAAAAGATCTTTGTGGAAACAAGCCTAGCTTTGCAGCAGGTGGAACTGTGGGCTATGTTTCTCGCACTTCACAATGCTACCTTTGCAATGAAGAAGCTTTAGAAGAAGGAGGAACACCTGGAATTTTACAACTCATTCGCGCTAGCTTAGCTTTTAAAATCAAAGATTCTATAGGGATTAAAAATATAGAAAAAAAAGAAGAAATTCTAAAAGATTATTTTTTTGAAAAACTAAAAACTATACCTAATTTAATTTTATATGCAAAGAATTTAAAAACCCGATTGCCTATTTTTGCTTTCAATATCAAAGGAATTTCTCCTTTTGATATCGCTTACGAACTTAGTAAAAAATACCACATAGAAACACGCGCTGGATGTGCTTGTGCTGGGCCTTATGGTCATGATTTGCTAGGCTTAAAAGATAATCAAAAACTTAAAACAAAACCAGGCTGGTTAAGAATAAGTTTGCATTATACGCATGAAAAAGAGGATATTGATTATTTTTTTAATGCTTTAAATAAAACTATAATAAAATTATCACATTAAAATATTATAGTTTTATTATTATATATAAAAATTCTATCTTCAAAAGCCAAATCAAGTGCTTTTGAAAGAACATCTTTTTCTATATTTCTACCTGTTTGCTGCATATCTTGCCAAGTAAATTCATGGTTTACAGGCGAAACAGCTTGAGTGATAATAGGACCTTCATCAAGATTATTATTTACAAAATGTGCCGTAGCTCCAATTATTTTAACCCCTCTTTCAAAAGCTTGTTTATAAGGATTTGCTCCTATAAATGCAGGCAAGAAAGAATGGTGAATATTTATAATCCTACCTTCAAAATGCTTAACAAAATCAGGAGATAAAATTCGCATATATTTTGCCAAAACCAAATAATCAAATTTATATTGTTCAAGACATTTTAAAATCTGATTTTCTTGCTCTTTACGATCTAAATTTTCAGCACTGATAAAATGATAAGGAATTTCAAATTTCTCAACTAAATCCTTTAAAGAGTTGTGATTTGAAATTACAGCTTTGATATTTGCCTCAAGTTCGTTACTATAATGCTTTATTAGCAAATCTCCCAAACAATGACTTTCTTTAGTAGCAAAAACAACAATATCTTTTTTTCTCTTCTCGCAAAGCTCTATCAAGGCTTCTTGTCCAAGCATAGCCTCAAGCGTTCCTATAAAAGCTTCTTTATCAAACTCAGCTTCTAAAAGAGCACGAAAAAAAAACATTCCTTCGCCTACAAATTCATCGTTTTTTACTATATTGATATGATATTTAAAAATAACATCAGAAATTCTATAGATTAAACCTTTTTGATCTTTGGTGCAAATTTTTAATACAGAAATCATTTAGCTAAACCTTTTATATATTCTTTTAATTCATTCTCTCTTGCTTCTTGAATCTTTAAACCAAGAATTTTACCACAAAATCCAGCATTTATGAAATCTTTTGCTAAAATTTTACTTTCAAACTTATTCTCATAAAGTCTTAATCTTTTAGCTTGCTCAATACGCTTTTTACTCCAAAGTCCAAGCCATTCCTTCAAAGGCATTTCAAAAGCAATTTTTGCTAGTTCAAAATCACTTATATCATCAAGATAAAAAGCTTGATTTGCGTATTTTAGGTATTCTTTTTTAAGTTTGGTTCTTTTAAAAAATATATCTTTTTCTAAATTAAAAAAATTCAAATACAAATACAAGAATAAAGCATCGCTTTTTACAAATTCTCTACTTTGTCTGAGTAAATTTTGAAATTCCAAACTCTTAAAAACACTCTCAAACCCAAAAATCTGTTTTTCTAAGTCAAGTTCTTGCAAATATCTATAGCCAACATCAAGCCTAGGGCTTTTAAAGAATTTATAAAGCTCCGCATTGATCCTATCTTTGCTAAGATCAGTTATATCCATACTTTGCATCAATTTCAAGCTTTCACTAGTTATCTTAAAGTTAAACCTTGAAGCAAATACTACCGCTCTTAACACTCTTAAACTATCCTCTTGAAAGCTTTGTTTGTCAATATGCCTTAAAAAGCCTGTTCCTAGATCTTTTAATCCTCCATAAAAATCTAAAAACTCATCGTTAAAAAGATTAATCATCATAGAATTTATGGTAAAATCGCGTCTTTTGGCGCCAAGTTTTTCATCATTACAAATTTGAACTTCAAAACCTTTATGTCCATAGCTTATTTTATTTTCGGTTCTAGCAAGAGCTAAATCATAATTTTTAAACTTATGCACAAAAAAACTTTTTCCAAGGCCTTGTGCGCCCAATTTTTGCATAATCTTTTCAAAATCTTTAGGTTTTATATCATAAAGCTCTATATCATAGTCACAAATTTTTAAGCCTAAAAACAAATCCCTAACGCTACCTCCAACCAAATACGCTCGTTTAGTATAAGGCTTTAAAAACTCAGCGATAAACTGTAAATCGGGATTATTTTTTAAGCTTATCTTCGATATTTGCAAGCAAAAACTCTAAAAAATTTATGGTCAAGTTTAACCTATTTTCAAGATCATCTTTTTTTATGCTATTTAAACCTTCAAAAAGAACTAAAATTCTCTCTCTAAGATGTTTTAAAAAAATATCCTCATTAAGCGTTTGAACCTCTGTCATAACACTGGGATTTAAAATTTCACTTTGTAAAAAAGGCTCTTCTTTTTTAAACTCTTTATTTTCCTGAGTAGAAATTTCAATATTATTTTGTATTTTTTGCTCTTCTTCAAATTTTGCCATAGAAATTTTATCTTCTAAGTCTTGCGGAGTATCAAGTTCTTCGCATACAAACTCCATAGGTGGTAATTCATCTTTTATTTCAGTTTTTCTGCTTAATTCTTGTTCTTTTAAAATTTCATTTTGTCTTCTTTGCTCTTCTATGATAGAGCTAACTTCACTAATGGTTTTTTTAGCTAAATCTTCCAAATTCATATTTTTATCAACCACCTTTTAAATTCATTAATTTCTTCATCGCTTTTCATATTAATAAAAAAATCCAACATTTGAGTGTTTAAATCTTTATGCTTGGATCTAAAACCACTAAGACGACGAACCGCATCGATAGCGTTTTGGTTATCTGGATCTTCTTTTAAGATATTTTTATAAATTTCTAAAGCTTCGTCTTTTAACCCTTGAGCCTCATAGATAGAAGCTTCAGTGACTGTATTTTTCATCACTGTTTCCTAAAATTTTTCTTTAATTCTAGCAAAAAGCTTTTTAATTTATCTTTAAGAAAATAATATGATTTTTAATGTCTATTTTGTTTTAAACAATTTTTCTATATATTCTTTTTTTTCTTTCTCTAAGCTAGAATTTAATTCTTTTTGTTCTTTTTTAACTTGCACTTTTAAATCTTGATTTTTAAAATACACATAATCAATTCCAAAAATAACACCAATTACAATAAGCAATGGGATTAAAAATACCATATACTTTACACTTTAAGAAAATTGATTAAATACACTACCATAGTAGCGAATATTCTCAGCATTTTCATTTTTTTCTATCGTTTCTATTGCGCCGCTATTGATTGCTTTTTGGATATCATCATTTAAATCTTGATAAGAAAAAACCATATTAATACTGATAATATTTGGCAATTTCTCAAGCATTTTATAAGAGTTTAATTCATCTTCTAAATTTTCACTTTCAATCACAACTATAATCTTTTCATTTTTACAAAGTTCTACAGAACAAAAAGGAATTTCAGATATAGCCTTTTTTAAATCATTTATATATTCTTCTTTTGCTAAAATCAAAACACTAGAAAGATTATTCATCAATACTCCTAAACATTATACTATCACCAAAGCCTGAAACAATAAAATCTTTATTGTTTAAAAAAATAATAAACTCACTCATCAAATTTTCATTATTAAAAGTTTTAACAGGCTTAAAATCACTTGTGCTAAAAACTTCACTAACTCCAGCTTCGTTATCACTATAAACAGCCAATTCTCCATTAGGACTTAAAGCGCAAGTATATATCAAAAAATCTTTTTGTAAAAAATTTTGCTCTTCATTTTTTACAACTCCTATACGCCTATCCGTTCCACAACTTAAAATAACATTATTTTTAAAATCTACTTGATAGATATTATCTTTATGCATTTTATCATAGTTTTTTAACATCTTCCAATTTTTCAAATCAAAAAGCTCCACTTCACCACTCTCAAAACCTGCAACCAGCATACTCTTATCTTCATTTAAAACTGCATCATTAAGACTAGAATGAGAAAAATTAAATTTTTTTATATTTTTTAAACTTTTATCAATCAATTCTATTTCAGAACCAATAGAAATCAAAAGATAAGTGTTTTCATTGATAAAAAATGCTTTTATTATGCTATTTTCTTCGAGCTTTTTGATTTGTAAATTTTCCTTATAAAAACTTAAATTTTTAGCACCAAAATCACCCTCGCTAAGTATTAAAAGTGTATGTTTAAAAATATCAATGTTGTAAATTTTAGCAAAATCATCACCATAATAATTTTTAATCTTTGGCAAAGATAAAAGTTCTTTTAAACTTTTATCTTTAATGTTATATTGTAAAATTTCACCTTTATCAGTGCCTATATATAAGTTTTGCTTATCAAGCTTTAAAGCTGTTATATTAGCATTTAATTTCAGCTCATAAGCATAAGACAAAACACAAAAAAGACTCAAAATAAAAAGAATTTTTTTCATTTATTTACTTTACACCCTCATTAATCACATCAATTAAATTTGAACGACTTTTTAATTGTTCATTTTTAAATTCAGGTTTAAAGCTATTTCCCACCAAAGGTTTTGCATCGCTTTGTGGAACATGACACTGAGTGCAATTAAAACGACTATCGCTAATCATATCTTCTGTGGTTTTATTGTGTCTAAAATCATAATAATGACTAGCAGGAAGTGGAGTTGCACCAGCATCTGCTGCTATAGCCTTATCATGGCAGCTTAAGCACATATTGTTATCTTTAGTTATAGGTAACAAATCTTCAATAGCATGCGGAATTAATGGTGGTGCATTTTCATAAGAACGCTCAAAACGAGTAGATTCCCCAGGTTGTAAAGTTGTGAAATTTGCTTCCACTAAATTTACTTTATTTTCATTTTCTAAACTTGCTTTTCTAAGTCCAATTTGTTCCGAACTTACCCCACTATTCATTGCACAAGCGGCAAAAAATACCACTGCAGCACTTCCTAATAAAACCAATTTCTTCTTCATCATTTATTCCTTAAATCAAAAATATTAAAATTCAAAGCATCATCATTACAAACTTCTATACACCTTGCACACCTTATACACTCTCCTGATTTCACGCTAGTACTTTCTTTTCCAACCATCCACAAAACCTGTTTTTCAGGACAAATACGGATACATTCATAACATTTAGTGCATTTATCACTATCATGCTTTATTTTAAGCAAAGCAAAACGAGAAATAAAAGCATAAAAAGCTCCTAGTGGACAAAAATGTGAACAAATTGCCCTAGGACTTAAAAAAGTATCGATACAAAAAAGTATAAAGGCTACAAAAATCCAAGAACTTGTAGTAAAAATAATCCCTCTATGTATTATTCCTATATAAGAAAAACTTTCAAACACAGGTAATGAAAATACAAAAGAAAGGACTAAAACCAAGACCAACACAAAATAGCGTAAATTTTTAGGCAAAATTAAAAATTTATTATTAAGGGTTAATTTATTTCGCACAAAAGCAGCAAAATCTGTGATTAAATTAACAGGACAAACCCAAGAGCAAAAAACCCTTCCTAAAAGCAAACCATAGATAAAAAATATAATCAAAGCTCCTATTAAAGCCATTAAATCTATACTCCAGCTTGCTAAAATGATTTGCAAAACCGCAAAAGGATCGCTTAAAGGTATGGTATTAAAAAGTCTAGAAGAACTTAAATTTCCCTGCAAGATAAAATCTGTAGCTTTAAAACTAAAAAGCGCTAAAATTCCAAGCTGAACGATGCGTCTAGCAATTAAATACTTCATCACAGTTCTCCATCATTTAAATAATTGGTTGCTTTTTTAGCATTAAAATGTTTTGAAGTATCTGTATTTTTTATACGACCTTCATCTTTTTCATCCCAGCCTTTTACATAATGAGATCCTGCTTTTCCCAATACATACTCCCTTGGTAAAACACGAATGGCCGGTTTTTCAGTAATACAAGCAAGTTCACAAAGCCCACAACCTACACACACTTCATGATCCACACTAGGTAGTAAAAAAGCATGTTTGGCGGTGCGTTCATTGCGTTTAAGCTCAAGTTTTAAAGCCTTATCTATCAAAGGACAAGCTCTATAACAAGCATCACATTGAATTCCCCAGTGTGCCACACAAGAAGCACTATCAACAATAGCAATACCCATTTTCAAGGATTCTATACCCTGCTCTAAATGCTTTTTATCTAAAGCATCAGTTGGACATTCTCTAATGCAAGGAATATCCTTACAAAGATAACAAGGAATTTCTCTTGCTCTAAAAAAAGGCGTGCCATTTTTTGGACTATCTAACAAGCTAGCGAGCTTTAAAGTATTATAAGGACAGGCTTTTACACAAAGCCCACAACGAATACATTTGCTTAAAAATCTAGCTTCATCTTCAGCCCCAGGAGGACGCAAGGCATAATTATCATCGGCTTTTAAAGTCAAATTAACCAAAAATCCACCTCCTGTACATAAACATGCAGCCTTAAAGGCGCTAACGAAAAATTCTCTTCTACCTTTCATTTAATCAAAACCCTAAATTAAGCCTTATAAATTTTTACAGCACATTTTTTAAAGTCAGTTTGTTTTGAAAGCGGACAAGTCGCATCCAAAGTAACTTTATTGATATATACATTCTCATCAAACCACGGCACATACACAAGTCCTACAGGCGGTTTGTTTCTTCCACGCATATCTACTCTTGCTTTTACTTTACCACGACGAGATTCCACCCAAACCAAATCACCTTGATTTAAGCCTAATTTCTCTCCATCTTTCTCACTCATATAGCAAAGCGCTTCAGGGACAGCACGGTAAAGCTCAGGCACACGCATAGTCATAGTTCCACTATGCCAATGCTCTAAAACCCTTCCTGTTGCAAGCCAGAATGGATACTCTTTGCTTGGTCTTTCAGGTGCTTTCATAAATGGCCTAAAGAAAATTTTAGCCTTATTTTTAATACTGTGCTCTTTTTCATCTTTAGGAGCTATTAAATCTCCATTTGTAAGCATTTTGTTAAAATCACCATAAAAAGCAAAATCTGAATTTGGAGCCGCTTTTTTAGCATAATAATCAAATTTAGTATTAAATCTCCACTGTGTTTCCTTGCCATTAACCACAGGCCATCTTAAACCCCTTACTTTATGATAGGTATCAAAATCCGCTAAATCATGGCCGTGTCCTAAGCCAAATTTACGATATTCTTCCCAAAGGTATTTTTGAACGAAAAAGCCATAGCCTGCAAATTCTTTTCCGTCACTGCCTTGAATTTTTCTCTCATCGCCTTTAACATCAGTATTATCAAAGCCTTTTGCGATAGCATCGTTTGGATTAAAGCTTTTTGCTTCTTTATTGGCAAATAGCACATCAAAAAGTGTATCATCTTCGCTATAACCCATAGCTTTTGCCTCTTCTAAAACGCTTGGCAAGGTAAGTTTATCATCTACTTTTTGTTCTTTCCAAACCTCTTTAAGCTTAAAGCGTTTTGCGAATTCTAAAATTTGCCAAGTATCACTCATGGCAGCACCTACAGGTAAAACTTGTTGTTTCCAATGTTGAGTTCTTCTTTCAGCATTACCATAAGCACCCCATTTTTCATAAATCATAGCACTTGGTAAAATAAGATCAGCTACTTTTGCTGAAATTCCAGGATAACAATCACTTACAACAATAAAATTATCCATTTCTCTTGCTGCTGCGATCCAGTGATTTGCATTTGCAGTGTTTTGCCATGGATTATTCACTTGCACCCATGCAAATTTAATTTTTCCATCTTCTAAATCTCTCATGATATTAAGATAAGGAGAACCTGGTTTTGGGTTGATGGTCTTTGCAGGAACTTTCCAAATTTTTTCAGAAATTTCTCTGTGTTTTGGATTTGCCACAACCATATCCGCAGGTAAACGATGCGAGAAAGTCCCTACTTCCCTAGCCGTTCCGCAAGCACTTGGCTGCCCTGTTAAAGAAAAGGCTCCACTACCTGGTTTAGCTTGCTTTCCTAGTAAAAAATGCACCATATAAGCTTGTTCATTTACCCAAGAACCTCTTGTATGTTGATTAAAGCCCATAGTCCAAAAACTTACGACTTTGCGATTTTTCTCTATGTAAAGATTAGCTAATTCTTGAAGTTTTTTCTTAAAATCTTCCAAAGACTCATTATCATCACCTTTGGCTACCTTTGCAGTGTATTCCAAAGTATAAGGGGCTAAACCTTTTTTAAATTCTTCAAAAGAAATTTCCCAGTTTTTATCAGCCACACCTTGATGTTTCATTTCGAATTTATCACCCGCTTTAACGCCAAGATAAGATAAAGAAGTAGCCTCTTCATCGTCTAAAGTGATTACATTTTCTTTTTCAACTGTATCTTTTTCACTTTCTTTAAATTTTGGATGATTTGGATTATTTCTCATACCATAACCAATATCAGCATAACCAGTTGCAAATACACAGTGATCTTTGATAAATTTCATATCCATAGCCTCTGGATGATTATAAACAATCTCTCTTGCTATGTAGTTCCAAATAGCCAAATCTGTATTTGGTTTAAAAATAATTTCAATATCAGCAATATTTGAAGTACGGTTAGAAAAAGTGCTTAGATTAACAACTTTGACCTTATCAAGATTACTTAGTTTTCTATCACTTACTCTTGACCAAAGGATTGGGTGCATTTCAGCCATATTAGCTCCCCAAGTGATGATAGTATCTGTAAGTTCTATATCATCATAACAGCCTGATGGTTCATCTACACCAAAAGTTTGCATAAAACCAACCACTGCAGAGGCCATACAATGTCTTGCATTTGGATCGATATTGTTTGTTCTAAAACCCGCTTTTGCAAGTTTTAAAGCAGCATAACCTTCTTGGATAGTGTATTGCCCACTACCAAAAATCCCTATACCTGTAACGCCGAGTTCATTGTAGGCTTTTTTAAATTGTTTTTCCATTTCATCAAAAGCTCTTTGCCAAGAAACCTGTTGAAATTTGCCTTTTTTATCAAATTCGCCTTTTTCATTCATGCGAAGCAAAGGCATAACAAGGCGATCTTCACCATACATGATTTTAGCATTAAAATAACCTTTGATGCAATTAAGTCCGCGATTTACGGGTGCTGCAGGATCGCCTTTTGTTGCTACGATTTTGCCATCTTTTCTGGCTATCATAATTCCACAGCCAGTTCCACAAAATCTACAAACAGCCTTATCCCATTTCCAATCTTCTTCTTGCGCGCCAAGCATAGAGCTTGGAACACTAAGTCCTGCAACACTAGCAGCACTTGCAATAGCGGTATTTTTAATAAAATCCCTTCTATTCATCCTTATTCCTCCAAAATAAAAAAATCATCTTATTATAAAAAATGGAGTATAAAAATCTCTTGAAATTTTAATAAAAATAATAATTTTAAAGCTCTATTTTATAGGAGTTTTATTGTCCTTTTTATATTATTCTTACACAAAATAAATATTAAAAATAATCAACTTAAAATAATAAAAAAATGAAGATGTAAAAATTAAGCCCTAAGAATGGGCTTAATCAAAATTAATGGCAACCACAACCACCGCAGCAGCTAGAACCACCAAAAAATGCATCAAGTTTTGCAATATCTGGCATTTCTGTGATTTCATTTACAAGTTCTTTATATGCCACTTTACCCTCTTTAATCACAAATACGGCACGAGCTAAAAGCCCTTCTAAAGCACCTTCATTTATCAAAACACCATATTTTTCACCAAATTCTTTTGCCACAAAATCACTTGCAACACTTAAATTTTCAATACCTTCTGTACTGCAAAATCTTCCCATAGCAAAAGGTAAGTCCATACTTACTACAATCACTTCAGCACCATTGTAACTGGCTACTTTTTTATTAAATTCTCTAGCTTCTGTAGCACAAACTGGTGTATCTAAGCTTGGAACACTTAAAATGATTTGAGTTTTACCCGCTGCACCGATTTCAATCACGCTTAAATCTTTAGCTTTAAGATTTACCTTAGGAGCATCTGCTCCAACTTCTACTGAATTTCCTTTAAGTTTTACAGGATTTCCTTTAAAATTTACTGTACTCATTTAATTTCCTTTTTTGATATTTTAAACATTATTGCAATTAATGTTTTAGGAGTGATTATATCCTATAAACATTAATTATTTTTAATTTCACTGAAAATTATTTTACTTCTTTCCAAGTATATTTTTTCCACACTTTTTGAGCTTCTTTACTCTTAATAAAATCGACAAATTCTAAAGCTTTTTTATTTTCTAAACCTTTTTTTGTAGGAGCTATTTCAGCTGCACGATAAATCACTGCATTTTTATCTTTGATAAATAAAGCTTTATCATCGCCTAAAGCCTTTGCCCAATGAGACCAAATAATTAAAGCATCGATATTTGGATTGTTATTCCACTCATCTACGGCGGCTTTGGAATTTTTAGCATAAATTTTTATATTTTTACGTAATTTTACCAAATTTTCTCTTTTTGCACTTTTTAAAGCCATATCTTCATAAAGTCCAACTTGTCCTGCACCATCAACCACCATAACATTTACGCCATCTTTTAAAATGTCTTCAAAATTTTTAATATTTTTTGGATTATTTGGACGCACGATAATACCTGATGGACGCATATTTAAAACGCTTAAATTTTCTAAACTTAAACTTGGAATTTTTTTAGCAAAATCATCCATCATTGAAGTATTGCCTGAAAAAATCAAATCTGCATTTTCTTTTGCTTTATCTATCCAAGCTGGAGTTGGACCTGCAGTTACAATCACCTTTTCTTTTGTTTTTTCTTCAAATTTTAAAGCAAGCTCTTTTAGTACAGGAGCAGGACCACCTGGACCATAAACTAAAATTTCAGCATTTAAAAAACTTGCTGCTGCTAAACTTAAAATTAATATTTTTTTCATAAAATAAACCTTTCTTTATAATATAATGAAAGAAAATTCTATCAATCTATAGTTAACTCTCCCTTGCAAAGCCCTGCTTCTATAAGAAAACGAGAAGGAGCGAAAGAAGTTTTTTTGTTTTTATCATATTTAGCATAACTTAAATAAAGTATATTTTTTGCCCTAGTTACCGCAACATAAAAAAGTCTTCTTTCTTCTTCTAAGCTTCCACCCATTCCCATAAGCTTTTGATTAGGAAAGCGACCTTGCGCAAGATCAATCACAAAAACAAGATCAAATTCCAAGCCCTTACTTGCATGCACGCTAAGCAAATTAACTCCTTTGCCACTACTCATTTCGCTTGCACCTAAAGTTAGAAAATTATAATACTTGTAAATATCGCTATAATTTTTTGTAAGCTCTTTTAAAACATTGAATTTTGTTTCTATTTTTTCTAAATTTTCACTCTTTCTTAATAAATCCACCTGCCCTGCTTTATTTGTCGCTCTTTTGGTTGCAAGTTCTTCGCAAATTTCTCTATAAAAAGAATTTTCACAAATTAAATTGACTAAAGTCAAAGAATGTTTTATTTCCATAGCTTTTTTTAAAAAAAGATAGATTTTTTCCAAATTTCTAGCGCACAAATCATTGATTTTTGAAAGTCTTAAAATAGGATGTGCATCAAATTCGCTCTCAAATTTAAAACGAGTTTCGCTGGCTAATTCTTCTAAATCCGCAAAAAGTCCAAGTTGATAATTTCTTTTTTGATGATTTTGCAAATTTACATTTTTATCAGGATCTAAAAAACCTTTTATTAAATTTCCATGCCCTAATTTTAAAAGTGCGTCAAAAATTTCTTTTGCTAAAACTCCACCCACACCTTTGGTATATTGAACCAAATGAATAAAAGCCATGATATCTTTAGGATTTACCACAAGAGCAAGCATGGAGCTAAAAGCTTTAACTTCTAAACTTTCAAAAAAACTTCCACTTCCCTTTCTCATACTTGCAATGCCCTGCTCCCTTAAAGCTACTTCAACCCCATCAGCACTTGAGTTGTTGCGAAAAATCACGGCAATTTCTTCCAAACTTACTCCACTTGTAAGTATCATTTTGGCTATATTTTGATACTGATCAAATAATTCTTCAAAAGTAAGCAAAGATGGGGCTTTAAACTCATCATTTCTTGTAACAATAAGTTCTTTTGGATATAATCTTTCATTATTTAAAATCACTTTATTAGCCAAAGCTAAAATACTTCTTGATGAACGGTAGTTTTTATTTAAAGAAAAAATTTTTGCATCTTTAAAACGATCTTTAAACCCACCTATGATATTAATATCCGCTCCATTAAAAGCATAAATACTTTGATCATAATCCCCTACGCAAAACAAACTTTTACTATGAAAAGCCTCTATTAAGGAACTTTGCAAAGTATTTGTGTCTTGATATTCATCTACTAAAATTTCATCAAATTCATATTTTTCTTCTTTTAAAAGATCTTTTAGATTGATAAGCAAGTCATTAAAATCTACATAATTAAAACGCTTTTTTTCATTATCATATTCTTTTAAAATATCTTCATAAATTTCAGCATAAATACTTTGATCTTCGTAGTTTTGGCAAAACCAAGTATAAAAATCTTGATTGTGCGCTTTGTTTTGAAACAAAGAATAAAGATCATATAAATAACTTGATTGATAAGGTTTTATATCACTTAAATGCCTAAAAGTTCTTTTTTCATAGACACTTTTAAGTAGAGTTTTTAACTCGCTTGCTTGCTTTAAGGCTATATTTTTATCCGCATTTCTAAGTAAGGTATAAGCCGTACTATGAAAAGTTCCTGCAAGTATTTTACTGGTAATATTTTTATCAAAAAATTTCCCTAAACGCCCTATCATTTCTTTACTGGCTTTATTTGTGAAAGTCAAAAGCATAATTTTTTGAGGTGCCACTCCCTTGCTTAAAAGATAAGAAATTCTTGCAACAATAGTAGAAGTTTTTCCCGTCCCTGCACTTGCAATAACAAGATTGTGTCCAAAATCAGCAGTAGCGGCAAGATATTGTTCATTATTTAATTTTGAAAGTGGCATTATTTTCCTTATAAAAGTTAAAATTATAAAAAAAAATTACTTAAAAATATAAAAATTTAAAATTACTTTATATTAGATTATAGTACAATGCTAAAATTATTTAACTTTCTGTTTTTAAGGGATAGCAAATGAATTTGAAAATTTTTTCTATTATTGTTAGCATATTAATTGCTGTTATTGTGATATTAGGTGGAACATATTATTATCTTTTTGAATATTCAAAACCAAAGAATTACACCTTAAATACCAACACTTACACCGAACAAAAATCGTATACCAATAACTACGATAATTCCTATTCACCTTCGATCCAAACCAACAATAGTTCATTAGATATAAATATTAATAACAATACCATCCAAAAGCAAGAAACAAACCTATTAGATGAAAATCAAAGCTTAAATAACGATACATTTAATACATCAATAAGCGAAAACAATCAAAGCTTAAATAATGACACCAATACAAGTAATAATATTAATACAAATGAAAATAAGCAAATTTTAGATACGGATAAAGAAAAATTAAAACAAGAAAATAAACAAGCCAAAATAGAAGCTCTTAAAAAAGAAATCAGCAAACAACAAAAGATCTTAGAAAGAGAAAGAGCTGTAAAAAAAGAACTTCAATCAAACAAATCAAACAAAAATAAATATCTAAATACCGCTAGAGAATATCTAAACATAGGAAAAAACAGTCGTTTAGAACCTGAGCTTAGCACAGAAAATATGAAAGTTTACATTTTAGATGGAAAATTTTTAAGCCAATACAGAATCAATCTGTTAAAAGATATGCTAAGCGTTATACAAGATAATGCAAAAGATTATTATCTAAGTATTTTTGTTAAAATGCTACCAAAAGGGGAAATGAAATTAACTATCTATAACAAAGAAATTATCTTTTCAGATATGAAAAAAGCTTATAAATATATTAGTTTAGATAGATTAAGCCCATATTTAAACAATCCAAAAGAATTAAATGAACATGTAGCACGTGAAGAAATTTTAGAAAGACTTAAACTTCAAATTAAAAAAGACGGCAAAGGAAGTGATTTTTCTAAACATATCAAAAGTTTGAAAACTGGACTTAATACAGCACAATATTTCTTCCCGTTTTGTGAAATTATAGAAATTAGCTCTATTAAATAAGCTAAAACAATAAAGGCAAATAATGTATGATAAAAATTTAGAAAAAGAGTATTATCAAATTTGCGAAGAACGCGGATATTTTGAAATCGATGGCAATAAAACCATACAAGAAAAAGATAAAAATTTCTGCATTATGATGCCTCCTCCTAATGTCACTGGAGTTTTACACATAGGACATGCTTTAACCTTCACTCTACAAGACATTATGACGCGTTATAAAAGAATGGACGGTTATAAGGTTCTTTATCAACCAGGACTTGATCACGCAGGTATTGCCACTCAAAATGTTGTAGAAAAACAACTCCTTGCTCAAGGCATTAAAAAAGAAGAACTAGGTAGAGAAAAATTTATAGAAAAAGTATGGGAGTGGAAAGAGCAAAGCGGTGGAAAAATTTTAGACCAAATGAGAACACTAGGCATCACTCCTGCATGGAGTCGCTTGCGTTTTACTATGGATGAAGGTTTGGTTAATGCCGTAAAAAAAGCCTTTGTAGAACTTTATGATAAAAGACTTATTGTACGCGGAAACTATATGATCAATTGGTGTACTCACGATGGCGCTTTAAGTGATATAGAAGTTGAATACAAAGAAAACAAAGGAAAACTTTATCATATTAAATACTTTTTAAAAGATAGCGATGAATTTTTAGTAGTAGCCACAACGCGTCCTGAAACTTTTTTTGGCGATACTGCAGTTATGGTACATCCTGATGATGAACGCTATACTAAATTTGTGGGTAAAGAAGTGATTTTGCCTATAAGCAAAAAAGCCATTAAAATCATAGCCGATGAACATGTAGAAAAAGAATTTGGAACAGGAGTTGTAAAAGTTACTCCCGCTCATGACATGAATGATTATGAAGTGGGACTTAGACATAATTTAGATTTTATAAGTGTTTTTGATGAAAAAGGAATTTTAAACGAGCATTGTTTAGAGTTTCAAGGTTTAGAACGCTTAGAAGCAAGAGAAAAAATCGTAGCCAAACTTGAAAGTCTTGGTTTTATAGAAAAAATAGAAGAGCATAACAATCAAATAGGATATTGCTATCGTTGCAACAATATAGTTGAACCTTATATCTCCAAACAATGGTTTGTAAAAAAAGAAATCGCCCAAGAAAGTATAGAAAAAGTTGCGCTTGGAGAAAGTAAATTTTACCCAAATCACTGGATAAATAGCTTTAATGCCTGGATGAAAGATTTAAGAGATTGGTGTATTTCAAGACAACTTTGGTGGGGGCATCAAATTCCTGTGTATTATTGCGAATGCTCTCATGAATGGGCAAGCCAACATACGCCTAAAACTTGTCCAAAATGTCAAAGTCAAAATTTCAAACAAGATGAAGATGTGCTTGATACTTGGTTTTCTTCAGGACTTTGGGCTATGAGCACTTTAGGCTGGGGGAATGAAAATTGGGGTAAAGATAAAATTTGGTCTGAAAAGGATTTAAAAGATTTTTATCCTAATTCTTTACTCATTACAGGTTTTGATATTTTATTTTTCTGGGTGGCTAGAATGATGTTTCAAAGCACTAATGCTTTACATCAACTTCCTTTTAAAGATATTTATTTACACGCTCTTGTAAAGGATGAGCAAGGTAGAAAGATGAGTAAAAGTCTTGGAAATGTCATCGATCCAAATGAAAGCATTAAAGAATATAGTGCTGATATTTTACGCTTTACTTTAGCACTTCTTGCTATACAAGGACGCGATATTAAACTTAGCAATGATAAACTTTTACAAGTTAGAAATTTTACAAATAAAATTTATAATGCTACAAATTATCTGCTTTTAAATGAAAGTAAATTTGAAGATTTGGAAAATATCACACTTCATTCAGAATTAGCAAAATATATTTATGCCAAATTTCAAACTTGTGTTAAGGATGTAAGAGAAAATTTAGACAATTATCGCTTTAATGATGCAGCTAATACTCTATATAAATTCTTTTGGGATGATTTTTGCGATTGGGGTATAGAGCTTAGCAAAGCCGAAAAATCAAGCGTTAAAGAACTTGGTAGTATTTTCAAAGAAGCTTTAAAACTTTTAAATCCTTTCATGCCTTTTATCAGCGAGTATTTATACCACAAACTAAGCGATACAGAACTTAAAACAAGCCCTTCTATTATGATAAGCAAATATCCAAAATTTAAAGAACAAGATAAAAATATAGAAAAAATCTTTTCTTTGCTCATAGAAAGCATAGTTGGTATCCGCCGTGCTAAAAGTTTAATCGATCTTGGAAATTCTAAAATAGAAAAAGCTTATATCAAATTTAACGATAAAAAAATCAAAGATGAAATCAAAGCTTATATGAATTTTATCATGATGCTCGCAAAGTGCGAGCAAATAGAATTTAGTGAAGAAAAATTACCAAAGGCAATATGTGATGTTAGCGAGAATTTAGAAATTTTTATTACGCTTGAAAATGTTGATTTAAGTGGTATTTTAACAAGACTTGAAAATCAAAAAAATAAGCTTGAAAAAGAAAGTTTCAAGCTTAACTCCATGCTTTCAAATGAAAAATTCATCGCTAACGCACCTAAAGAGGTGGTTGAGCAAAATAAAGAAGCTCTAGAAAATTTAAAAATTCAACTTGAAAAAATATCAGTTGAACTTCAAAATCTAAGAGGTTAAAAATTTGATAAAAATAAAAAATTTAAAAAAATATTATGGCAAGGAACTCGTGATAAACGATGTTTCTTTGGAGATTAAAAAGGGTGAAATTTACGCCATAGTAGGTCATAGTGGAGCTGGAAAATCCACTCTTTTAAGATGTATTAATGGACTTGAGAATTATCAAGAAGGAAGTTTAAAAGTCTTTGATCAAGAAATTAAAGATTTAAGTCAAAAAAAATTAAAAGAGTTAAGAATGCTTAGAAAAGATATAGGGATGATTTTTCAAAATTTTGCCCTAATGGAGCGCAAAAATGTATTTGAAAATGTTGCTATGCCTTTAAGAACACACTATACTCAGTGTAAATTTCATGCCAAGCTTTTTAATAAAGAATACATGAGCGAAAAAGAAATTGCCCAAAAAGTCAATTCCCTACTTGAAATCGTAGGGCTTGATCATAAAAATAAATCCTATCCAAGAGAACTGAGTGGAGGGCAAAAACAACGCGTTGCTATTGCTAGAGCCTTAGCTTTAAACCCAAAAATTTTACTTAGTGACGAAGCTACTTCGGCTCTTGATCCAAACACTACAAAAAATATTTTAGAGCTTATATTTAAAATCAATGCTGAATTTGGGATTACTGTTGTTTTAGTAACTCACGAAATGGATGTAGTAAAAGACATAGCTCAAAAAGCTTTATTACTTGAACATGGACAAATCATAGGAAGTGGAGCAATTGATGAGCTTTTTTTAAGGCCTAATGCTAAAATGAAAGAATTTTTAGGAGAAAGCGACTTCTTGCCTGAGCACGGACTTAATATCAAACTTTACTTTCCAAAAGAAGTTGCCCAAAATAGCGTCATCACTCATATGGCAAGAACTCTAAATATAGACTTTAACATAGTTTGGGGTAAAATAGAAAAACTTAATGGAAAAGCCTTGGGAAATTTAGTTATAAATATAAATGAAAACGATAAAGACAAGGTTCTTGACTACATAGAAAAAAGTGGAGTATTATGGGAGGTGGCATCATGAATGAAGAAAACATCTCTATCTTCAGTGCTTTTTTTAGTAGAATTTCTCAATTTTTTAATGAATTTTCTTGGCAGGATATTAAAGAAGTGAGTTTAAGTTCTATTACAAGTTTCAGTGAAAATTATGAAAACATTTTAAAACCTGCGCTTAATGAAACAATTTATATGAGTTTAATGGCTGTACTATTTGGATTTTTATTGGCTATTATTCCTGGAATTTTACTTGCTATTTGGGATAAAAATGGAATTAAAGAAAATAAAATCGCTTATAGTATTTTAGATTTTATTACAAATATACTGCGTGCCTTTCCATTTTTAATTCTTATAGTTGTTCTTTTACCACTTTCTAAAATCATAGTAGGGACAAGCATAGGTACAAATGCTGCCATAGTTCCTTTAGCTATCGGAATAGCTCCTTATTTGGCAAAGATGCTTGAAAGCGCTTTTAAAGAAATAGACAAAGGAATCATAGAAGCTGCAAAAAGTTATGGTGCTAGCAATATTCAAATTATCTTCAAGGTTATCTTTAGTGAGGCCCTTCCTGCTATAATTAGCGGAATTACCCTAACTTTGATCTTTACCATTGGTTTTTCTGCTCTTGCTGGAACTGTCGGTGGTGGAGGTTTGGGAGATGTCGCTATTCGCTATGGTTATGAAAGATTTAACAAAGAAGTTATGATTCAAACTGTAGTTATTCTACTTATATTAGTTCAGTTAGTTCAAATTCTAGGTAATTTATTTTATACTTGGGCTAAAAATAGCAAAACTACATATATCATCGCCACTCTATTGATTTTACTTGGAATTAGCATAGTTATCAATATAAACAATGATGAAAATTTCTTTTGGCAAGCAATTATTTTTATCTTATTTTTAGGAAGTTTGCTTTATAAAGGTTTCAAAAAATAAGGAGATTATATCTCCTTTTAAGATAAGTATAAGTTTTTTTAAGTAAAATTTAAACAAAAAATTAAAGGAATTAAAATGATGTATCAGATGCGTTAATCTGACTATCAACAAGTTTTTATATGCTTCTTCCTGATAGTCAGAGTGAATTTATTAAGATTAAAGCAAGCACAAAATGACTAAAAAGGAAAAAAATGAAAATCAAATCTTTATTTATAGCAAGTATTTTAACATTAAGTCTTAATGCAAATGCATTAGAAACCATCACAGTTGCAGCAACTCCCGTCCCTCATGCTGAAATCCTAGAGCAAGTAAAACCTGATTTAGAAAAACAAGGCTATAAACTTGAAATCAAAGAATTTACGGATTATGTTTTACCTAATCTAGCTGTTGATAACGGAGAAGCCGATGCAAATTTTTTCCAACATACTCCTTATTTGGAAGAATTTAATAAAAACAAAGGCACCAAACTTATCAAAGTAGCTGCCATACACATAGAACCTATGGCTGTTTACTCCAAGAAATATAAAAGTCTAGATGATATTAAAGAAGGGGTTAAAATCGCCATTCCAAATGATCCAACCAATGAAAGTAGAGCTTTAGATATTATTGCAAAAAAAGGTTTGGTAAAATTTAAAGATAAGGCTTTAAAAACACCTCTTGATATTATAGACAATCCTAAAAAAATTAAATTTGTAGAATTAAAGCCCGCACAACTTCCAAGAGCTTTAGATGATGTTGATTTTGCTGTAATTAATTCCAACTACGCTCTCTCTGCAAATCTAAATCCTGCAAAAGATAGCGTATTTATCGAAGATAAAGAAAGCCCGTATGCAAACATTCTTGTTGTAAGAGTAGGACATGAAAACGATCCAAAAATCAAAGCCTTAATCCAAGCTCTACAAAGTGATAAAATCAAACAATTTATCATAGAAAAATACAACGGATCTGTTTTACCTGCTTTTTAATTTTGTCCCTTACCTAGGGACTTTTTTCTTAAATACAAAGGAGTTTTTATGAATTTATTTAAAATTATTATACTCGCTTGCATTCTAAATTTATCTAGTCTATTTGCACAAAACATTACTATAGGAGCCACTCCAAATCCTTTTGGTAGCTTACTAGAACTAATGAAAGATGATTTTAAAAACAAAGGGTATGAGCTTAAAATAGTAGAATTTTCAGACTATATTTTGCCCAATCGTGCATTAGAGGAAAAAGAACTTGATGCAAATTTATATCAACACAAACCTTTTTTAGAAGAATACAACCTAAAGAAAGGTTCAAATTTAATTGCAACAACGCCTGTACTTATAGCTCCAGTAGGAGTTTATAGTAAAAAAATCAAAAATTTAGAAAATCTTAAAGAAGGTGCTAGAGTTGCTATACCTAATGATGCGACCAATGAAAGCAGAGCTTTAGAGCTTTTAGAGAAAGCAAAATTAATAGAGCTTAACAAAAATACTCTAAAAACCCCATTGGACATAAACAAAAATCCAAAAAAACTTAAATTTATAGAGCTTAAAGCCGCACAACTTCCAAGAGCTTTAGATGATGTTGATATTGCTATAATTAATTCTAATTTCGCACTTGGAGCCGGTCTGAATCCAAGTAAAGATACTATTTTTAGGGAAGATAAAAATAGCCCTTATGTAAATTATGTTGTGGTACGCTCAGAAGATAAAAATAGCGAAAAAACCAAAGTAATTGATGAAATTTTAAGAAGCGATAAATTTAAAGCCATCATTAATGAACATTATAAAGATATATTAATCCCAGCTTTTTAGGAGTATAGCATGAATATTAAAAAAATATTTTTAAGTGTTTTATTTACAATTAGCCTTAGTTTTGGAGCAGATAAAACCATAATCATAGGTGCAACACCAACGCCTTATGCTGAAATTTTAAATTTCTCCAAACCCTTATTTCAAGAAAAAGGTTGGAAGTTAATAGTTAAAGAATTTAATGACTATAATATACCTAATATCGCTTTAAATGAAAAAGATTTAGATGCAAATTTATATCAGCATAAACCTTTTTTAGATGATTTTAATACCCATAAAGGAACAAATTTAAGTTCTTTGGGTGCTATTGTTTTAGTTCCTATGGCTATATATTCTAACTCCATAAAAGATATAAAAGACATTCCTAATGGTGCTAAAATCGCTATACCTAATGATGCTACCAATGAAAGCAGAGCTCTTGATTTGCTAGCTAAAGCAAATTTAATAGAATTTAAAAGTCAAAGCACCCTTAAAACCCCTATTGACATAAGTAAAAATCCAAAAAATCTTAAATTTATAGAGCTTAAAGCCGCTCAACTTCCAAGAGCCCTAAATGATACTGATTTGGCTGTTATTACCACAAACTATGCTCTTGGAGCAGGTTTAAATCCTTTAAAAGATGGTATTTTTATGGAAGATAAAGATAGTTTATATGCTATTGTTTTAGCTACAAGAAAAGGTGAAGAAACAAATCAAAAAAGCCTTGCTATTAAAGAAATTTTAACAAGCGATAAAATTAAAAATTTCATCATAGAAAAATACAAAGGCTCTGTTATTCCTACTTTTTAACTCTATACAAAGCCTTCTAAAGGCTTTGTTAAACTTATAAAAGCTAAAATACTATTTATTGCATTATAATTCTTAGGATAAAAATGAAAATTATTTTTTTAACTTTTTTTATTGTGATAAATTATATCCAAGCAGCTAGTTTAGAAGAAATCAAAACGGCACTAGCTAAAGAATTTAGAAATAATTTTCCTAAAATTATAATTTCTCAAATTGATTTAAAAATAACATCATTGCCTAAAGATTTTGATCAATATGAATTTCTAAGAATTGCTAATGGGCGTTTTAATCAAGCACAAGGCTTTTTAAGAGCTGAATTTAAAACTCCGCAAAATATACAAAAAAATGTATTTTTTAGATATTTCATTCAAGCAAATTTAGAAGTTTTAAAAAGCGAACGCGCTATAAAAAGAGGAGATAAACTTGGAGCTTTTGACTATAAAAGCGTATTGATTGATTTTGATAAAGTTCCTTTAAATGCCTTAACCTTAGATGATGTAGATAATTTTGTAGCTAAAAGCAATATTAACAAAAACACCATTTTAAGAGCAAATATGTTTAAAACCACAGCTTTAATACGCCGAAATGATCCTATAATCGGAGTTTTAAGTGAAGCAAATGTTGATGTTTTAATCGAACTTGTGGCTTTGCAAAGTGCAAATATGGGCGAAAGGATTCGTGCAAAAAACAAAGAAGGTAAAGTTATGCAAGGCATCGTAGTGGGTAAAAATAGGATGATTATACAATGAAGGTTTTATTAGGAATTTCTGGTTCAAGCAGTGTCAATTTAGGCTTAAAATTATTAAAAAATTTAGAAAATCAATGCGAACTTTATTGTATTTTAACTCAAGGTGCAAAACTTAGTTTCAAAGCTGAAAATGAAGCAAATTTAGAAGAAATTTGTCAAGAAAATTTTAAATACACTCATTTTTTAGATGATAAAAATTTAAGTCTAAGTGTAGCAAGTGGATCTTTTGGAATAGAAAAAACTATCATTGCTCCTTGTTCGATTTCAAGTTTAGCAAAAATTCACGCTGGTTTTGCAGACACTCTTTTAATGCGTGCTGCAGCAGTGGCCTTAAAAGAAAGAAAAAAACTCATCTTAGGCGTACGTGAAATGCCTTTTTCTACTTTAAATTTAGAACATATGTTAAAACTTAGCCAAATGGGAGTTATTATCGCACCTCCTATTATCGCAAGTTATTCTAAAGCAAACAATCTAGAACAAATGGAAAATTTTATCGTAGGTAAATGGCTAGATCTTTTAAAAATAAAACACAATTTATATGAAAAATGGCAAAATTTTTAGTTTAAATTTGTTATATTTTTAAAAAAAATTGGAGCAAAAATGACTTGTTTATATCCTGGGACTTTTGATCCTATTACCAACGGACATTTGGATGTTATCAAACGAGCTTTAAAAATTTTTGATGAAGTCATCGTTGCCATAGCAAAAAGTGAACATAAAAAACCTTGCTATGATTTAGAAAAACGCAAAGAACTAGCCCTGCTTGCAACACAAAATTTAAAAAATGTTAAAATCATTGCTTTTGATAATTTACTTGTAGATTTAGCCAAAGAATTAAAAGTTAATACTATAATCCGTGGACTTAGAGCGGTGAGTGATTTTGAATACGAATTGCAAATTGGCTATGCAAATCACGCACTTTGGGAAGATATGGAAACCATTTATCTTATGCCAAGTCTAAAACATGCTTTTATTTCAAGTTCTATTGTTCGCTCTATAGTAGCACATGGGGGCGATGTAAGTTCTCTTGTTCCAAAAGAAATTCTACCTTTTTTAAAGGATCAATCTTGTATGTAGTTTTTGAAGGTATTGACTGCGTAGGAAAAAGTACGCAAATTTCACTTTTAAAAGAAATTTACAAAGACGCCATTTTTACACTCGAACCTGGCGGAACAGAACTTGGAAAACATTTAAGAGAAATTTTACTTAATAAAACTCATCCTATTAGCAAAAGAGCTGAACTCTTGCTTTTTTTAGCTGATCGTGCTCAACATTTTGAAGAAATCTTAAAAACCAATCAAAACAAACTCATTATTAGCGATAGAAGTTTTATTTCAGGCATGGCTTATGCCAAAGATTTTGAAAACGATTTGCTTTTTGCTTTAAATAGTTTTGCTTTAGAAAATTTTTTTCCACAAAAAATTATCTTTTTAAAAGGAGATGCAAACCTTATTCAAGAACGCCTCAATCAAAAAGAACTAGATAGCATAGAAAAACGTGGCATTGAGTATTTTTTAAGTGTGCAAGATAAACTCGAAAAAGTGCTTCATTTTTTAAAAGAAAAAATTTCTATAGAAATTTTAACACTTGACGCAAAAGAAAATAAAGAAAAATTACACCAACAAATAAAGGAATTTTTACAATGATTAACGCTTTAAAAGGAATGAAAGATTTATTAGATAAAGATGCATATTATTATGAAAAAGTGATTAAAACCTGTGAAGAAGTAGTTAAAAACTATGGCTTTACTTTTATCAACACACCGCATTTAGAACTTTGCACCCTTTTTAAAAGAAGCGTAGGAGAAAGTTCTGATATAGTAGGTAAAGAAATGTATGAATTTATCGATAAAGGCGAAAATCATGTTTGTATGCGCCCTGAAGGAACTGCTGGGGTGGTGCGTGCCTATATAGAAAAAAAACTCGATAAAAACACTAGTGTGAAAAGATGGTTTTATCATGGTTCCATGTTCCGCTATGAAAGACCCCAAAAGGGACGCTTAAGAGAATTTCATCAATTTGGCGTTGAGAGTTTTGGAAACGCAAGCGTTTATGAAGATGCAAGTATTATTTTAATGTTAGTAGAAATTTTTTCACGCTTAGATATTAAATTTAAACTACTGATTAACTCTTTAGGTTGTTTAGAATGTATGCCAAAATATCGTGAAAATTTAATACATTTTTTAGATGGCAAAGAAGGTTTTTGCGAGGATTGTTTGCGTAGAAAAAACTTAAATCCCATTCGTGTTTTAGACTGTAAAAATGAGCATTGCCAAAGCTTACTTAACGATGTTCCGCTTTTAAATCAAAATTTATGCTCATCTTGTCAAAAAGATTTTGAAATTTTACAAAGCGTTTTAAGAGAAAATGGAGTGGATTTTGAAGTGGATCCTAAGCTTGTTAGAGGGCTTGATTACTACTCTAAAACGGCTTTTGAATTCATTAGCGATGAAATTGGTGCAAAAGCTGCTATTGCTGGGGGTGGAAGATATGATAGACTCATTGAATACCTTGATGGAAAAAGTGGTTTTGGCGTAGGTTTTGCCATGGGCATAGAAAGAATTATAGCTATTTTAGAACAAAAAGAAGAAAAGGTTCAAAGAGAAGGAATTTATCTTTGTGCTATGGATGAAATTTATATCCAAAAACTTTTGCATATCGCTACAAATTTAAGAAAAGAATATAAAGTGTTTTTAAGCTATGAGGCAAGAAAACTAGCTAAACATCTCGAAAACGCGGATAAAAATAATGCTGAAATTTTTCTTTGTATGGGAGAAAATGAAGCACAAAGTGAAAGTTTGTTTTATAAAAATTTAGCAAAAAAAGAAGAAAAAATGATTAAAATTTCAGACTTAAAGAAGGTTTTATAATGGATTATGGTATTGATATTTGGGGAAATGAAAATTTTATTATCAAAAATGGTAAAGTTTGTATCAATCATGAGAAAAAACCTGCTATTATTGATATAGTTAAAGAATTAAGAGATGATGGATACAAGGGGCCTTTACTTTTAAGATTTCCTCATCTTATTCAAAAACAAATTGAAAATATTTACGGAAATTTCAATAAAGCAAGAAAGGAATTTGGCTATAAAGGAGGATTTAATGCTGTTTATCCTTTAAAGGTCAATCAATACCCTGGTTTTGTAAAAAATCTTGTAAAGCTTGGAAAAGACTATAACTACGGACTTGAAGCAGGTTCTAAGGCAGAGCTTTTACTCGCTATGGCTTATAATAACGAAGGCGCACCTATTACAGTAAATGGCTTTAAAGATAGAGAACTTATCAATATAGGCTTTATCGCAGCTGAAATGGGGCATAATATCACTTTAACCATAGAAGGACTTAATGAACTTGAAGCTATCATAGACATAGCCAAAGAACGCTTTAAACCTAAACCAAATATAGGCTTACGCGTGCGTTTGCATTCTGCTGGAGTTGGAATTTGGGCAAAAAGCGGTGGGATTAATTCTAAATTTGGACTTACATCCACTGAACTCATAGAAGCAGTAAATTTACTCAAAGAAAACAAACTTTTAGAACAATTTACCATGATTCACTTTCATCTAGGCTCACAAATTACCGAAATTCATCCTTTAAAAAAAGCCCTAAATGAAGCAGGAAATATCTATACAGAACTTAGAAAAATGGGGGCTAAAAATCTAAAAGCTATTAATCTTGGTGGTGGTTTGGCTGTAGAATACTCACAATTTAAAAATGAAAAAAGTAGAAATTACACCCTAAGAGAATACGCTAACGATGTAGTTTTTATCCTAAAAAACATAGCTGAACAAAAAAAAGATTTAGAACCTGATATTTTTATAGAAAGTGGACGTTTTGTAGCAGCTAATCATGCTGTTTTAATCGCTCCTGTATTGGAACTTTTTTCTCAAGAATATGCAGAAAACAAACTCATACTTAAAAAACAAAATCCAAAACTTATCGATGAGCTTTATGATCTTTATAAAAGCATAAAACCTTCCAATGCATTAGAATACTTGCACGATAGCATAGATCATTTAGAGAGTATTTTAACTCTTTTTGATTTGGGCTATGTGGATTTACAAGATCGCTCCAATGCTGAAATTTTAACTCATTTGATTACAAAAAAAGCCATCTTGCTTTTAGGCGATAAGCAAAATCCTGCGGATTTACTTGCCATACAAGATGAAGTACAAGAAAGGTATTTGGTAAATTTTTCGCTCTTTCAAAGCATACCTGATTTTTGGGGCTTAGAACAGAATTTCCCCATCATGCCACTTGATCGCTTAGATGAAGAACCGACTCGAAGTGCAAGTATTTGGGATATAACCTGCGATAGTGATGGAGAAATTTCATACTCTAAAGATAAGCCTTTATTTTTACACGATGTAGATGTAGAAAAAGAAAATTATTTTCTAGGGTTTTTCCTTGTAGGTGCCTATCAAGAAGTACTTGGAATGAAACACAATCTTTTTACTCATCCTACTGAAGCTATTATAAGTATCAATGAAAAAGGCTATGAAGTTGAGGGGATTATAGAAGCACAATCCATACTTGATGCCTTAGAAGATTTAGACTATGATATACACGCTATCATGAATATACTTAATGAACGCATAAGTAATTCTAAGCTTGTCAATGACAAACAAAAAAAACATATTTTAGGGGAACTTTATCTCTTCTTAAATGATAATGGTTATTTAAAAAGTATAGGAGTTTAGATGAATTTTTGGGGTATTATAAAAGAAGATTTTTCTCAACCAAAGGCACAAGATCCAGCTTTTAATTCTTCTATAGAACTTTTTTTTAATTACCCTGGAGTATGGGCTGTGGTAAATTACCGTTTTGCACATTTTTTTTACATAAGAAATTTTAAACGCATTGCCAGAATGATTAGTGGAATTTCGCAATTTCTAACTGGAGTAGATTTACATCCTGGAGCAAAACTTGGAAGACGTATTTTTATAGATCATGCCAATGGGGTGGTTATAGGTCAAACAGCGATCATAGAAGATAATGTTTTAATTTATCAAGGCGTTACTTTAGGTGGAACAAGCCTTGAAAAAGGAATCAAACGCCATCCAACCATCAAAAAAGGAGTGATCATAGGCTCAGGTGCAAAAGTACTTGGCAATATCACCATAGGAGAAAATGCCAAAATAGGCTCAAATGCTGTAGTGGTTAAAGATGTAGGTGCAAATTTAACTGCCGTTGGAATTCCTGCTTATATTATCGAAGAGCGTAAAAATAAAAATATTAGAGCTATAGATGCAAATTGCGATGACAAACTAGAAAAGTTAGAAAAGAAAATTTTAGAACTTGAAAATCTTATATTAAAACGACCTGAATCACAAAAATAATAATTTTTTATAATACATAAAATTATGCATATTATTATGCGTATTAATTTTTCCTAAAAAATTAATACAAATTTTCACATTTATTGAAATTTATAACTCATTTTTAAATTAAATTTATTACAAAAATGCAATTTTCTGCTAAAATTAAACAAAAATTATCAAGGATTGAAAAATGCTTACAAAAAGATCTCAAGTTTTAGAAGAATCTATCACTTTAGCTATCACCGCACTTGCCAATGAACTTAAAGCTAAAGGCGAGGATATCATTAGTTTTTCAGCAGGCGAACCTGATTTTGACACACCGCAAACCATCAAAAATGCCGCCATAAATGCTATTGAAAAAGGATGTGGAAAATACACTGCTGTTGCGGGAATTCCTGAAGTATTAAAAGCTATTCAAACCAAATTTAAAAAAGATAATAATCTTGATTATGAAACAAGCGAAATTATCACCAATGTAGGCGCAAAACACTCTCTTTTTGAATGTATAGAATGCTTAGTAGAAAAAGATGATGAAGTCATTATCCCTAGTCCTTACTGGGTAAGCTATCCTGAAATGGTAAAATTTGCAGGTGGAAAACCTGTATTTATAGAAGGCTTGGAAGAAAATGGCTTTAAAATTACCGCTGAACAACTAAAAAAAGCTATCACAGCTAAAACCAAGGTTTTGATGCTAAATTCTCCTTCAAATCCTGTAGGATCGATTTATTCTAAAGAAGAATTAACTCAAATTGCTAAAGTTTTAGAAGGAACTCAAATTACTGTTTTAAGTGATGAAATGTATGAAAAACTTCGCTATGATAGTTTTGATTTTGTAGCTTTTGCAAGTGTAAGCGAAGATGCTTTAAAACGCACTGTGACTATTAACGGACTTAGCAAATGTGGAGCTATGCCAGGATGGCGTTTTGGCTATATGGCAAGCAAAAATAAAGCCCTAATTTCAGCCGTTAAAAGACTTCAAGGACAAAGCACTTCGAATATTTGCTCCATCACTCAACATGCAGCCATTCCTGCTTTAAATGGAGAATGTGATGAAGATATAGAAAAAATGCGTCAAGCCTTTGAAAAACGCCGTAACTTAGCCTTAGATATGCTTAAACAAATCCCAAATATCAGTGTTTATAAACCAGAAGGTGCTTTTTATCTTTTTGTAAATATACAAAAAATAGAAAAAGATTCTATGAAATTTTGCCAAAAATTGCTTGAACAAGAAAAAGTTGCCGTTGTTCCAGGTATAGGTTTTGGAATGGATGGATACTTCAGACTTTCTTATGCCACAAGCGATGAGCTTATCAAAAAAGGTTTAGAAAGAATAGCAAATTTCATTGCTTCTTATTAAGTCTTAAAATTACTTTAAGGCTTAATAAGCACAGCATTTACCCTTTGAACACTATCTGATTTATTTAAACTCAATCTTATTATAGAATTTTCTAATCCACCTAAAGAATGTGCTACATTTGCCTCTAGGCTTATCATATCTAAAGCATTTAATTCAAATTTTTCCTTTTCCATTTCAAACCAAATTTTACCGCTTAAAACTTGAACATGTATAGCAAAAGGAGCTTTATGCTCTTTCATCACACTATCTTTAGCTAATAAAATTTGAATTTCTTTGCCTTTTTCATTGTCAATTAAAACATTGATTTTCACTTCTTTTGGGATAAATTCTGCCCTATTCCATTGAATGATTTTCATAAAATCTCCTTTTTAGTTTTATAAAACTATAGCAAAAACCAAAATATAAATTATAAACTTGTGTTAATTTATTCTTCTTTCCACCAAAAATCCTGTTTAAATTTAGCTCCTACTTCATAAGCCTCGCCCATTTTTGGTGTGATAAGGGGTAAATCTAAATTTTCATAAAGAAATTTTACCACCTCATTCCACGCATGAGTTCCTGCTAAAAATCTCCCCCAATGTATAGGCATGACAGCTTTTGCATTAAGATCTTTTGCTTCTTTTAAAATTTGCTCAGGAAAAGAGTGTGAATATGGCCAGGCGATATTAAATTGTCCGCTTTCAAGACAAGCTAAGTCAAAATCTCCAAAATACTCAGCTATTTTTTTAAAATGCGTAAAATACCCTCCATCTGCGCTAAAAAACACTCTCTTATCTACACTTAAAAATTCCATCACAAAAGAAGCCCAAAGGGTTTTGTTTTTACCATCTCCCCTACTTGAACTGTGCTGTGCAGGTGTTGCAATGATTTTTAAATCACCAAATTCTATTCCACTCCACCAATCAAGCTCTATGATTTTTTTCTCGCTCACCCCATAGCTTTTTAGATAATTTCCCACTTTTAAAGGTGTGATAAAAAATCGTGCTTTTTCTTTTAAAGCTTTTACACTCTTAGCATCTAAATGATCAAAATGCGAATGCGTGATAATCACAGCAAAAATTTCATTAAAATCATTTATATTATAAACAGGAGCATTTTTAAAAGCCTTGTTGATAAAAGAAATGGGCGAAGCATGAGTGTTAAAAATAGGATCAATCAAAATTTTATACTCTTTAAAACTTATAAAAAGCGAAGAATGGCCAAGCCAAGTAATATGTGGGGTGCTAAAATCACTCAAATCAGGCTTAAAAAAAGGTAATTTAAAAGAAGGAATGGCATTTTTAGGATAAAGATAATAATACCTCAAAATTTCTTTAAAAGACACTTTAGGAGTTATAAGACTTTGCTCATTTTCATTAAGAAAAATTTCATATTTTTTACCCTGCACTTTTTTAGCTTTTAATCTTTCATTATTTGAAATATCAAAGGTTTTAAAAAAATCTACACTCACAAACATTTATCCTTTTTTGACAATTTTATACTTTAAAAATCATTACAAACCATATTAAACATGGTATTTGCTATCTTGTCTTTAAATTCTATATTTTGATTAAATTGTTTAAAAAGTTCTAAATTTAACTCCAAGATATCTTGAATTTTATCTTTTAAAAGCGCATCAAACTCGATACGAGAATTTTGTATATCGGATTTGCTAAAAGTTTCACGTATTCTTTCATTTTTTGCTATATCATCTTTTATATCATATAAGATTTTAGCAATTTTATCGCTTTCATTAAAGTCTATATTTGCGTATTTGTTATTAAAATCTTTGATGATGTTTGAAAGTTCTTCTAATTCAGCTTCAACACTTTTGCTCGAACCATCTGCAAACGAAGGCTTTAGCTCTTCATTTCCTTGTAAAACGATGTCTTGTGTTTTATCAAGTTGCAAGCGATAACTATCAAAATCCACATTATCTAAAATTCCTTTAGCTAAATCCTCTGATTTAGGCAAGATGATCTTACTAGCAAGTTTTTTAAGTAATATATAGAGTTTTTCAAGCTCTATGTCTTCATAAGGCAATATTTGTGCAAGAAAAGAATACTCTTTAAGATAAGTTTTTGCTTTATTATAAAAATCTAATTTTTCATCATCACTTTTTTGATTAAATCTATCTAGCATTATGTCCAATTTTGCATGAATGATATTTTCTTTTTCTTTTCTTAAAATAGCATTTGCAAAATCATCTATTTCTTCTTGGGTATAAATTTCATACTCATTTAGATTTGCCTTTAAATCAAAAATTCTATTATCATCTGTGGCTTCACTTAAATAAGTTTGCTCATAAAACACACTAAAAGATTTTGCTATATCTTCATGAGTATTTACAAAATCTAGCACAAAAGTGTTTTCTTTGTTTTTGCAAGTTCGGTTTAGTCTTGATAGAGTTTGTACTGCACTTACCCCACTTAATGCTTTATCCACATACATAGTATGTAATAATGGCTCATCAAATCCGGTTTGGTATTTTTCCGCAACGATTAAAAAACGATACTCATCTTTTTTAAACTCATCTTTTAAAACATTTTCCGCAAAACCATTTAAAGCACTTTCGCTATAAATTTCACCTTCTAAATTTACTTCACCTGAAAAAGCTACAATGGCTTTAAAATGTGGATAATTTTTTCTTAAATATTCTCTAAAAACAAGATAATACTTTACAGCATTTTCTCTTGAGCTTGTTACAATCATAGCTTTTGCTTTACCATTTATCTTTTTAAAGCTATTTTGGAAAAAATGCTCACACATGATTTGTGATTTTTGTTCGATTGTTTTGATATTGTTTTGGACATAGGCTTTTAGTTTTGTGCTTGCTCTTTTTTTATCGTATTTTGGATTATCATTTGTACAAGATATGATTTTATAATAACTTTTATAGGTTGTATAGCCTTTTAATACATCAAGTATAAATCCTTCTTCTATGGCTTGTTTCATCGAGTAAAGATGAAAAGGGATAAACCTTTGTTCTCCATTAACATCACAAGGCATACCAAACATTTCTAAGGTTTTTGGCTTAGGCGTAGCGGTAAATGCAAAATAAGAAGCATTACTTTGGAGTTTTTTATTTTTTATGATTTCTAAAATTTCATCATCTAAATTTTGACTTTCATCGCCGCTTTTATCCCTTATGGCTTCTGCCATTTTTTGAGCATTGCTTCCGCTTTGACTTGAATGAGCTTCATCGATAATGATAGCAAAAGTTTTGCTTTTTAAAGTTTTGATTTCATCTAAAATAAAAGGAAATTTTTGTATGGTTGTGATGATGATTTTCTTACCTTCTTCTAAAGCATTTTTAAGCTGTTTGCTTCCATGAGTGATAGCTTCTACTAAATTTTTTGTCTGCGAAAAGGATTTTACATTTTCTCTTATTTGACTATCAAGCACTTTTCTATCGGTTACTACGATGATAGAATCAAAGATATTTTTTTCAAGTCTATGCAAGCTTACGAGATTATGTGCAAGCCAAGATATAGAATTACTCTTGCCACTTCCTGCACTATGCTGGATCAAGTAGCGTTGCCCTGTGCCGTTTTCTTTTGCATGGGCGAGTAGCTTTTCTACCACATCGAATTGATGGTATCTAGGAAATATGATGATTTCTTCATTTTTCTTTTTTACAACTTGCACAAAATTAAAAAATAAATTTAGCAAAGTATCTTTTTTAAAGATTTTCTCCCACAAATAAGCTGTTTTTATACCATCACTTGGCGGATTACCTGCTCCATTTGCTAGGCCTATTTTGCCACTACCATTATTTAAACCAAGGTTAAAAGGTAAAAATGTAGTCGCATCTTGATCTAATTTCGTACTCATGTAACAAAGATCATGATCTAGCGCAAAATGCACTATCGTATAGTTAAATATAGCTTCTTTTGGGTTTCTATCTTTTTTGTATTGCTCTATAGCGTGAAAGACATTTTGTCCGGTGAAATGGTTTTTAAGCTCTATGGTGATAAGAGGCAAGCCATTTAAAAAGATCACCATATCAAGGGAGTTTTTATTTTGCGTGCTATAGTAAAGCTGGCGTATGATAGAAAGGGTGTTTTGCTCGTATTTTTTCACGCTTTCTTCGTTTGCATTGGTATTTGGCTTGGCAAAGGCTAGGTAAATTTTAATGCCTTTGATCTCCACATAGCCTTGCAAAGCTTTAACTATGCCTTTAGTTTTGATCTGTGAGAAAATACGATCAAAAAGTTCTTTTTTATAGTTTTGCCCACAACGCTTTTTAAGCTCTTCTAATGCTACACTTTGTGTAGCTTGCAAGAAATTTTCAAAAATTTCTGTATCGATACATAAATTTTTATCGTAATTTTCATTTGTTCTTTTGATATAGGCATGGTTTTCTAACAAATAAGACTCTATGAAATCTTCTAAATCTTTTTCTTGGTAGTTAGTCATTGTTGGTTTCCTTTAGTCATCATTATGTTATAATGTTCAAGATGTCCCAAATATTCAAATACTTTTTTAAATGCTTCAAAAAATATATCGATATTGATTTCTTTTACATCTGACATATTACCCATAAAAGAATGGGATTCTCTATTGATATACCGACAAAAAGCTTCAAATTTCTTTTCTTTATCTTCATTCTCTATTTTTTTTATTATATCAATTGTATCTTTTTGAATAAAACCTAGAAAATATTCTAAAATATTTCTCATAGTATTAGGAATTAATATAGCATGAATTTTACCTTCTTTATAATCTTTTAAAATTTGCCAATAAGCTTGATAGTCATTTAAAATTTCATCTTCTTTCATTATATCGATATGAGATATATAATTCTCATTTCTTCTAATTCTAAAAGTATAAATATCTTTTTTATAATCTTCTCTAAACCCTATTAATTCCTTAAAAAAATACAAATGGTGTGTTAAAATAAAAATTTGTTTATAACTACCATCTTTATTGCGTAAAAATATTTCTTTAATAAGTTGAGCTATATTATAAACATAATTAAAAGAAAGGCTAGAAATAGGATCATCAATCACGATAATTTTATCTAAAATTGCTTCATCTTTTTCTTTTTTGCCTTGACAGAGTTGCAAAAAATACAAAAATGAAATTAAAGTTTTTTCACCTTCACTTAGAGTTTTAAAACTAGGTTTATTCTCTCCTTCTCTTGCGATAATGTATTCTTGCTTTTCATTGTCATGAGTTTTGATATAGAAACTTAAAATTCCTAAATCTTTCAAATGGTTATTTATCTTATCAACTGCTTCTTGGATATTAATTACCTCTTTTTGTTTTTCTTTTATGGTATTTTCTATATGTTGTATGTCATCTTTGATAGCTTGATTTTCTTTATCTAAAACTCCTTTATTTATTTCCTGTTCCTTTTTATCTTTGTTGTATTTTTCTATAATCTCCTTTTTTTCAAAAATCACAAATTCCCAAAATTGTTTTTCTAATTTCTCTTTCTCATTTTTACAATTATCCAACTTGCTATTAAATTCTATGATTTTTTGTTGTATTTCTTTGATATAATCATTAAAATTTTGAAACACTTCATTAGTTTTTTCTAATTCTATTTTTTTACTAGGTTCTTTAATCTTTTCTTGAATTTTTCTAATATTTTCTTCAAGTTTTAATTTTACTTGAGAATATAATTTTTCAAATTCTGAATTTTTATCATCTAAAATATCTCCTCTGTAAAAAGTCTCTATACTTGGTATATTTGACAATAAATTTTGATATTCATCATTTAATTTTTTTACTTCTTTTATTTTACTTTCATATGTTTTATCAAAATAATTCTCTAAATAGCTTTTAAATTCTGTAGTGATTGTGTTACTTTGGCAAAAAGGACAAGTTTGAGAATCTTGCAAAACATACTTATCAAAACCATCTTTTACCCAATCTTCATTCCCTAACTTTTTAATTAAATTTGCGATAACGCTATCTTGATTCCCTACAATTATTTCATTAAACATTAAGTTATTTTCTATATTTTTAAATTCTATATTTGGAATTTCATTGATATTTTCTAATTTAACTTGTGTCGCATCAGTAAGAATGTTATATTGTTTCTTTAATTCTTCTAAATTTGTATTTTGATTTATTGTATCAAGAGATAAAACTTCTTCTATTTTTGGATTTATAAATTTAAAAAAACTTTCTTTGCTTCCCTTTTTTCCTTCAAAAAAATCTTTAAAATTATCACTGTAATTTTGCTTGATTTTCCAAATATCACCTTTAAAATCATTTTCTATTTTTATTATATCTTTTTGTTTTTCTTCTAATTTTCTTTGATTTTCATCTTGACTAGATTTTAATCTTATTAATTCTTTTTGTAAATTTTCAATTTCTTGTTTTACAATTATATTTTCTTCAGAGAGTGTAAAAATACCTTTTTGCCTATCCGTATCATAAAAATTTTCATCAATAAAATCTTGATTATAAACTAAATTTTCTTGATTGATTAAACCTTCTATTTTACAATCCTTAAATTTTTCATCTTTTTGATTTGCTAAAAATTTAGAAATTTGCGTTTTTCCTGCTCCATTTAAACCATAAATCAAATTAATACGCTTATTTGTTTCTAGTGTTGTTTCATCTTTATAACTCGCTACATTTTTCATAGAAATTTTAGTAATCATCTTTTATCCCTTTATAAGTTAATCCTACCACAAACAGCTTGGTTTATGAGTGTGGTTTTGTATTCTTTTATGAGTTTTATTTGTTTTTTGGTTTTTTCTATTATAGCATCTATTTTAGAAATTTCAGAATCTAGAAATTTTGCGATTTGCTCTTGTTCTTTTAGGGGTGGGATAACAACGGATAATCTACCTAACAACTCTTGACTAAGAGAAGCTCTAGTTACTAAACCATTTTCTTTTGCAAAAAAAGGATTGATTAAAGCTTCTTCTAAAATAAAACTTTGCAAAATTATTATCTAAAACTTTTTTATCAGCTCTAAAGCGTATCAAGAAACCTGCAAATACTGCATTTTCAATAGTTTTTAAACATACCGAACTTATACCTATTTCATCAATAGTTTCAGAAGTTCTAGTAAAAAAGATATCACCTTGTTTTACAGAATATATTTTTCTATCAATTTCTGTAGAATTCACAAGCCCTTTAATATTATAAGGGATACAAATATTATTATAAATATCTCCATAACTAACAAAAGGATATCCTGCTCCAAATGCTTCAGAATTGATACTTATTCCATTTTGAAAGCTTCCTAAATATTTTAATTTCACAATCTTCCAATGTTGTGGAATCTCCCCTAAATGTTCTATACCACTATCTTTGAAATTTATATTTTTATCAAGTCCTTTTGTGATAGTTTCATTTATCAGGGTTTGTTTTTGTTCTTTTAAAAGTGTGATGAGTTTTTCTTTTTTTCTCTATAAAATTTGCTATTTTTTCACATTTTTCATCTAAAAAATTTGCAATTTGCTCTTGCTCTTTTAAGGGCGGAAGTGGAATTTTAATATTTTGAAAATCTTCATATCTTAAATTATTCATATCCGAACAAAGTCCGTAAGAATATTTTTCATATTCACTAATCATATTTTTTGATTTTAATAAATAATAACTAAAACTAATATTTATTTGTTTATTTGAAATAGCTACAACATAAGCGGGACTTACTATACCTTTTTCAAGCATATTTATACCAACAGCACCTTGCCACATTCTCATTTTATTGTAAGCTATTGCACCTATAGGAACTATTTTGCAACTTGATTTATCATCATTAGAAGTATCTTTTTTGTTTGTTATATCATTTTGATAAACCACACCATTTGCTATAGTTACAGATAACAATGGATAGTTATTATCATTACATCTTACATTAAATTCATTAAAACAATATCTAATAGGAACTATCTGCCAATGCTCCGGAATTTCCCCAAGCCATTCTATGCCACTATCTTTAAAAACTCTCACTGCATAATCTCTCTTAAAAGATCTTGCACTTCTTTTTCTAGCTTTTCTAATTCGCTGTTTATTTCTTCTAGTTTTCTTGGTGGCGTATAAGTATAAAAGTATTTATTAAAAAGTATTTCATAGCCCACACTTGCACTCTCCCACGCTATCCAAGAGTTTGCTACATAAGGCTTTACTTCTATGTCATAGTAGTTTTGTATGTCTGTTTTGAGTGGAATTTTTTAGTATTGTTGGTTTTGTCACTATCGATGATGAGATTTTCTTCGCTTTTTTTAAGCTTTACACCTAAAAATTTGATAAATTCTTCTCTGTTTTTAAAGTCTTGTGGATTTTGTTCTAATTCTTGTAATTTTTCTAAGATTTTATCTTTGTCTTTTAGTTTTGCAAATTTTTCATCATCTTTTAGAAATTCTATGCTTTTTGGTTTTTCTATGATGATTTTAGTATAGCCAAAGTCTTCATTATCCAAAATCTTGCAATCTTTGTTGCTTGCATTTTCTAAAAATAATTTAGTGATTTTTTCTATATGTTCTTTAGTCATTTCATTTTGTTTAGAGCCTAAAGATTTTTTCATTTTTGAAAAATATTCTTCATTTGTAGCGTTTATAAGCTGGACTTTGTCTTTTTTGTGTTCTGGCTTTTTGTTGGTGATGATCCATATAAAAGTGGGAATGCCGGTGTTATAAAACATATTAGTAGGTAGGGCGACTATGGCTTCAAGATAGTCGTTTTCTATGATATGCTTTCTTATAGCTACCATACCGTTATCTGAGTTAAAAAGTGAGCTTCCATTATGCACGCTTGCGATACGAGAACCCAAATGGGTGTCAAATTTCATCTTGCTAAGCATATTGAGCAAAAACATCATTTGTCCATCGCTTTTGCTTGTGATACCTACGCTAAATCTTGGATCATTACAAGTTGAATTTAAACCTTTCTTTTCCACGCCTAGAATTTTTTGATCATTTTCCCAAGACTTACCATAAGGTGGATTGCTAAGCATGAAATCAAATTGTAAGTTTTGTTGATCATTGCTTAAAGTAGAGCCAAATTTTATATGATCTGGATCTTCGCCTTTTATCAGCATATCTGCTTTACATATAGCATAAGTTTCAGGATTGATTTCTTGTCCGTAAAGATAAATATTTGCCTTTGACTGTATAAGCCCTTCAGGATCTGTGATAAATTCTTTTGATTCTGTTAGCATACCACCACTTCCACAAGCATAATCATAAATAAGCCATGTTCCTTGCTTGATCTGCTCTTTTACAGGCAAAAATACAAGATGAGTCATAAGCTCTATAATCTCTCTTGGGGTAAAGTGCTCTCCGGCTTCTTCATTATTTTCTTCGTTAAATTTACGGATAAGCTCTTCAAAAACATACCCCATGCCAAGGTTGCTTAAGCCTTTGTGGATAACATTTCCTTTTTCATCTAAGATATCTTCTATACTGAAATTTACCTTAGGTGAGCAAAATCTCTCTATCACTCCAAAAAGTATGTTTGATTATTCTAAGGTGTCAAGTTGGTTTTTGAATTTAAATTTTAAAATGATATCTTTGATATTTTCATTAAAACAATCCAAATAATTTTCAAAATTTATTCTTATGTTTTTTGGATCATTTAGAAGGGTTTGTAGATTAAATCGAGAATAATTAAAAAAGCCTAGGTTGTTTCCTTGTTTTCCGCCTAGTATAAAATCTAAATTTTCAAATTTATCTTTATAAGTGTTGTAAACTTTGAGAACTTTATCTTTTGTAGGCTCTAAAACCGCATCAATTCTTCTTATGATTGTCATGGGTAAGATAACATCGCGGTATTTACCCTTCATATAAACATCACGAAGCAAATCATCTGCCACACTCCATATAAAGTTGACAATAGGCTGGAATTGGCTTTGTTCCATGATGTGTTCCTTATATTTTTATTAATAATATATTATATAAAATCACTACTAAAAAATTTTTAAAAATTAAATAAGATAAAATAGAATTGAGTTCAAGCCTTTTAACAAGGCTTGAATGAAGATTTTGAAAGATTACTCAACTTCAGCGTCGATTACATCGTCATCTTTTTTCTTTTTATCATTGGCTGTGTTTGGCTCATCTTTTTTATACATATTTTCAGCTAGTTTGTGAGAAACTTCACTTAAAGCTTTCATTTTGCTTTCAATCTCTTCTTTGCTTGCATTTTGATTTTTCAAAGTCTCGCGCAAATCATCAAGAGCTTTTTGGATATTTTCTTTATCAGCAGCAGCAACTTTTTCACCCAACTCACTTAAAGATTTTTCTACTTGATGGGCCAAGCTATCAGCTGCATTTCTAGCATCTACAGCTTCTTTGCGTTTTTTATCTTCTTCTTTGTGAAGTTCGGCATCTTTTACCATGTTATTAATTTCTTCTTCGCTAAGTCCGCTTGAACCTGTGATTTTGATCTCTTGAGCCTTACCTGTTGCTTTATCTTTTGCGCTAACAGTTAAAATACCATTTGCATCAATATCAAAAGTAACTTCGATTTGTGGCATACCGCGTGGTGCTGGTGGAATTCCTTCAAGATTGAAATTTCCTAAAGATTTATTATCACGACTAAATTCTCTTTCCCCTTGTAAAACATTGATAGTTACAGCACTTTGATTATCCTCAGCGGTTGAGAAAACTTGCTCTTTTTTAGTTGGGATAGTTGTACCTTTTTCGATAATCTTAGTCATTACCCCGCCTAGAGTTTCTATACCCAAAGAGAGCGGAGTAACATCAAGTAAAAGCACATCTTTAACATCGCCTTTTATAACCGCACCTTGAATCGCCGCACCAATAGCCACAACTTCATCAGGATTTACAGACTTGTTAAGATCTTTATTAAAGGCTTTTTTCACTTCTTCTTGCACTAAAGGAACACGAGTAGAGCCTCCTACCATAACGATTTCTTTGATCTCATCTTTTTTAAGACCTGCGTCACTTACTACTTCATTGATTTTAGTGATGGTTTCAGCCACTAAAGAATCAATCATACCTTCAAATTTAGCTCTAGTGAGTTTTTTAACCAAATGTTTTGGCCCACTTGCATCTGCTGTGATAAATGGTAAATTAATTTCAGTTTCATTAGCTGAACTTAATTCTTTTTTAGCGTTTTCTGCTGCTTCTTTCAAGCGTTGTAAAGCCATAACATCATTTTTAAGATCTATGCCTGTTTCATCTTTAAATTCATTAGCTAGAAAATCAATAAGTTTATTATCAAAATCATCGCCTCCTAAGAAAGCATTACCACCTGTTGCTAAAACTTCTACTACATTATCGCCGGTTTCAAGCACAGTAACGTCAAAAGTTCCCCCACCTAGATCATAAACCACAATTTTTTCACTATCTTTTTTATCAAGTCCATAAGCTAGAGCTGCTGAAGTAGGCTCATTGATAATTCTTAATACATTAAGTCCTGCTATCGTTCCTGCTTCTTTTGTCGCTTTTCTTTGCGCATCGTTAAAATATGCAGGCACGGTAATAACCGCATCTACAACACTCTCGCCCAAGAAAGCCTCAGCATCTTCTTTTAGTTTCATTAAAACTTTTGCTGAAATTTCTTGCGGAGTATAAATTTTACCTGCGATCTCAATCGCACAAGCACCATTTCTTTCAGTGATATGATAAGGAAGTCTGTTTTTAGCTTCTTTAGCCGCGTCTTCATTGATCATCAAACCCATAATTCTTTTAATAGAATAAATAGTTTTTTCAGGGTTAGTCACCGCTTGGCGTTTTGCACTATCTCCTACTAAAACCTCGCCTTTATCTGTAAAAGCTACCACAGAAGGAGTTGTATTTTTACCTTCTTTGTTTGGGATTACTTTACTCTCGCCGCGTTCATACACAGCAACACAAGAATTGGTTGTTCCTAAATCTATACCTATAACTTTACTCATTTTTTATCCTTTTTTTAAAATTTATTTTGCTACACTAACTTTGGTTGGGCGGATTACGCGATCGGCTATTTTATAGCCTTTTTGAAGCACGGTAACCACTTCACCACTTTGATGATTTTCACTATCTACATGAAACATTGCCTCATGTAAATTTGGATCAAACTCTTTTTCTTCTTTGATAAGAGCTACTCCATGCTTTTCAAGTTTTTTAAGAAACAAATCTAAAGTGTTTTGCACTCCTTCTTTGATTTTTAAGCTAATTTCATCATGGCATTCGACATTGATAGCTGCTTCTAAAGCATCTAAAACATCAAGCAAATCCTTTGCAAAACTTTCATTTGCATAAGCCATAGCGCTTAGCTTTTCTTTTTCCATTCTTTTTTTAATATTTTCAAATTCAGCGTTTGCACGCATATATTTGTCTTTTAATTCATCATAGTCTTTTTGCAATTTGTTTTGCTCAACATCTTCGATATTTTGCAAATTCTCATCTTGCAAATGTTCAGAATTTTCTGCGTTTTCGTTTTCAAATTCTTGCTTTTGCTCGCTCACGCCGCCTCCTTTATGTATTGTAATATTTTTTTATAATCCGTATAAACACTACCTGCTAAGATAATATTTACATCTTCGCCCAAAAACTGCGCATCCACCTTAAGCCCCATAAAACCTTCTTTAAATAAAGGTTCAAATTCAAGACTTTCTTTAAAATAACGATGAACTCCACAATCTAAGAGCTTAACAAATTCATCATTTTGATAAATTTGATAAGCTCTTTCTTCATTACTTCTATAGCAAATCAAATTTTGTCTTAAGCTAGCTATTTTTTCTACAAGATCCATAAAATGAACTCTCAAAGCTATTCTTTCTATACTAAAAAGATCTAATCCTATAAGACTTTGTAAAAAATTCCATGCTTCTTTTTCATATTTTAAAACGAGCTCTTCTTCTTTAAAATCAAGCACTATAAACTTAGCATTTAGATCAAGCACTTCTTTAAGTACTAAGCTTCTACCACCATAAACAAGACAATAAATTTCAAATTCTTTGCTCAACTCTTTTAAAAAATTCTCACTTTTGATATTGATATCTTGATCTTGTTCTTTTTTCCAAAAACTTTGCCAATAATTTTGCATTGTCAAAATAGTAGGAATTCTACCACTACTTATATGAAGCTGAGTGATCAACCCCTCGTCGCTAAGCCTTTTAAGATAAACGCGTATAGTTGAAGCAGGGATGCAAAGATTTAAATTCAATTCATTTGAACCAATAGGAGCATTATCTAAAAGATAAGTTTGGATGATGGAATCTAAAATCAAATCCTTTTTATCTCGGCTTTTCATAGCTCTTTCCTTAAATTTTTAGCACTCTATTTTTTGATTGCTAAAAGTATTATACAACATTGAGTGTTATTTTGTCAAGTATAAATATAAAAAAATATACTTAATTTTATTTAGTCTATATGACTAAACTTTTATTAGTTGATTTTTTATAAGAATACAACATATCAAAATAAAAATAACAATACACTTTACAAGATAATTATAAAAACTAAGCCCAAATTTTAATTAAATCAGCTATTTTTCCATAACTTGTAGAATTTGTATCAAAATAAGTTTGCTTCATTTCGTTGACAATTTCACCAAGATTGTCATAATTAAGTTTAGTTGCATCTTCAGGTTTTAAACCTAGCATTCTTGCACTTCTTTGTTTAAATAAATCCACAAAACCTTCATAGAAAATTTTAAATTTATCCAGATTAAGAACAAGTTTTTTATTACCAGTTTCTTTATCTTCAACTTCATCAAAAATTTTATCAGATAATTGCATTTTAAGTAGAGATTTTTCATCTTCACTTAAATCATCATATTTTACACCTTTACCTAATTTATCTAAGATATCTTTAATTTCTATTGTATTAGTTTGATTAAATTTAGTTAAAGTTAACATACCTACGCTTTCAGTCCATCCAGAATTTGGAGCTTTGGTTTTTACTGCTTACATGCCAGTTTCGCTAAAACTAAGCTCTCCATTAAAATCTCCATCTTTTCTTATCATTTTATCAAGCTCTAAACCTATAGTTCTACCAGCATAATCTATATCTTTAGTATCATCTGGACGCATTTCTCTAAAATCTTTTTCAAAACCAAATAGAGTATCCACGCTACCATTTAATTGTGTATAAGATTGCACAAAAAGTCCTAAATTTGTTTCCTGTGCTACAAAACCACTTTTCGTATCTTCAAGTTCATAATCTTCTAAATATCTATCATTATTTCTATCACTAGCCACATAAGCTCTAGTATATGCTATATCAGCATACCATCCAGCCACGAAATTTTCAGCTTTTCCACTTAATATATATGATCCATCAAGTCTTTTAGTCATATCTTCTTTGTCAAATTCAATCCCCATTTTATTGATGGCTGTTGAACTTAAAGCACTACGAACGAGTTTATTTGTAATAGGATCTCTAAAATATATAGTAGTCATACCTCTTTCAGCTTTTTTACTTTATCACTTACCTTTTGATTGAAAACTTTTTCATCTTCTAATCTTTGAAGCATAGTTTGAGCTACATCTGTTTTTTGCTCTTGAAATGAAGAGGAATTTTCGTCTTTTTCATTAAGAATATTTGGTTTTAAATTCAACTTAAAAGATTTGTATACACTAGCTTGCTGAGAAGATTTAGATATGGGTTGAAAATGATTAAGAAATTTTATAAAATCCATTTTGATGCCTTCAAATTTTCGACATCTTTTCAAAAATATTGTTAATATATTTTACGTAATTTTAACTTAGAAAATTTTAAATTTTATCCTCTATTATTTTCCAAACCCCTAAAAACACCCTATTCTCTTAAAAACCCTAAACAGCAACAAACTCTTTTTTAAACACAATTCTAAGCATCATCTAAAACAACAATAAAAATAAACATAGGATTTATATATAAAGTAAGCAATGAAGACATTTAACAAGTCCGCAATGAGCTACTTTCCCCCTGCCAGTAAGGCGTAGTATCATCACCCACGATGTGCTTAGCTTCTTGGTTCGGGATGGAGCAAGGCGTTTCCACATCTGTATAATCACGGACATTGTTATTTAAATATTCTTTGAAAGATTTAATTTATAAATAAAGCTTAATCTTTTATTTCTTTATTTTTTTCTTTATTCTCTTTCTTCTTTACTTATCTTTTATCTTTAATAAGTTTTTATATAGAATACTTAAAAAACAATGTTAAGAGCAAGTTCTAATACAAACTCTACTTGAAAGATTTTATTAGCTTAAAAACATAATGTTTATATAAATATTTCATATAAAACATTCAAAGCTTTCTTAAAAACCTTAACAAGGAAGTGATGCTTTATTAAAGATAAGCCAAACGCTCTATTAGTACTGGTCAGCTAAAGGACTTTCATCCATTACACACCCAGCCTATCAAACTAGTAGTCTTCTAGAGAGCTTAGAGAAGATTCATCTTAGAGTTGGCTTCACGCTTAGATGCTTTCAGCGTTTATCCTTTCCAAACTTAGCTACGCTGCGATGCTCTTGGCAGAACAACAGCTACACCAGTGGTTTGTTCAACCCGGTCCTCTCGTACTAGGGTCAAATCTCTTCAATCTTCTTACGCCCACGGCAGATAGGGACCGAACTGTCTCACGACGTTCTGAACCCAGCTCGCGTACCGCTTTAAATGGCGAACAGCCATACCCTTGGGACCTGCTCCAGCCCCAGGATGCGATGAGCCGACATCGAGGTGCCAAACCTCCCCGTCGATGTGAGCTCTTGGGGGAGATCAGCCTGTTATCCCCGGGGTACCTTTTATCCTTTGAGCGATGGCCCTTCCACACAGAACCACCGGATCACTAAGACCGACTTTCGTCTCTGCTTGACTTGTATGTCTTGCAGTTAAGCTGGCTTATACCTTTATACTCTACGAACGATTTCCAACCGTTCTGAGCCAACCTTTGTAAGCCTCCGTTATTATTTGGGAGGCGACCGCCCCAGTCAAACTACCCACCAGACATTGTCCCACTTGAGGATAACTCAAGCTGGTTAGCTACCCAAATAAGAAAGAGTGGTATCTCAACAACGGCTCATATACAACTGGCGTCATATACTCAAAGCCTCCCACCTATCCTGCACATTCTTATCCAAGTAGCAGTGTCAAGCTGTAGTAAAGGTCCACGGGGTCTTTCCGTCTTGCCGCGGGTAGGAGGAATTTTCACCTCCACTACAATTTCACTGGATCCCTCTTTGAGACAGCTCCCATCTCGTTACGCCATTCATGCAGGTCGGTATTTAACCGACAAGGAATTTCGCTACCTTAGGACCGTTATAGTTACGGCCGCCGTTTACTCGGGCTTCGATCAAGAGCTTCGCTAATGCTAACCCCATCAATTAACCTTCGAGCACCGGGCAGGCGTCACACCCTATACATCCTCTTACGAGTTAGCAGAGTGCTGTGTTTTTGGTAAACAGTCGGGAGGGACTCTTTGTTGTAAGTTTCCTTGCTTTCGGAGTAAATCCTAATACAAAGCTAACCACACCTTATACCGAAGATACGGTGCTATTTTGCAGAGTTCCTTAAAGAGAGTTCTTCCACGCGCCTTAGAATACTCATCCCACCCACCTGTGTCGGTTTACGGTACGGGCAACATTAGCTAAACTTAGAAACTTTTCTTGGCTCGACGGCATCAGGGGTTCTTCTATCCATCCGAAGACTTCAAAAAGCCTTTCAGTTCTCGGAGTATTGTTATACGGATTTGCCTGTATAACCTCCTACGACCTTAGACTAGCACTTCCATCCGCTAGCCCCCTTAGCCCTAAGCGTCCTTCCATCGCACACTAATGTTGGTATTGGAATATTAACCAATTTGCCATCGTCTACCCCTTTCGGACTCGACTTAGGACCCGACTAACCCTACGATGACGAGCATCGCGTAGGAAACCTTGGGTTTACGGCGTTAATGATTCTCACATTAATTATCGCTACTCATGCCTGCATGCTCACTTCTATTCGCTCCAGCACTCCTTACCGGTATACCTTCGACGCAAATAGAACGCTCTCCTACCACTTGCACACAACTTAAACTACTTAAACTTTAAACCAAGAATATTTTTACTGATTTTACTAAGCTTTATTTCTATCTTTACTCTATAAAAATCAGTAAAAATATAACTTAAAACATATAACTTAGTTTTTTTATATTCTAAACTTAAATAATCTAAGTTGTGTGCAAGTCTACAGCTTCGGTACTTACTTTAGCCCCGTTATATTTTCCGCGCAAAATCACTAGACCAGTGAGCTATTACGCTTTCTTTAAAGGATGGCTGCTTCTAAGCCAACCTCCTGGTTGTTTAAGTAACTTCACATCGTTTTCCACTTAAGTAAGATTTAGGGACCTTAGCTGGTAGTCTGGGTTGTTTCCCTCTTGACGACGGATTTTATCACTCGCCGCCTGACTGCTGTGATTACATATAAGGTATTCGGAGTTTGATAGGGTTTGGTACATTGGTGTATGCCCTAGCCCATTCAGTGCTCTACCCCCTTATATTACGACACAACGCTATACCTAAATATATTTCGGAGAGAACCAGCTATCACGAAGTTTGATTGGCCTTTCACCCCTATCCACAAGTCATCCCGGGGCTTTTCAACGCCTATGGGTTCAGTCCTCCACTAGTTCTTACACTAGCTTCAACTTGCTCATGGATAGATCACTTCGTTTCGGGTCTGCAGCATCTGACTAAGCGCCCTATTCAGACTCGCTTTCGCTACGGCTTCGCGTTTGCTTAACCTTGCCAGACACCACAACTCGCAGGCTCATTATGCAAAAGGCAGTCCATCACACTGTATTGCTACATAGTGCTCTGAATGATTGTAAGCAAATGGTTTCAGGTTCTATTTCACTCTGATCACCTCAGTTCTTTTCACCTTTCCCTCACGGTACTTGTGCACTATCGATCTGGTATTAGTATTTAGGGTTGGATCGTGGTCGACCCGGATTCAGACAGGATTCCTCGTGTCCCGCCCTACTCAGGATACTGCTAGCTAAGCTTTGTTTTTCGCATACGGGACTATCACCCTCTATGGCTATACTTTCCAGAATGTTCTGCTAAACTCAGCTCTTGCACATTGCAGTCCTACAACCCCCAGTGCAAGCACTGGGTTTGCCCTCTTGCGCTTTCGCTCGCCGCTACTGACGCAATCTCTATTGATTTCTTTTCCTGAGGGTACTAAGATGTTTCAATTCCCCTCGTTCGCTCCTATATAGGTAATGTATATCTCTATACATTGGGTTGCCCCATTCGGAAATCTACGGATCAAAGCTTCTTGACAACTCCCCGTAGCTTATCGCAGTCTAGTACGTCCTTCATCGCCTTTACCAGTCAAGGCATCCACCATTCGCTCTTAGTAGCTTACCTTTT
>NZ_MJYJ01000017.1:0-7940 GCF_001763255.1 Campylobacter sp. BCW_4338
TTATCTTTTATGTTAAAAATTCTATATAAAATGATTTTATTTTTATCGTTTTTATAATACTCTAAATCTACTAAAAAATTAAATCCATAAGGATTTTTCAAAACTTCTTCGGCTATTTTCTCATCACTAAAACTAACATCAACCGCATAAGGACTTAAAGCATCGCACTTTGCCTTATGTTTTGTTTTATTGTCTATTTTATTTGTAGTTTTATACATCGTTATCAAAGCATTTTCATGTATCTTTTGATATTCAATTTCCTTTTTTTCGCAAATGTAATTAGCATTTTCATAAATAAGCTCAGCTTCATCACTATTTATTCTCAAAAGTTCTTCACCTTTATGATTGATAAAAAAAGTATTTTGATTTATAGTAACGGGTGCAAATATATTTTTTAAATTATTGGCATTATACTTAGTAAAATGCGGATTTTCTTCTATTTCTTCTATACTTTTTGATTTGATATTTTTAAAAGATATAATAAGTTCTATAAATTCATTTAATGCTTGAATAGGTGCAATAATAGGCAAAACTTCTCCTGCTATTTCAAAAACCAAAGAATATATATCACTGCCAGTTTCAACTTTTTCTAAAAAAATTTTACTTTGTGTTATACCGTGCTCTTTTGATATAAAACTATCCATTAATTTTTGAAAACTTAACAAAGAATTAGCCATTATCCCAAGTTCTATGTTTTCTTCATGGATAATTTTTATTTTAAAATTAACAATATTTTCTTTCTCTTCTGTCATTAATTCTCCTTTTAAATTAAAAAATCTTATTAGCCAAAGAAAAAGCTAAGCTTATACTTTGTTTTATAGCTTCTTCATCTGCTAATTTTATACTATCTCTAAGTTTATCACCTAAAGTTTTATTATTTTGTAATGTTTTTGGGATTGATTTTAAAATTTCTAAAGATTTAAGAGTTAATCTTACACCAAAAAAACACTCAAACCCTAAAGTTTTTACCTCTTCATTAAAACTAATAAAACCAAAATCTCTTAATGCTATAATCGTTTCATAGACAAATTTTACATCTTCTTTGGTTGCATCGCTATCCTTGATAATGTCTTTTAAAATGTAAATATCTTTTTTTATAGGAAAATTATCAAGCAAGATAGCTAATACTTTTGCGCTATAAAAATCAAATTTTTCTATATTGCTTTGCATTATATTACCTCTTTTCTTTTTCCTCACAAACAAAATAAACTTTTACATTCTTATTTTTATTGATTAAAAGAATTTGTTCGTGTAAATTTTCAAAAGGACTTTCTAAATTGTCATAAAATTTCAATCCACACACAGGACAATTTTTAATACTATTGTGAGTATCTATAATGATTTGCGTTTCACAATTTTTGCACTCTAGTTTAAACTTTTTTATCTTGGCGATTTCTTGTTCCATCACATTCCTTTTTACAAACAAAATAAAATTCTGCATTTTTATTTTTGCTAACACTTTTGAACAATTCAGTTAAAATTTCAAAGGGATTATATCCTAAATTTTCATCTATAAACTTTATTCCACATTGCGGACAAGTTTTAATAACATTACCTATTTTTGTAATGATTTTTGTATCGCAATTTTTACATTTTATTTTTAATTCTGTAATTTTTTTTAAATTCTTATCCATATTTAAACCTTATTTTATTAGTTCAAAAAGCAAAACCACCTATGCCACTAAATAAATCAAGATGGTTTATTTTCATTTAATAATTCCGCATTTTCGTGGATATTGCCGATGATTTCAAAGCCTTTAGAAGCTAAAATTTTTAGCTGATATGGTAGAATAGCTTCTGTTTGCAAACTTGCACTAAATCCCATATTATTACTAAAACCAACTTTAAAAATACTCGCATTACCATTATCTTCCACTTTAACAATATCATTTTCATAAATATTTTTACCATTTTTATCACAATAACCAGTCCATAGCTCGATTTCAAATTTATCATCATAATTTTCAATAAAATCATAATTTCCATATTCACCAAATAATAATCCAGCCTTTATTTCTCCAGGATTATGATTAAACTCAACGAGACATAGATTATTTGTTATATAATGTTTTTCTCGACTGCTCCAAAGTCTAAAACTAAAGTCTCCTAATTTCATTCTTTCTCTCCTTTTGTACTTCTTTCAACTTCTTGCCATTCTTTGTCACTTTTAAATTCTCTATCAACTTGCTTTCAAAATCGCTTTTAAAATGGCTATTTGCCCTTTACCTGTTATTTTTGTCGTGCTTACAAGTCTATCGCCGTTGATGGTGCTAACAGTCGTTTCACTTACCTTAAAAAGTCCTTGTTCGATGTATTTTTGATAAGGTTTGTTATCGCTCATTAAAAATCCTTTTTCACGCAAGATCTTAAAAAGTCTTTTCTCGCCAATTTCAAGATTATTTTTTTCGTGTAAGATTTTTGCATAATCTCTTATCAAAATAGCATCATTTGTGTTTTGAATGCGATTTGCAAAATGAATTAAAGGTGCATTTTGTTCGGCTTCGTTTTTTAGGCTTTGATTTTCTACTTGAAGTTTTTCATTTTTTTCTAAAAGCTCTAATTGCATTTGCAAACTTTCTTTTAATGAAAGCGGTTTATAACTTTGTTTTTTAAGCTCATTTTCTAAGTATTCTAATCTATCGATTATCTTTGCTCTTAGCTCAACACTATATCCACTCACTAAAATCAATACTTCTCTTTTTGGCAAGCGATAATACTTGTAAGATTGCTTATTTTGTGTGTTTTGGTAGGTGTCTTCAAATTTGAAGACACCCCCTTCAACCACTTTTTCTAAGTAAGTTTCTATATCTCTTATAACATTAAAATGCTCCTTGCCTGTAAGCTCTGCTATCTCTAAAGAAGTTAAGCTTATTTCTTTGTTTTCATCTTTTTTAAAAAGTTCTAAATTCATTTATTCTCCTTAAAATTTTTTAGTGTTTAAATGAAGACTTAAGAGCCATCTTAAAAGATGGCTTAATTTAAGAAGAAATAAATAAATTTGAGGACTTTAAAAGAATTCTCATTAGTCCTCATTTAAACACTAACCAAAACATAGGACCTGCATTCAAAGTCTAAAAGACTTTTGGTATTTTGGTAAATCAACAAAGCTTTAAAAAAGCCCACTTTCCACACCGTCGCCTGTGAGTGTAATAAATATAAGAACACACTAGCCATAAAAGGCTAGTGAAGCAATCTAAAAAATATCAAACCTTTAAAGTTCGCAATTGTAGGCGTTTATCCACTTAACGCAACTTTTGCAAAAACCCTTTAAGCACACTTTTTGCTATCACTTTAAAAAATGCGATTTTAAAGTGCTTAGATAAATGTGCTTAATGAGGCTTTTAAGCCGCCTCGATCTCTTCTAATAAAGCTTTAATTTCTTTCATAGATTTTTCATAGGCTTGCTTACGGATTTCGTTCTTTTTATACTCGCTTTTTAGCTTTTCTATGCGTTTTATTAGTCTTTCATCCTCTCTTAAACCCAGTTTTAAAAGGGCTATTTCAACCTTTGCATTTGTAAGATTATTTGAAAGCCAACTATTTAAGACATTGTGAGCTAAATTTAGTTTTAACCCTGCTTCTGTTATGCTACTAACACCTAATTTTTGCTTTATAGCTTGTTTCATTTTGAAACCTTTATGCTGATAATCGTTTTTTCAAAAAGTCCATCACTCACAGCTTCTATGCTTATCTCATCATTTGTATGTAAAAAATTAAGCGCTTTTTCGAATACCTCATCGCTGAAATTAAAACACTTTCTAAGTTCTTCCTTTTCTTCGCTTTTTCTAAAGCTTAAAACATCTAAAATTGATCCTGCTGCTATCATTTTTTGCTCCTAAAAACTTTCTAAGTTAAAACTTGGCATACTTATTGCTTAGTTAAATAATTATTTTATTTTGTAAAATTAATTATGTATAGAATTATATATTAATTTTAAATATATGTCAATATATATTTTTAATTTTTATATTAATTATAAATATATTAAGTTTTTAATATAATTATAAAAATACTATGCAAGGAATTAAAATGTCAGAAAATAAAGAAAATATTTCATTTGAGAACTATGAAAAGAATTTAAAGCTACAACTTGAGAGTAAAAGAAAAGATTTAGATATTCAATTGACAAGTATAATCCCTGGACAATTTCAAGCTATAAAATTATACATGTGGCTTTGCACTTTTATAATAGCAGGTGACATCACTATACTTAATAACTATATAAAAACAACCCATACAGATCTATTTACTATTATTCTTTTTAGTGTTTCAATTGTATTTCTAGGATATTGCGCTTTCTTTTCCTTGCTTGCCTTAAAAATAAATAATACAATAGCTTTTCCACAAGATCAGTATGAAAAGATGTCTAAGTTAAATTCTGACAGTTTAGAATATACAAATGGAATTAATGCTATGATATCTTCTATATTAGATGCTTTCGATAAAAATAACAAAATTATTAATAATATGAGTAAAGATATTAGTAAAATTTATGTTTTTCTTTTTATTGGAGCTAGTATATCTTTTTTTGCTATAATAACAAGTGGTGCACAAATCGTAAAAGGAGAAATAATTATGTCGGACAATAAAGAAAAAGTAATAAAACCAACTCCACAAACTGGAACTACTACACCCATAATCCCAAAAACTAGAGGAGATAAACCCGAGCAAGAAAAAAAATAATCTTTAAGGCGTAATACGCCTTAATCAAACAAAATATAATACCCGAAAAAGAAAAATACAAATATGAACCAATACTCCATTTTCAAATCCTTAAAATAACATAATACAATTTTAATTTAAAACTTGGCATACTTATTGCTTAGTTAAATAATTATTTTGTTTTGTAAAATTAATTATGTATAGAATTATATATTAATTTTAAATATATGTCAATATATTTTCAAGGTTATATTTATGGAAAATTATTATGAATTAGTAGAAGAATTAAAAACTTTTTTTAATGTAAAAAGTTTAGAAGAAGTAGCAGAGAGATTAGGATATAAAAAAAACAATGCAAATAATTGGCGGAACAATAAACAACTTTCAGCTCAAGCATTGAAAAAATACTATGAGTTAAAAAAGGCTAATAATTCAGTCTCTATTCATCACCACAAAGATACTATAACCATTCGTTATTTTCCTGACATTTACGCAAGTGCTGGTTTTGGCAATACAAATGAAAATGAAAATTTTCAAATTATCAACGTAGATAAAACTTTTTTAACTGAAGTTTTAGGAGTGCCTTACAAAACTCAATATGATATGATTAAAATTTATGGTGAAAGTATGGAACCTTTTATACAAAATGGCTCTTTTATCATCATAGATACCACTAGAAATTCACTCGATAAAATAAGAAATGGCGATGTAGTAATTTTTCGTAATAGCAATAATGAACTTTTTTGCAAACGCATTCTTAAAAATGCTTTCGATGATGATATAGTTATTAGCAGCGATAATTTTAATTTTAGAGATAAAAAGGTAAAGAAGAGTGCTTTAAAAGATCATGTATTTATAGGCGCGGTAATTTGTTCTTGTAATGCAAAGATATTTTTAAATCAAATTGAAAGAGTGTAAATGTTTAAAAAAATATTTTTGTTAGAGCTATTTTATTTATTTATTCTGCATATAATTAAAATAATAAAGTAAGAGGCAATATAAATGCAAAAAGTAATAATTAAAAATTTAGGACCTATACAAGAAGCGGAAATAATTTTAAAACCATTTATAGTAATTATAGGAAAAAGTGGAAGCGGAAAGAGTATTATCCTAAGAACCATTAGCTTATTAAAATGGTTATATAAACAAGAACAAATAAAATCTTTCCATGAGGCAAAGTTATTTAATAATATAAATCAAAAAGAATTTATGAATTATCTTAAAGAGTCAATGCTGGATATTTATGTTAATCATAGCACAGAGATTACACTTATAGATGATAAGCCTTTAATAGAAATAAAAGGTAAAAATATAACTTTATATCAAGAACGCATAAAAACAGAGCAGTTAATTGGAAAAATAGTATTTATAAATGATGTTAGAAATTTTTTACCTGAACTACTTGCAATTCCTAGGCAAAGAGAAATTAAAGCATCTTATCACACAAATGATATGATAGCAAATTTTATAGAAAGCATTAACGAAGTAAAGAATTTTCAACTAAAGACTATGGAAAATACGACATTAACGACTGAAAACGAAGCTGGGTTTATTAAGTTCTATTTAATTCACAATGATATAAAAATACCTTTTGAGCAATCAAGCTCTGGTGAAAAAAGCACTAGTGTAATGGAAACAATAAGTAGTTATTTTTCATATGTATATGACATTAAAAATAAAAGTTTAGACAAAATCGCTATTGAAAATATAATATTTGATCTTAAAAAATCAATAAGCACTAAAGGCAAATTCACTGAAAACAATGTAATTAAAAGAATTAAACTTATTGAAACTCTATTATCTGAAAAAAATAAACCAACTTTAGATATTTTTATAGAAGAACCTGAAACAAATCTATTTCCAACTAATCAAAAAAATATAGCATATTATCTTTCAAGTCTTAGAAATGCTAAAAATAACCCAAATGTTATGTTTTCAACCCATAGTCCTTATATGCTGACAGCATTAAATAATATTCTTTATGCTTCAATAATTAAACCAAAATTACACGAAAATGAACAAAATAATATCTACAAAATAATCAAAAAAGACAACATTTTTAACCATAAAGACTTCATAGCTTATAAGCTAGAAAATGGAAAATCTTATTCAATTATAGATAAAGAGACAATGTTAATTGATGCTAAATATATAGATACCGCTTCAAGTGAAATCATGGATGATTTTTATAAAATAATAGAGTTAGATAAATGAAATTAAAACAGTTTATAGATGAAAACGAGTGCTATAATAAAACATTAGTATGTAAAGATAGTGTAAAATTAATACTTGAATGCAATGGAAGAAAATTTTATAAAATTTTAATTGATACAAAAGATATTAATAAATTAGAAAATAAACAATCAAGATGTGATTATGTTGTTACTACAACTGATTTAAAAGATATAATTATATACACAGAATTAAAAGGTGGAGATTTAAAAACAGCTTATGAGCAAATACTAGCTATATATGAATTACTTAATGAAGATTTTGAAAAACGATATATAGCCATATCACATACTGGAAATCCACAAGCAAGTACTATAGCGCAAAATTATGGAAAAAAATTAAAAGATAGAAAATTTAAACTACCTCCACTAACTTCAAGTAAAATTTTATCGCTTAAATATGATCCAAATACTCAAAAAATTAGCAAATAAAATCACTCATTCAACTCCTTAATCTTTCTAATCTGAATTTCGCATTGCCTATACTTGTAAAAAAGTAAAGAATAAGCATTTAAAATATCTAGTTCATTTTTTGCCTTTGGCTTTTCAAGGGGGCTTAATGTTAGTAGTTCTTGCGGAATTCTTACTTTTTGAATTTCTATTTTGGTTACTACTTGTTGAGTTTGCATCCCACAACCTATCAACGACATTGTTAAAAAGCTTGGTAATATTATTTTCATTGCTTTTATAAATGTATTCTTTAACATATTCTATCCTTTCTTTAACTTCGTTTTTTTGATTGTTTGCTTCATTGATTGCTTTTAATTCTGCTTTATGAATTTGCGTAAGTTCTTTTAGCCTTGCTTCGTTGTTTTTATTAATCTCTAAAGCTAAGGCTAAATCATTTTGACTTTTTTCTAATTTTACCTTTGTGCTATCAAGTCTTAGATAAAAATATCCTGTTAAGATTGCCATTAAAGCTAAGGCTATATAAAGCTTTGCATTTCCAAATAAAAGATTTATCATATTTGTTTTAGAAGTTTAAGTAAGGTTTTTGTATAATACCCCTAAGGGTTAGCCGTAGGTCTGACCCCCTATGGCTAAATT
>NZ_MJYJ01000018.1:0-610 GCF_001763255.1 Campylobacter sp. BCW_4338
TTTAGCCTTTTTTGCTTTTAAATTGACTCTACCTCCATGTAAACATAATAAAGTATTATCTTCCAATATAGGATGCAAACAAGAAGTATCAAGAGTTACATTAATATCTTCTATTCTAGGAATAGTTATCTTTCTTTTTCTAGCCATGAAAAGCCTTGTGGGTTTTTAAACCCACTAAGATTAAATTAAATCATAAGGAAAGTATTTACACAAAACTGATTCTATTTTGCTTAATCATTCTAGCACGATTGATAAGAGCATAAAGGGCTATATCTTCATCATTATATATTTCTCCTTCAAATTCTTCATCCCCATCAAACTCAATACTTTTCCATTCTATAAGCTCTGCTTTAGCATTAGTGATAAAAGATATATATTTATCTCTTTGTTTATCATGTTTAATACCTGCACATAAAGGTTTAAGTGCTTCATCATACCAAATCACTTCCAACTTTTCTTCTTGGATGATTCTTAGTGCTACTTCTTTTGTTAGATATTCTTTAATGTCTTTTCCATTGTATTTTTTTCGCTTATAATTCATTTTTAGCATTTTATCAATGGCTTCTTTTTCACTATCAAAAGAATACTCAAGTTCAACACTGCCCCTTTC
>NZ_MJYJ01000019.1:0-538 GCF_001763255.1 Campylobacter sp. BCW_4338
TTAATCTTCAATCCTCTTCACTTCTTTTTAATCGTCTTAAAATGATTTAAAATGATTTATTGTTAATCTTAGCTGAGTTTTTAAAATACTTTAAAAGAATGATTGCAATCTAAAAAGAGTTTAACAACCTTAAAAACATCCATCCCAATAATTTTAAAATTATTAGGATGAAATTTTTAACAAGTAGGAGAGTAAAAACTAATTAAACTAAGGTATGATCTTTTATAAGATTACCAAAGATAATTAAACTGAGCAAATCCTGTATGGGTATTGCCATCTTTATCAAACATTCCATTATAGTTTAAACTAAAATAGAAAGCTTCATTAACAGGAACGATAAAAGAAGTGCTTACAAATTTTTGTATTCTTGGTAAATCAAACTCATCACTTACTTTTATATTACCAAATCTAGCCTCAGCTTCTACTTTAGGATTGATATTAAACTTAGCTCCAAGTTCTACTGAAGTTTTTAAATTAGGCAACCAATCTCTAAACCAAGTAAAGCTTGTTTTAGTAGAGAAAAGATTTAAATAGTTTG
>NZ_MJYJ01000020.1:0-1881 GCF_001763255.1 Campylobacter sp. BCW_4338
TCCACCTCCATTGGTTCCTATATTGCCAATATTGCCTTGATTAACACCTGAGATGATATTGTTGATATTGCCTAATTCATCAAGATTAACATTGCTTTGATCTACGGTGATGTTTTCTACTTTTACATTATCTTTACCATTTCCACCTACAACTATAGTGTCTAATTTACCTGTTTCTTTATCTGTAGAAACAACCCAATCTTTAATTCCAACACTACCACTACCATTGTTAGTTACTGTATTACCATGATCATCTTTACCTACTGAGCCTTGGTTGGAAATAACTAAATCAGCATTACCATTATTGGTAATACCTCCACCTATAGTAGCACCTTCTCCATTAGAAATTTCAAGTTTATTATCACTATTGTTAGTGATGGAACCACTTATACCTGTATCAGAAGTAGAGGTGTTAGTGATGGAATCAAGTTTACTATCTTTATCTACAGTAATTGAACCAGAAATAGCTCCATTACCCTCATTGGTAATGGAATCAATACTACTACCACCACTTACTTGAACACTTCCTGAGATACTTCCATTACCTTGATTAACAAGACCACCTTCTACCTTAGCTCCACCTTCTATCTTGATATCGCTACCTATAGAAGCATCACCTGTATTGATTATATTTCCTTCAAGTTTAGTGTTTTCTCCACTAACAGTAATACCACCTGTTATACTTCCTGAGCCAGAGTTAGATATGGCTTGGCCTGAAGAAGAAGTTACAGTAGCTCCATCTTCTACTTTTATAGAGCCTTCTATTTTTCCACTTTGATTAGATATACCAGCACCACTTCCACCTTCTACCCTAGAACCTTCACCAGATAAAATCATTTCTCCACTTAAAGAGGCACCATTATCCAATCTTATACCATGAACCTTACCTTTTATAATGCCACCATTTTTAAGTTCTATTTTTTGAGTTTTAGAACTTTCATTTAAGGAAATTCCATTATTGTCTCCATAAATTCCACTTACTGTGCCATCTTTTGAAGTATTTTTTCCACCATCTATATATAAATCTCCTAGAGTTTGCCATTGACCTACGAGTATTCCGGCTTCTTTTCCATAAACTATACCTCCATCTTTTATAGTAAGCGTTCCAAATTTACCCCAACTTACTGCCATTCCAAGATTGTTAGATTGTATAGTTCCTGTGTTGATAATATTTTCTATGGTACCACCATTTTCGAGTTTTATGCCAGCACCAAATATATCTTCGCCTGTCGTAATCATTCCTGAATTTACAAGAGTTTTTATGTTGCCACCTACTACAAATACACCAGAAGAGTTGCCATTGATAGTTCCTAAATTATTAAAACTATTTATAGTTCCCCCAGATAAGCTTACACCTTGATCCCCGCTGATTAGACCGCTATTAGTAAAGCTTTTTATATTAGTATTTCCTTGGAAGTAAACTCCTCTATCGTTGCCAACCATAGTCCCACTATTATCAAATTTATCTACATTGATAGTCCCTTTACCAGCCCAAATTCCCATATAAATTTGACCAATAATCTGACCTTTGTTTTCAAAGGTATTAACAGTGATAGTTCCTGTAAAACTATCATTGCTATTTTCTACAGCTACTTGACCATCAATAGTTCCTTTATTGGTAAGATTGGTAAGAGTAAGAATATCGTTGCCTTGGCCATTAACATATATAACTTTACTTTTATTTTCGGGTTGTAAAGTTCCATCTGTTTCAATTATTAAAGAATGTGACCCGCTTCCAGTAATGGTTATTGCGTTAGTTTCTGAACCACTTACAGTCGTATTAGTATTCTGATAAACACTTGCTGATCTAGCTTTAAGATTTTTATTTGCTTCATCATAAGTTTTTATTTCAGGAGCAAGTGTAGCATTAGCACAACTCGC
>NZ_MJYJ01000021.1:0-2104 GCF_001763255.1 Campylobacter sp. BCW_4338
TCCACCTCCATTGGTTCCTATATTGCCAATATTGCCTTGATTAACACCTGAGATGATATTGTTGATATTGCCTAATTCATCAAGATTAACATTGCTTTGATCTACGGTGATGTTTTCTACTTTTACATTATCTTTACCATTTCCACCTACAACTATAGTGTCTAATTTACCTGTTTCTTTATCTGTAGAAACAACCCAATCTTTAATTCCAACACTACCACTACCATTGTTAGTTACTGTATTACCATTGCTATCTTTACCTACTGAGCCTTGGTTGGAAATTTCAACTTGAGCTGATCCTGAAACAGTGATACCATTATTTATGGTTGAACCTTGTGAATTAGAAATACTAGTGTTTCCACTTCCTGAAGAACTAATACCTCCGCTAATAGTTCCTCCACCATTATTGCTAATTACCATATCAGCAGCACCAGTGCTTTCAATCTTACCACCGATATTACCTGAGTTAGAAATTTCAAGTTTATTATCACTATTGTTAGTGATAGAACCACTTATACCTGTATCAGAAGTAGAGGTGTTAGTGATAGAATCAAGTTTACTATCTTTATCTACAGTAATTGAACCAGAAATAGCTCCATTACCCTCATTGGTAATAGAATCAATGGTGCTACCACCACTTACTTGAACACTTCCTGAGATACTTCCATTGCCTTGATTAACAAGACCACCTTCTACCTTAGCTCCACCTTCTATCTTGATATCACTACCTATAGAAGCACTATCTGCATTGATTATATTTCCTTCAAGTTTAGTGTTTTCCCCACTAACTGTAATACCACCTGTTATGCTTCCTGAGCCAACATTAGATATGGCTTGACTTGAAGTGGCTGTTATAGTAGCTCCATCTTTTACGGTTATAGAGCCTTCTATTTTTCCACCAAAATTAAAAATACCAGCATCACTTCCACCTTCTACTCTAGAGCCTTCACCAGATAAAATCATTTCTCCACTTAAAGAAGCTCCACTATCTAATCTTATACCACTAATATCACCTTTAATAACACCACCATTTGTAAGTTCTATTTTTTGAGTTCGTGAGCCAACATCTAAGGAAATTCCATAACTATCGCCATAAACTCCACTTGCTGTACCATCTTTTTTTGAACTTGCTCCATCTATATATAAATCCCCTAGAGTTTGCCATTGACCCACTCCTATTCCTATGTATTTGCCATGAATTACACCTCCATCTTTTATGGTAAGTGTTCCAAATTTACCATAAGTTACCATTATGCCAGAATAATTTGATTCTATAGTTCCTGTGTTGATAATGTTTTCTATGGAGCCACCATTTTCTAGTTTTATACCAGCATGATTACTGTAATTACCATTAGATATTATAGTTCCTGAATTTTCAAGAGTTTGTATATTGCCACCATATACAAATATGCCAGAAGAGTTACCACTGATAGTTCCATTATTATTAAAACTATTTATAGTTCCGCTAGATAAGCTTACACCTTCGCTTCCGCTAATAAATCCATTATTGTTAAAGGCTTGTATATTAGTATTTTTTCCTTCGAAAAACACTCCTTGATTGTTATTAGAAACTGCTATAGTTCCACTATTGTTAAATTTATCAATGTTAAGAGTTCCTGAATTACCACCCCAAACTCCCATATAAATTTGACCATTAACTTGACCTGTATTTTCAAAGGTATTGACAGTGATGGTTCCTTTAAAATCGTTATCATGCTCTACATTTACATTGCCATTAATAGTTCCTTTATTAGTAAGATTGGTAAGAGTAAGGGTATTGCTACCATTAGCATGAGCATAGATGATTCTATCATTATTACCTATACTACCTAGAGTTCCACCTGCTTCAATTATTATGGTATGTGGACCTGAATCAGAAATGTTGATTTGTACTGTCTCTGAGGTGTTTATAGTCGTATTAACTCTAGCTTGAGGAGTATAAACACTTGCTGCTGATCTAGCCTTAAGATTTTTATTTGCTTCATCATAAGTTTTTATTTCAGAATTTAATTTAGCATTAGCACAACTTGCCAAAAAAGAAATAGTAGCTAAAGATAAAACTATCTTTTTAGAATTTAAATGGGATTTTCTAATCCCCCCCCCC
>NZ_MJYJ01000022.1:0-4059 GCF_001763255.1 Campylobacter sp. BCW_4338
ATAGTAGCTAAAGATAAAACTATCTTTTTAGAATTTAAATGGGATTTTCTAATCCCCCCCCCCTGTAGACATCTTACTTGAAATAATATTTTTACTCAAATATTTTTCTCCTTCCTTATTTAAAATGATTTATTTTGAAATTAATTTCATATTATTTATTTTTTAATAATAATATAAAATATAAAAATAAAATAGCGTAATATTAAAATATTTAAACTTAAAGTATAATTAAATACTAATTATTATAAAACTATATAGTTTGAATTTAAATTTTATTTTATAAAAAAATTGATTTAATGGGAGTAAATTTATATGAAATGTTATTTTACAAAACACAACGAAGATTTAAGTTGTATAAGCGTGAATTTTCACGCTTACTCTAATTCATATTTTTTCATCAAAGTATTGTAAAATCCATTGGTTTTTGTCTCATCTATACCTTTGTCAAAAATTTTTACCAATTCTTTTTGTTTGTTTTTATCAAAAGCAAAGCTAAAGCCTTCTCCACCATCCATTTCTTGGTAAAAACTTACCAATTCTGGATTTTCAGCTAAAAAACCTTTAGCAGTATCTTCATCTGCGATAATAGCATCAATTTTGTTGTTTTTTAGTGCTAAAACAGCAATATTTAAATCTTTATTACTTTGCACTTGTGCATTTTTGATAGCTTTTGCAGTATTTTCTTGTAAAGTTCCTAGTTGAACTCCTATTTTTTTACCTTCTAAATCATTTTTTGTTTGAAGTAAATTGTTACTTTTTAGTTTAAGATAAAGATTTTTACTCATATAGTAAGGTTTGGTAAAATCAACACTCTGTCTTCTTTCATCCGTTGCACTCATAGCCGAGGCAATCATATCGATTTTACCGGCTTTTAAAGCAGGTATTAACCCATCGAAATTGGTTTCAACCCAAACAATTTTAATACCATTTTTTTGGGCAATCTCTTCTACTAGATCCGTATCAAAGCCTGTGAGTTTTGAATTTTCTTTATAATTAAAAGGTTTATAGTTTGGGGCAGTTCCAACCTTTAATTCTACGCTTGCATTTGTTTCTTTGTTTTTAGAATCATTGCAAGCGTTTAAAAATAAGCCAATCAAGGCAACTAAAACAACACTAAATATTTTTTTCATTTTCTTCCTTTGATATAAAATGTTTTAAAATTATACTTATTTTAAATTTATATTTAATTAAGTCTGATTGCTTTTTGCAATTTTAAATTATATAATCTTTAAAATATAGCCCCCATTTTTTAACCCACCAAATACTTATATAAATACTTACACAAATATTTATATTATTTAATCCTTTATTTAATCCCCTTTTAAGTTTAATTGGTTATACTTTCATTTCCTTTTTTGAAAAAAAGGACTTAAAATCTTTTAAATTATAAAGTTTCACTAACTGAGTAGATTTTATAAATTAACTTTATTTTAGATTTTTTAAGTTTTTAAATTATTTGAGTTTTTAACTTTCTTAATTTTTTAATTTAAAACTAAAAAGCTTTTTTATAAATCTTGTTTTTAATTTAAAAACTTTTCTTTTAAAAATGATTTTTTGTTTTGTTCTTTTAACTTAGTATTGTTATTCAAATCTTATTAGTCAATCTTTGAAATCTAAATAAGTGATCGATTGAGCCAGAAAGATTTAGGCATAAGTAATTATGTAAAATCTATTCAATCTAATTTAAAAAGATTAAAAGCTTTTCTTTTAATCTTTTATAACTTTTTCTTTGAAGAAAAAGATTAAACTATCTATAATTTTTATGGAGAGTTTGATCCTGGCTCAGAGTGAACGCTGGCGGCGTGCCTAATACATGCAAGTCGAACGATGAAGCTTCTAGCTTGCTAGAAGTGGATTAGTGGCGCACGGGTGAGTAAGGTATAGTTAATCTGCCCTACACAAGAGGACAACAGTTGGAAACGACTGCTAATACTCTATACTCCTGCTTAACACAAGTTGAGTAGGGAAAGTTTTTCGGTGTAGGATGAGACTATATAGTATCAGCTAGTTGGTAAGGTAATGGCTTACCAAGGCTATGACGCTTAACTGGTCTGAGAGGATGATCAGTCACACTGGAACTGAGACACGGTCCAGACTCCTACGGGAGGCAGCAGTAGGGAATATTGCGCAATGGGGGAAACCCTGACGCAGCAACGCCGCGTGGAGGATGACACTTTTCGGAGCGTAAACTCCTTTTCTTGGGGAAGAATTCTGACGGTACCTAAGGAATAAGCACCGGCTAACTCCGTGCCAGCAGCCGCGGTAATACGGAGGGTGCAAGCGTTACTCGGAATCACTGGGCGTAAAGGGCGCGTAGGCGGATTATCAAGTCTCTTGTGAAATCTAATGGCTTAACCATTAAACTGCTTGGGAAACTGATAGTCTAGAGTGAGGGAGAGGCAGATGGAATTGGTGGTGTAGGGGTAAAATCCGTAGATATCACCAAGAATACCCATTGCGAAGGCGATCTGCTGGAACTCAACTGACGCTAAGGCGCGAAAGCGTGGGGAGCAAACAGGATTAGATACCCTGGTAGTCCACGCCCTAAACGATGTACACTAGTTGTTGGGATGCTAGTCATCTCAGTAATGCAGCTAACGCATTAAGTGTACCGCCTGGGGAGTACGGTCGCAAGATTAAAACTCAAAGGAATAGACGGGGACCCGCACAAGCGGTGGAGCATGTGGTTTAATTCGAAGATACGCGAAGAACCTTACCTGGGCTTGATATCCTAAGAACCTTATAGAGATATGAGGGTGCTAGCTTGCTAGAACTTAGAGACAGGTGCTGCACGGCTGTCGTCAGCTCGTGTCGTGAGATGTTGGGTTAAGTCCCGCAACGAGCGCAACCCACGTATTTAGTTGCTAACGGTTCGGCCGAGCACTCTAAATAGACTGCCTTCGTAAGGAGGAGGAAGGTGTGGACGACGTCAAGTCATCATGGCCCTTATGCCCAGGGCGACACACGTGCTACAATGGCATATACAATGAGACGCAATACCGCGAGGTGGAGCAAATCTATAAAATATGTCCCAGTTCGGATTGTTCTCTGCAACTCGAGAGCATGAAGCCGGAATCGCTAGTAATCGTAGATCAGCCATGCTACGGTGAATACGTTCCCGGGTCTTGTACTCACCGCCCGTCACACCATGGGAGTTGATTTCACTCGAAGCCGGAATACTAAACTAGTTACCGTCCACAGTGGAATCAGCGACTGGGGTGAAGTCGTAACAAGGTAACCGTAGGAGAACCTGCGGTTGGATCACCTCCTTTCTAGAGTACAAAGTAATAAGTCTCACAACTATTACTTCAAATATATAAACTCAATTGATTCTTGTTTAGATTTCAAAGATTGATGATAAAGCTAATTGTTTATGGGGAATTAGCTCAGCTGGGAGAGCGCCTGCTTTGCACGCAGGAGGTCAGCGGTTCGATCCCGCTATTCTCCACCATTTATTAAGGGCCTATAGCTCAGCTGGTTAGAGTGCACCCCTGATAAGGGTGAGGTCACAAGTTCAAGTCTTGTTAGGCCCACCATAAAAAAGATTTGAATAAAGAAGCTTTAAAATCTAAAGCAAGTATATAAAGTAGATTAAATATAAAATATAAACTCTAAATACTTAGATTTATTTTTATCTTTAGCTATAAAAGAATATACTTTAATAGATATAAATAACATATACATTATGTATTTATATTTATAATGATTATGTTAATATATATACTTCCTTTAGGTTTTAAACCTAAATGTTCTTTTTAATTATCATTGTTAAGAGTCACAAGCAAGTTTTAATAAAAACAATTTTACAGGACTTGTTAAAGGATAAAACCTATTTATCTTTTCTTTAGTTTAACTTAACTTTTAGCTGTCTTTATTTCTATGAATAAAGAGAATATTAGATTTAAGGATTATAAATTAAAGACAAGTTTCAAACTCACAGCTTAGTTGAGACTAAATCATTTAGTTTTATATTAAGTGTTTGAATGCTTTCCGTCTTAAGATAAAGAAGTCTTATCATAAAAACTTTAACAAGGAAGTGATGCGTTTTAGAATCAATAA
>NZ_MJYJ01000023.1:0-23126 GCF_001763255.1 Campylobacter sp. BCW_4338
GGTGTAAAACTAGCCCTACAAATCAAAAAAGACACAGACAATACAGGTAAATCTGTATCTAATCTCAATTCAGCTTCTAGTGCAGTAAATACCACTATGAATATTTCTAATGATGTTTCTATAGGTTCTCGTGTAGCAATGCTAAACAATCCTTTTGGAACTTATGCTTCTAAAATGAATGGCCTTAAATTTGCTGCTTTAGATAGTGATATGAGACCAAGCTATGTAAATGAATATACCAATAGTATTTGGGCTAATGCTTTTGGTGATGCTAACATTATCGATGGAGATAGTGGTGCAATGTATGGTGCTACCGTAGGGGTAGATAAACAAGCTAATGATAATATTTTATGGGGTGCTTATTTTACTTATGCAAATGCTAAAATCAAAGACAATAATTTAGAACAAAAAAGCGATAACTTCCAATTAGGTATGTATTCTACTATCAATATAGCTCCACAATGGGAACTTAATCTTAAAGCTTATGCTCAAGTTTCTCCAACTAAACAAGACAATATTCAAACAGATGGTGCATATAACTCAGATTATACAAGCAAATTCTTAGGATTTAGTGCTAATGTAGGTCGTGTGTTTGACTTTAGTGATAATACTTTATTTATTAAACCTTTTGCAGGGATAAATTATTATTTTAGTTATACTCCATCTCATACAGAAAATGGTGCTATTGCTAAAGATATTGATTCTATGAAAAACAATTCTGTAAGTGTTGAAGTGGGTGCTGAATTTAGAAAATATATGAATGAAAACTCTTATATTTTTGTAACTCCAAAAATAGAACAATTTGTTATCAATAATGGTGATGATTACACAGCTAATTTAGCTATAAATAATGCTTTCTTTACTAGTGTAGAAGCTAACAACAAGAAAAAAACATACGGACAAATTATCGTAGGGGGTAATGTAGATTTTACAAATCAACTCAGTATGAATCTTGGCTTTGGTGCTAAACAAATACTAGCAGGTAAAGTAGATAATAAAAATGAAACTTACTTAAGTGGTCAAGTAGGACTTAAGTATAAATTTTAATCTTAAAAATCATTTCTAAATCTTTTTATAGTTTAGAAATGATTGTTTATTTCTATGGGAAATCTCCTAAGGCTTTATCTTAAAGCCCTTTTTATAACAAACAAGTAAATAAGTCTTTAGAGTAAAAACCCTAAAAACTTTTAGTTTTCTTTGAAAAGTTTGGAAGCTAAGTGCGTTGCACGACTTTGATCTGTATCTTTTTTAAGTGTTTTATAAATTTTACTTACATATTCTTCTAAGGTTTGTTGAGAATCTATGGTTTTTTCAGAAGAAGGAATTTTTTCATACTCTCCAATGTTTTTAAGCTCATAAGCTAAAACATTATCGCTAAGTTGTAAGCGTAAAAATTGAGCTAATTTAGCTTTGCTTCTTTCATCATATATAGGAGTCATAAGTTCTAAGCGACGCTCTAAATTCCTTGGCATCCAATCTGCACTCGATATAAAATAATTTGGCTCACTATGTTTAAAATAAAATACTCTAGCATGTTCTAAGTATTTTCCTATGATGCTTCTAACGCGTATGTTTTTGCTGTATTCTTCATCAGGTTTTAAGCAACAAATTCCGCGTATGATAAGATCGATTTGTACTCCTTCCATGCTTGCTTCATAAAGCGCTTGTATGATATCACTATCCACAAGAGAGTTCATTTTAGCTACAATCACACCTTCATTTTTTTTGCTTGTTTCAATGCGTATCATTTCTAAAACTTTTTCTTTGATTTGATTTGGACTCATTGAAAGAGTTTGAAGACGACGGTTTTTACTAAAGCCTGATAAGATATGAAAAAATTTTGTCGTATCTCTTGCAAATTCTACTTTGCTTGTAAAATAACTCACATCAGTATAGATTTTAGCACTGCTTGCATTGTAGTTTCCTGTGCTTAAATGCATATAAAATTTAAGCTTATCCCCTTGTTTGCGTATGACTTGAGAAACCTTAGCGTGGACTTTAAAACCTGTAATGCCATAAATAACATGAGCTCCGGCATTTTCTAAAGCTTTCGCCCAATGAAGATTATTTTCTTCATCAAAGCGTGCTTTTAATTCTACCATCACAGTTACTTGTTTTCCATCGCTTGCAGCATCAATTAAAGCTTGAACTATATTGGAATTTTTTTCAACTCTATAAAGTGTCATTCTTATGGAAATTACTTCAGGATCTTTGCTTGCTTCTTTGATAAATTTATAAACTGGATCAAAACTTTCAAAAGGTTGTATAATGAGTATATCTTCTTTTTCTACAGCATCAAAAATAGATAAATTTTCATCAAAAGGTGGTAAAGTTTTAGGCGTGTAAAGTGGGCTTAAAAGATGCGTAAAGTTTTTATTTCCCGCGATTTGCCAAAGGCTAGGGAGATTGAGTAAAATAGAATATTCATAAACATCTTTATGAAAAATTTTCATGTGTGTATTAAGAAATTCTACGATTTGTTCATCTGCATCTTTTTGAATTTGCAATCTTACAAAAGCTCCTTTTCTGCGAAGCTTCAAGCCTTGTTCTAAAATCATCATAAAATCATCAGCTTCTTCCTCTTCTATTACCATATCTGCATTTCTAGTCACTCTAAATGCTGCTGAAGCTAAGAGTTTATAGCCTGGAAAAATTTCTTCTGCGTGTTGGTGGACTATACTTTCTATAGGAACATAAATATTTGCACTTACCTCATAAAAACGAGGTAAAACCCTTGGAATTCTAATCATTCCAAATTTTACAAGTTCAGGATGTGCTTTATCACAAATTTTAACCGCTAGTGAAAAAGATAAGTTATTTAAATGTGGAAAAGGGTGAGTCGCATCAACAGCTATTGGAACAATAACAGGAAAAATATTAGAGAAAAAATACTCATCACATTTTTGTTTTAAATTTTCATCTAAATTCTCATAATGCTTTATGAAAAGATTTTCTTTTTCTAATTCACTTGTGATTTCATTAAAATAACGCTCCAAAAGCTCTTTTTCTTGGTGTAAGTATTTGCGTATGGCTTTTAATTGTTGTAACGGGGTCATTTCATCGCTACTGCTTGCATTAACTCCAGCTGAAAAAAGTTGTTTTAAGCCTGCAACGCGTATCATATAAAATTCATCTAAATTAGTGCAATATATAGCTATAAATTTTAATTTTTCTAATAAGGGTAAATTTTTAGAACATTGGTCTAAAACACGAGAATTAAAGCGAAGCCAAGAAAGTTCGCGATTGATAAACATATCAGGACTTATTTGCATTAATTTTTCCTTTTTTTTGTTATATTTTATCATTTATTTTAAAATTATTGAATAAAAGTTTCAAATTTTTTAGGTTAATTAAGAGTAAATATATCTTTAAAATTATATTAAATTCATCTATGTTAAAATTACAAAATTTATTTTTGGGAAATTCTGTGACATTATTGTTTTATTGAAGATTTTAAGAAATGATAATTTTAAGGAGGAAAATTTTGAAGAAAACTTCGAATCTTTTTACTATTTTTCTTGTTTTGCTTTTTGTTTTCTTTGCGGTTGGGTTTTATACTTTTTATAATGCTAAGGGCACATCTTATTTAAGCAATGCAAGCGAATCTTGTAATAACTGCCATATTATGAATGAAGTTTATAACGAATATATGGCAGGACCACACTCTCAAAAAGTCAAAGGCGAACCAAGAGCAACTTGTGTGGATTGTCATTTGCCACATAATTTTGTAGCTAAGTGGATAGCTAAAGCGCAAAGTGGTTTAGGACATGCTTATGCTTTTACTTTTAAACTTGATGAGTTGCCTACAAATTTGAGTGCGACTGAAAAAAGCAGAAAAATGGTGCAAGAAAACTGCATACGCTGTCATGCAGATTTTGCTCAAACAGCTATCAATGCTACAACAAATCCACATGCAGACAAGTCATTAAATTGTGCTTCTTGTCATAAAGATGTTGGACATAAACATGGAATTTAATAAGGAGAAGATGAATGAAAAAAAATATTTTACGCTTGGGTATTGTTGTTTTGGTTTTACTTATAGCGGGAGTTTTATGGCTAAATAATGATATCAATCAAAAAAAAGAAGATGAAGCAAATAAAAATGCCATTGCAGCAAATGCTGATTTTTCTTTACTTAGTGATGATGATCCAAATTTTGAAAAATGGGGTAAGGTTTTTCCAGAGCAGCTAAAAATGTATTTAACAGTTGAAAAAGAAGAGCCTAAGGCTACTGAATTTGGTGGTAATTTAGCTTATTCAAAATTAATTCGCTTTCCTCAATTAACCATACTTTGGGCAGGATATCCTTTTAGTCTTGATTTCAATGAAGAAAGAGGGCATTTTTGGGTTCAAGTAGATCAAATGAAAACAGCAAGAAACAACAAAGATTTTCTTAATGCTCACGGCCTTGCTGCTTTTAAAGGCCAGCCCGCAGCTTGTATGAATTGTCATAGTGGATGGACTCCATGGCTTATAAAAAATGTTGCTAAAGGGGATTTTACTGCTTTTAACTCTACAAATTATTGGACCATGATTAAAAATATCCCAGCCGTTGATGGTATAGTGGAAAATTCACCTGAACATGCAGGTCCACATGGTGGTAAAAGAATGGGTGTAACTTGTGCAGATTGTCACAATCCAAATGATATGAGTTTAAGACTTACTCGTCCAGCAGCTATTAATGCTTTAGTTTCTAGGGGATATGAAAAAGATCCAGTACAAGGCGTAAAAGCTACAAGAGAAGAAATGAGAACTTTAGTTTGCTCTCAATGCCATGTTGAATACTATTTTAAACCAACAGGGGAAAAAGTAAAAGTAATGGGTGAAACTATTGTAGATGATAGTTCTAAAAAATGGTGGAATGGAACTCAGAAAAATTATGATGAGTATGAGTTTTGGAGAGATGGAAATAAAGCTAAAGAGATTGAAACCGATGGTATAGTTTTAACTTTTCCTTGGAGTGAGTGGAAAAAAGGACAACCATTTAGAATTGAAATGCTAGATGATTATTATGATAAAGTTCGTGGAGTATTTGGAGCTGATTTTACTCATAAATTAACAGGGGCACAAATTATTAAAATTCAACACCCAGAAAGTGAACTTTATAGTGGCGGTGTGCATGCTGCAAATGGAGTAAGTTGCGTGGATTGTCATATGCCTTATGTTAGAGAAGGGGCTAAAAAGGTTACTCAACACAATATCACTTCTCCTTTAAGAGATATTAACTCTGCTTGCAAATCTTGTCATAAACAAAGCGAAGATTATTTAAAAGCTCAAGTACTTGACATACAAAATAGCGTTGCACATGATCAAAGAACTGCAGAGTACGCAATTGTTAGTTTGATTATGGATACTAAAAAACTACGCGATGAGCTAGGCAATATGGAAAAATTCCAAAGCGATGGAAAAGCTGATGCGAAAAAAATTAGCGAAGAGCTAAAAGAAGTTTTAGAACTTCATCGTAAAGCTCAAATGAGAGCGGATTTTGTTAATGCTGAAAACTCAACTGGTTTTCATAATCCTCGCGAAGCTTCAAGAATGTTATTGCAAGCTGTTGATATGGCAAGAATGGGACAAACTAAACTTGTAGAAATTGCAGCGGTAAATGGAATTAAAGATTTTAAAACTTCAAATTTAGGTTTTGAAGATATTCAAAAATTTAATCCAGGAGAGCTTTATTATAAAGTAGATGTTAATGGTCATAAAGCTGGAGAGCGTTACTATGCAGATGAAAAAGATGTTAATGGCAATCCTCCAAAAGAACTTTTAGAGCATGATAAAGAGCTTGTTCCTTATAATTATCAAGTGATTGATAAAAAATAATTCTTAAGCCCTATAATCATAAGGGCTTTTTCTTTTCATTGTTTTAAAAAATATAAACTTTTTATTTAAAATTCACTTTATTTTGTCAAAATATCACAAATTTTAATAATAAAAAAAGGACTTAAAATGATTAATAAAAATAAATTGTTTAGACAGGTTCATATCTATCTTAGTTTGTTCTTCTTGCCTTGTGCTTTGCTTTTTGCTTTAACGGGTATAGCGTATATTTTTGGTATTAATCAAGATGTGGGTTTGAAAGTTGAGCAGTATCAATTGTCAAAAGTTATAGAAAGTGGTAAAGAAAGAGAAGCTTTAATAGAGTATTTAAAAACAAATGGTTTAAAAGTGCCATCTAATACAGATATCATTAAAAGTAAAGATAAAGGCATAACAATAGGCGGAACTCATTATAGTGCTAATATAACTCAAAATTCTACTAATGAATACAGCATTACTCTAAAAACCAGATCTTTACTTGGAGATATGATTATGCTTCATAAAGATAAGGGTGCTTGGTATTTTTCTGTGCTTAGTGTAGGTTTTGGTATTACTTTGTTTATGCTCTATATTTCAGGGCTTATGATTACTTTGTTTGCAAATAAAAAAGATAGAAGTAAACAATTTGCAGTTCTTGGAGTAGGGGTTGTTGTAACTTTGCTTTTGGCTTATCTTAGCCTTTGATTTTTCCTAGCTTTTTAAGCTAGGTATTATTTATTTTTTTGTATAATCACACTTTACTTTATTGGACAGATGGGTGAGCGGCTGAAACCACACCCCTGCTAAGGGTGCAGATCTTAACGGGTCTCGAGGGTTCAAATCCCTCTCTGTCCGCCACTAAAACTTTCTTGAGAATTTCAAGTATTTTATTAAGCATCAAAGCAAGAGACTAGCCCTTGCGAGGTTGTATTATTTTACAGCATTTTTGATTTCTAAAATCATAGTTTTTAAAGACTCTAGTCCATTTCCACTTGCTAAATACCAGTATTCTGGATCAAGATAGATGATTTTTTTGTTTTGTGCTGCTTTGGTTTTAGCAACAAGCGCATTATCGAGTATGCCTTGAGCGCGTTCTTTGTTGCCTACAATGATATTTCTATCAACAACAAAAATATAATCAGGATTTTTTTCTAATATAAATTCAGAATTGATACTTTTGCCGTGTGTACCTACTTTTATATTCTCATCTACCGCGTTAATCCCTAAAACATCGTGAATAATCCCAAAGCGAGATTGAGGACCAAAGGCTGAAATTTTGTTAGAATTTGTAAGAATGATAAGAGCTTTTTTATCTTCATTAACTATGCTTTTGGCTTTTTCAATTTCATTTTTAATATCTGAAATTTTTTCTAAAGCTTCTTTTTCTAAACCATAAAGTTTTGCAATGCTTAAGACATTGTTTTCAAAAGAGCTTAAAAAATTTGCATTATCAAGACCTACAAATAAAGTTGGAGCTATTTCTTTTAATTTATCATAAAATTTACTTTGGCGTCCAGAAATGATGATAAGATCAGGTTTTAAAGCATTAATGGCTTCAAAATCAACTTGTTGCACTCCACCTACACTAGGTTTGTTTTTAAATTGTTGTAGGTATTTTGGTAAATTTTTAGCAGGAACGCCTGCGACTTTATCGTTTAATTTTAAAGCATCAAAAGTATCTAAAATTCCAAGATCTAAGATCACTACCTTAGAAGGATTTTTAGGGATTTTATTTTCTCCTAGACTATCCTTTACTAAAAAACTATCACCCTCATCACTCATGCTAATAGGCAAAACTTTCACCGTAGCAGTGTTGGTTTTTGTTGTAGAGCTTGCATTGTTTTCATTTGAGTTTGAATTACAAGCTGTTAAGATTAGACTTAAAAAAAATGCAAAAAATGCAAAAACTAAAGATTTTTTCATATTTTCTCCTTTTTAAAAATAAATACAAATTTTCTTACCATCAATTTGACTTACAGGTATATCCATATCATAAATTTGTTTTAAATTTTCTTGATTGATGATTTCATCTTTTGAACCTTGTTTTAAAAGCTTCCCATCTTTTAAGGCTATGATTTCATCAGAATAAATCGAAGCAAAATTAATATCATGCAATACAACAGCTATACTTTTGTTAAAGTCTTTGACTAAATTTTTCATTAGTTGCATGATTTGTACGCTATGTTTCATATCAAGATTGTTTAAAGGTTCATCAAACATTATAAATTCAGTATCTTGAGCGATGATCATGGCTATAAAAGCTCTTTGTTTTTGTCCGCCGCTTAATGTATCTAAAAATTCATTTCTTAAGTTGCTAAGCCCCATGTATTCTAAAGCTTCATTGATTTTGATTTTATCGTTTGCATTAAGTCTTCCTTGAGAATGTGGAAAACGCCCAAAAGCGACCAATTCTTCAACTTTTAATCTTAAATTGATATTGTTTTGTTGTTTGAGAATGGAAATTTTTTGTGCTAAGATTTGCTCTTTATAGTCTTTTAAATTCATTCCATCGATATAAATTTCTCCGCTACTAGGTTTTATCAAACGACTTGCTAGAGCTAAAAGAGTGGATTTTCCAGCGCCATTGGCTCCTATTATAGAAGTGATTTTGCCTTTATGAAAATCAAGGTTAAGATCTGAAATAATGGCTTTATTATCATAAAATTTGGTGATATTTTTTAGTTTAATCATAATTTATTACCCTTTAATACGAGATAGATAAAATATATCCCACCTAAGAAATTAATAACCACGCTTATAGTGGCATTATAATCAAAAACTCTAGAGACAAAAAATACCCCTCCAAGCAAAGCTAAAATGCTAATGAGTATACAAGCACTTAGTAAAATACTATGCTTTGCAGTTTTAAATAGTTCATAAGTGATATTTACTACCAAAAGCCCTAAAAAGGTTATAGGACCTACAAGCGCGGTGCTAATAGAAGTTAAAATAGCTATGATAATCATCAATTGTTTTGAAATTTTTTGATAATTTATCCCTAAATTTATCGCTAAATCTTTGCCTAAATTCAAAGGATCCAAAAATTTCATATAGCGAAAAATCCATATAAAACTTAAAAAGCTAATAATATAAGCAAGAATTAAAACATCAAAAGCAATATTATCAAAGCTAGCAAACATTCTTCCCTGTATCACCATGAATTCATCAGGGTCGATTAATACTTCAAAAAAAGAGCTTAAAGTGCTAAAAAGTGTTCCAAAAACTAAGCCTAAAAGCATGATAAGATAAATGCTTCTATCGCTACTAAATAAAATTTTATAAAGTCCTAGTGAAAAAACTACCATACAAACCAGAGTGATTAAAAAATTGATATCGTTTTTATAAACACTTAAATTAGCCGCACCAAAAGAAAAGATAAGAGCACTTTGAAGTAACATATATAAAGAATCTAATCCTATGATAGCAGGGGTTAGAATTTTGTTATTGCATAAAGTTTGAAAAATCACTGTTGAAACAGCGATACAAATAGCTACTATGATAATAGCTGCAATTTGTAAAAAACGACTTTTTAAGGCGTACTCATCAAAGCCATTTAAACCCACAAGTATAAAAATCCCTATCATGTTAAGTGTTAAAAAGCTTAAAATCAGCATTTTTTTACGCATAAACTTTCCTTTTTAACAAAAGAAAGATAAAGATTAAAGATCCTAAAACACCTGTAGTGATACTTAAAGGCATTTCAAAAGGAAAGATGACAAGTCTTGAAATGATATCGCAAACAAGTAAAAACAAAGCTCCACAAAGTGCTATATAGATAAGATTTTTTCTAAGGTTATCACCTAGATAAAGAGCTACTAAATTTGGGATAATTAGCCCTAAAAAAGGGATAATCCCAACGCTTACAATCACTAAGCTAGTGATAATGCTTACAATCATCAAGCCTAAAAATAATATACCATTATAAGAAATTCCAAGATTTAAAGCTATATCTTCGCCCATGCCAACTATGGTGATTTTATGAGCTAAAAAATAAGCAAGTATAAAAAGTGGTAAAGAAATGTAGAGCAATTCATAATTTCCTTGCATAACATTTGCCATACTGCCTTGTAACCAGCCTTGGATATTTTGTATATAATTTAAAGCATAAGCAAAAAAAGTGGTTATAGCACTAATAATGCCTCCAAACATCAAGCCTATCAAAGGTACAAAAATCACATCTTTGAGTTTGATTTTTCTTAAAATTTGGATAAATATAAAAGAACCCAAAAGCGCAAATACAGATGCAATGATAGCTTGAGTGAAAAAAGACGCTCCAGCAAAAAATATTAAAGAAACAAGTATGCCAAATTTAGCACAATCCATAGTCCCTGCTGTAGTTGGGGAAACGAATTTATTTTGCGTGAGTTGTTGCATGATAAGCCCGCATATACTAAGACTCATTCCTGTGAGTAAAATCGCTATAAGTCTAGGAATTCTTGTGAGAGTTATGATTTCTAATTGAGTGGAGTTAAGATTAAGAATATCTTTTACATTGATACTGATAACTCCTATAAATAAACTTATCATTCCAAAGAATAAAAGTAAAGCTATAAGCGCTTTTAAACTCAATATATGCTTAAAAAACAAATCTTTCCTTATAGTAATAATAATTATCAAAAATGAAATTGTAATGAAATTTGTTTTAAGAAATGATAAAACTACAAAGGATATTTTAGTAAGAAATCAAAAATCCAGTGGAAAGTCTTTGCAAGTGTTTGTTATAATCTATAAGACTTTCTCCATAGCCATTAAAGTATTGTAAATACCAATAAATTCCGTTATTAAAAATATCATATCCTAGATCAACCTGTATAGCACCTTTGTTATCGTGGAATTTAAGATTGTTTCTTAGCATAAGATTGATAAAATAATCATCGCCTAAATACGCTAAATTCACATCAAAATTTCCCATATAATGCAAGATGGCAGGATTATCATCATCTTTTTTGCTTTCAGGAATCCTATACCAAAGGCGTGGAACAAATAAAAATTTATTATATAAAATAGCTGTAGATACATAAATTCTATTCCATGAGCGAGATTGCAAATTCTCATCTCCCTTACCATTGCTTTCATGCAATATACCTACGCGTAGGTTGTTAAAAAATTCATAATCTTTAAGATACAAAGGAAAATCTATAAAAAATTCTGGCTGATAGTTGGTTTCTCTAAAAGGAGAAGAATGCTCATAAATTTGCCACCAAGAAGTTTGGGTATAGGCTATATAATATTTTTCATCTAGTCCTAGTAAATTTTCAAAAAGTCTTTTTTTAACACTAAGTTGGAATTTCGCCTCACTCTTATTATTATTATTTACTCCTAAAGAATTAAAACTATAAGCTAAAGGTAAAAAATAATTCATCTTATAAGAGCTAATACCAAGGGGATTAAAGCTTTCATTTTCACCAAGATAATTAGCTAAAGCTAAGCGAGAAAAGTCTTGTTTTTCTTCTTTGATTGCAATAATGGATTTTTCATTTTGAGTAGTTTGTTTAGTTTTATTTTGTTCTTGAGAAATTAAAACAGATGAATTTTTTAAAGCGAGTTTTTTGTAAATTTCCATAGCTTTTTTATAATTGCCTTGTTTTTCATACTCTAAAGCTTGTTGCAAATCACTAGCGCATATAAAAACGCATAAGCTTAAAAATAAAGCAGTTTTTCTCATTTTAACTCGCTTTTAAATTTTTCATATTCTTCATAAAAATTAAGATTTAAAAAAGCATCTTCATTTTCAAATTCCACAAATTTGGTTTTAATCTCAGAAAATAAAAGTCCTATTTTTTGTTCATTTTTTTCTAAGAAATTTTTACAAGTTTGAGCTAAAGAGCTGTGATAAAAGCCACATAAGGGATGTTTATGTAAAGGGGTTTTGGCTATGATTATTTTATAGTTTTGCTCTAAAAAAGGAAGCATTTTTAAAAGCTCATTTTCACCTACTTTAGGACTATCCACACTTAAAACAAAAACAAATTCATTTTTAAAATTTGAAAGTATAGAGTAAAGCGCAAGCATAGGAGAGTAAACTTCAAATTCTAAAGAATCTTTTATCAAGCTAAAATGGTTTTCAAATTTGTCTTCTTTTGCGCTCACATAGACATTTTTAAAAATTTTAGAAAATTTATTTACTTGAAATTGAGTTAAATTTTGATTTTTAAGAATCAGTTTGCTTTTATCTTGTCCCATACGACTAGATTTACCACCACATAAAATCACGCAATTTAGCTCATTAAGCTGCACAAATTTCCTTTTTTAGTTTAATTCTACCACAAATTCGCTAAAATATTTTATAATTTCTTTTATGAAATACACAGAACTTTTACAATTGCAAACTTTTTTTTCTCAGTTTAAAAAAATCGATTTTATCAAGCGTATCAATGACAATATTTTGGAATTAAGCTTTGATAAAGAAAGATTTATTTTCGATCTCACTCGCGTAATGAGTGCGATTTACACAGCTAAATTTAATGCAAAAAACTATAATGCACCTTTTGATTTTATGCTTAAAAAGTATTTTAGTAATGCTTTTATAAAGGAAGTTAAAGTCCTTGAAGGCAATCGTATTTTATGTTTTAGTGTAAAAGCTAATAAGGCTTATAAAAGCTATGAGAGCAAAATTTATTTTGAATTTACGGGTAAAAATACCAATGTTATTCTTACAGATGAAAAAGATTTGATCATAGAGGCTTTAAGGCACATTGATAAAAGTTATCGTGTAGTAAAACCTAATGTGATTTTAGAGCCTTTAAAGCCTTATAAAATGGATGAAAATTTTGAGGAAATTAAAGATTTTAAAGATTATTTTTCTCGCAAATTTACAAGCATTTATGAGAGTAAAATCAAACAAATAAAAAATTTAAAACTTGCACAAGTGGATAAAAAAATACAAAATTTACAAGAACTTTTTTCTAGTTTAGATGAAGAAAATTCTTTACTTTTAAAAGCTTTAGAATACAGAAAAAGGGCTGATGTATTGTTTGCAAATTTGAGTGTTTTAAAAGATTATGAAAGGGAATTTAAGCTTGATGATTTTGAAGGCAAAGAGCTTGAATTTAAGCTTGAATTTAGTCCTAAGCAAAGTGCTAATTTATATTATAAAAATGCTAAAAAATTAGAACAAAAAGCTAAAAATTTAAACATACAAAGGCAAAATTTAAAAGAAAAGTTAGATTTTACCTTGAGTTTAAAAGAATTATTGCTTCAAGCTAAGAGTGAGATAGAGCTTGAAATTTTACTACCTAAAAAAAATAGCAAAAAAAATCAAGATCATAAACAAGAAGATCTTGTGGCAAATTTTTATTTTAATGAGTTTAAAATTTGCGTGGGTAAAAATGAAAAAGGCAATGAATTTTTACTTAAAAATGCTAAAAAAGATGATTTGTGGCTTCATGTAAGGGATATTCCTAGTGCACATACTTTGATTGTATCAAACAAGCAAAAAATCAGCCTTGATGTGATAGAATTTGCTGCGAGGCTTTGTGTAAGCTTTTCTAAGTTAAAGAAAGGTTCGTATTGGGTCGATTATACCTTAAAAAATTTTGTTAAGGTTCAGCAAAAGGCGTTTGTAAATTATACAAATTTTAAAAGTATTAATATCACGAAGGATTAAAATGCCAGTTAGCCCATTAGGAAATGTCAATTATATAAATCAAAATATGGCTTATCCAGCTACACAAGCAAGCAATGAGCTTGCAAAAGAAGGTTTTGCAGCTACGCTAAATATGGCTGAATTTAATGAAAAAGAAAAAACTTTGAACAAGCTTGAAAAAGTCAATGAGACTCATGAAATCAAAGAAGAGATCAAAGAGAAAGCCGAACAAGAAGAAAAAAAGAAAAAACACAATCAAGAAGCTAAAACTAGCGATGATGAGAAAAATGAAGAAGATGAGTCTAAAGATCCAAATTTTAAAGACGCACAAAACATTCATCGCTTAGATATTAGTATATAAGGAAAAATATGTTTAATACAACTAGAATTATTTCAGCTCTTGTGATGATAGGGGCTATTATTATTATCGCGTTGATTGATCAATTTTTTATCAATTTTATCGTTTTTGCAGTTTTATTGTATTTATCTTTTAGTGAAGCAAAAAAACTTTTTGCTTTAGAAAATATTTCTATTATCCCTTTGGTTATAGCTTTTATTTTGGGAAGTTTATCGCATAAAGCTTTGCTTTTTGGGATTTTAGCTTTGTTATTAGTCGTTGGATATTTGGTTTATAAAAAGGCTTCCTTAAAACCAGCTCTTATTTATATTTATCCTAGTTTGCCTATTTTAACACTTTGGCAAGTGTATTTAGATCAGGGTATGTTCGCGCTTTTTTGGCTTATCATTATCGTTGCAGCTTGTGATAGTGGAGCGTATTTTATCGGAAAACTTATGGGTAAAACCCCTTTTTCTCCAACAAGTCCAAACAAAACCTTAGAAGGTGTTATAGGTGGCTTGATTTGTGCGAGTATTATTGGAACTATTTTAGGAGTTTTTGTTTATAGTTTTTGGCTTTCTTTGCTTTGTTCGTTTTTTGTAGCGATTTTTGCAGTAATTGGAGATTTGCTTGAGAGTTATTTTAAAAGAGAAGCAGGTGTAAAAGATAGTGGAGATCTTATTCCTGGTCATGGGGGCGTGCTCGATAGGATCGATGCAGTGATCATTGCTGCTTTTGTGATGGTTGCTCTTTTATGATACTTTTTGGAAGTACGGGTAGCATAGGAGTAAATGCTCTTAAACTTGCTGCTTTAAAAAACATTCCCATTTCTGCTTTAGCTTGTGGGGATAACATCACTCTTTTAAATGAACAAATCGCAAGGTTTAAGCCCAAATTTGTTGCCATAAAAGATTCAAAAAATAAGCATTTAGTTAAACACGATAGAGTTTTTATAGGACAAGAAGGTTTAGAGCAAATTTTAACAGAATGCCAAGACAAACTTTTGCTCAATGCTATTGTAGGTTTTGCAGGACTTAAAAGCACTTTAAAGGCTAAAGAACTTGGCAAAAACATAGCCTTAGCTAACAAAGAAAGTCTTGTGGTGGCTGGGAGTTTTTTAAAAGGGGCTAAATTTTTACCCGTTGATAGTGAGCATGCGGCTTTAAAATTTTTACTCGAAGCTAAAAAAAATATAGCAAAACTTTATATTACAGCAAGTGGTGGAGCTTTTTATAAGTATAAAATCAAAGATTTAAATCAAGTCAGCGTCAAAGATGCTTTAAAACATCCTAATTGGAACATGGGAGCAAAGATCACTATAGATAGTGCAACTATGGCAAATAAGCTTTTTGAGATTATAGAGGCTTATCATTTATATGATTTTAAAGAAATTGATGCTTTAATAGAACCAAGATCTTTAGTGCATGCAATGTGTGAATTTAAAAATGGAGCTAGCACAGCGTATTTTTCAAAAGCAGATATGAAATTAGCTATTTCAGATGCTATATTTGAAAAACAAGATACACCTATTTTAGAGGCTGTTGATTTTAGCAAAATGCCTGCTTTAAAATTTCATCCAATCAGCACAAAAAAATATCCTATTTTTAAGCTTAAAAATGCATTTTTAAAAGAGCCAAATTTAGGTGTTATCATCAATGCTGCTAATGAAGTTGGTGTTTATAATTTTTTAGAAAATAAAAGTAGATTTTTAGACATTGCTAAATACATTTTTAAAGCTCTTGATCACTTTGGAGTGCCTAAAATTTCAAGCATAGAAGAAGTTTTTGAGTATGATTTTAAAACAAGAGAGTATTTAAGGAGTTAAAATGAAATTTTTTTTAACAATTTTATTTTTTATAACAAGTATTTTTGCTTTAGAACTAGACTTTAGCGTAGGAGAAAATGGAAAAAGCCTAGATGATAATAATACAGTTTTGATTTTTGGTGGAATTCAAGGCGATGAGCCTGGTGGATTTCATGCGGCAAGTTTGCTTTTGAGTGATTATAATATTACTAAGGGTAAGATTATAGTGGCTCCAAATTTAGCTTTTGATAGCATTATTAAGCGTTCGCGTGGGAATAATGGGGATTTAAACCGTAAATTTGCAAGTATTAGCCCAAAAGATCCTGATTATAAAAGAGTTCAACGCATTAAAGAGCTTATTTTACTTCCTGAAGTTAGTATGGTGATCAATCTTCACGATGGTTGGGGTTTTTATAAACCTACTTATATCGATGCGATGCAAAATCCTAAGCGTTGGGGAAATTCAAGCGTGATTGACACAAGCGAAATCAATGCAAGCAAATACCCTGATCTTGAAAATATCGCTACTCAAACCGTAAATAGTGTCAATTCTTCACTTGCTGATCCAAAGCATGCTTATCATCTTAAAAACACCAAAACCCAAGAGCTTGGTGATACGGAAATGCTTAAAGCTTTAACTTATTTTGTGATTTCAAATCACAAAGCTGCTTTTGCAAATGAAGCGAGTAAAAATCTGCCTGTAAATTTAAGAGCTTATTATCATCTTTTGGCAATTGAAAATTATCTAAAAACCGCAGGAATTGAATTTAGTAGAGATTTTGAACTTACTCCACAAGGGGTTGATAAAGCCATAAATAAAGAGCTTGAAGTGAAACTTTTTGATGATAGAATTTTACTTTCTTTGAAAAATCCAAGAAAGGTTATCAACTATGTGCCTTTTCCAGTAAATAAAGAGTTAAATTATAATACAAGCAATGAACTTACCGCTGTTATCGCAGAAGGAAATTCTTTTTATATCCAGTATGGCAATCGTTTTCAAACAAGATTATATCCTGAGTATTTAGAATTTAGTGATGCTTTTAATGAGGTAACTTTTCAAGTTGATGGCAATGAAACCACTGTTCCTTTTGGAACCAAGGTGAAAGTAAAAGAGAATTTTCTTATCCCAAAGATAGCTAATGTGCGCGTAAATATCATAGGCTTTGATCATGGAAAAGATGAAAGTGGTATTTTAGTTCATAAAAAAAATATGCAAACACAATACTCTTTAGATATGGCAGGCAAAATTTATAGAGTGGAATTTTATGAGTTAAGAGGGGCGAATTTGCAACAACTTTTAGAGGCAAATACCAATAGCAAGTTGATCAAAAATGCTAAAAATTTGGATTTAAACACTCTTAAAATGGCAAGATCAAAAGATAAATTCTTAGGTTCTATTTTAGTGGAATTTGAATGAAAAATCTTATCCTAGCTATAGAAAGTTCTTGCGATGATAGTTCTATAGCTATCATTGATAAAAATACCTTAGAGTGTAAATTTCATAAAAAAATTTCCCAAGAATTAGATCATAGTATCTATGGGGGAGTGGTACCCGAACTTGCTGCAAGACTTCATAGCGAGGCTTTACCAAAGATACTTAAGCAATGCAAAGAGCATTTTAAAAATCTTTGTGCCATAGCTGTGACAAATGAACCTGGGCTTAGCGTTTCTTTGCTCAGTGGAATTTCCATGGCAAAAACCTTAGCAAGTGCTCTAAATTTACCCTTAATCCCTATAAATCATCTTAAAGGTCATATTTATAGTCTTTTTTTAGAAGAAAAAATTTCTTTAGATATGGGAATTTTGCTTGTTAGTGGTGGGCATACTATGGTGCTTTATCTTAAAGATGATGCAAACTTAGAGCTTTTAGCAAGCACAAATGATGATAGCTTTGGAGAAAGTTTTGATAAAGTGGCTAAAATGATGAATTTAGGTTATCCTGGTGGGGTCATCATAGAAAATTTAGCAAAAAATGCCAAACTTAAAAATATCTCTTTTAATATACCTTTAAAACATTCTAAAGAACTTGCTTATAGTTTTTCAGGGCTTAAAAATGCAGTGCGTTTAGAAATTTTAAAACATGAAAATTTAAGTGATGATATAAAAGCAGAAATAGCTTATGCCTTCGAAAATACGGCTTGTGATCATATCATGGATAAATTAGAAAAAATTTTTAATCTTTATAAATTTAAAAATTTTGGCGTTGTAGGTGGAGCTAGTGCAAACCTTAATTTGCGTTCGCGTTTGCAAAATTTATGTCAAAAATATAATGCAAATTTAAAACTAGCTCCTTTAAAATTCTGTTCTGATAATGCTTTGATGATAGCAAGAGCCGCGGTTGATGCTTATGAAAAAAAGGAATTTGTAAGCATAGAAGAAGATATTTTAAGCCCTAAAAATAAAAATTTTTCAAGGATATAGATGAGAAAAGCTTTTACTATATTAGAACTTGTTTTTGTGATCGTTATTTTGGGAATTTTAGCTGCTATTGCTTTACCAAAAATGAGTTCAAGCAAGGATGAAGCTGAAGTTAGCAAGTCTTTAAACAACCTTAAAACTTTGATCAATGATATAAGCATTTATACTTTAAAAAATGATCATTTAAGCTCTATAAAAACGATGAGTAATGTAAGCGGGGTTGAAAATGTTGATCTTGGCAATTTTAACGGCACAAAAGAAGTAAATTTTCGCGTAGGCGATGATAAAGAATGCTTAAAACTTGTTTTTATAAATAAAGCTGATTTTATACTCATGGGAATTTCAAGCAATGAGGCAAGTAAAAATGCTATCATCAACGCAGCCAATCAAAGCCATGAAGATTTAGAAAATATAGACTTTACAAGCTCTTCTAGTAATAAAGCTTGTGTGATCTTAAGTAAGAATGAAAATTTTAAAAACCTAGCAAGCAAAACTTATCTTTTAATAGGGGGAATGTAATGATAGTGAGTAAAACTTATGAGATTGACTCTTGTGATGATGTAGAGCTTGGTATAAAAAGAGAATCAAAGCTTGAATTTAAGCTTTGGTATGATGATGAAAAAACACCCAAAGCTTTGGTGTTTGTGGTGCAAGGAGTGGGTGCGGATTGTAATGATGTATATTTAAAATTTATCGTAGAGTATTTGCTTAAAAATTTTAATTTAGCTTTTGTTGGAGTGAATTATCACTGTATTGGCAATCGTCCTCAAACTGGATCAACTTTTTATTTAGATGATATAGACAAGCTTATTTTAAAAGCAAGTTGTGAAGCTGCGGATATCAAGCTTCCTTATGATGTTGATAAAATTTCAAACTATGAACAAATGAGTGAAATTTTTCATTTTGTAAATAATCAAATAGTTGAAGGTAAACAAAAAGGTAATTTTACACCAAATTATTTTTTAAATTTACATGTGAGTTTGCAACCTGCAAAAAACGAATATCAAAATTTTGGGATTATGCAAGCTCAAGATCTTTTAAATGTTGCACTTTATCTTAAAAAACATGCTCCTTTTGATACTATGGGGGGGGGTATACCAGTTATCATGATAGGGGGTTCTCATGGGGGATATTTGGCACATTTAGCCGCTAAGATTGCACCTTGGTTGGTAGATGGAGTGATAGATAATTCTAGTGGTGCTAAGTTTTTATGGAGAGTTGTAGGTTTTGGAAAGGAAATAGATTTTATGCAGTATAGCGAATTTTCTACTTTTGATTTTTTTCATCATATTAAAACACATTGCTCGACAAAAACTTTTTGGACAAGTAATTCTTCATCGCCTTATTTTTTTTCTCCCGCAAGAAGAAAAATTCGAAATCTTTTAGAAGGAGATCATCTTTTAGAACAATCAAAATGTTTAAAAACTTGCTTTATAAGTTATCATTCGTTATATGATGAGTATGTTTCTTTAAAAGAAAAAACTATGCTTTATGAAGAGCTTGAGAAACTTGGCTTTGATGCAACTTTGTGTTCTATTACTAAAGAATCTCAAGTTGATGGAAAATTTATTAAAAACTTAAATCATGGTATGGGAATTCCAGTAAAACTTTTGATTAAAAAAGAACTTCCTTTAATGCTAGAAAAAATAAAACAAAATTCAAAAAAAGATTGTAAAGAAAAATGTATCTCTTATCCTTGCGAGGATTTGTTATATCAATTTAGCGAAAAAGATGACAAAATATCACTCAAAATAGATAAAATTTAAGGAAACCCAATGACCATACTAGAAAAAAACATACAAGCTTTATTAAGTGGAGTAAATGAACCCTTAGGAAATAAACTTTTAAATTTCATACAAAATAAAACTTGTTCTCGATTTAATATAGATGAAAATTTGAATATCTTTGATAAAACTCATAATGTTTTCATGTATGAAAACTTAGAAGAAGAATTAAATTTTTTCTATCAAAGTATTTTAGAAAAAACTCCTAGATATCCTTTTGTATGTATTTATGGTATAGGCAATGCCTTGCTTATTAAAAATTTAGCTAAACACTATAAACATCTTTTTGTATTTGAAAGTGAAATAGAACTTTTTATCTTAGCTTTAAGTATGCTGGATTTGAGTGAAGAGCTTTGTAGTGGAAAAATTTATCTGGTGGATATCGAAGAAGAGAAAGTTAATATACAGCTTAGTATATTATTTGATCAAAAAGATATGTTTGAATATCTTAGTCTTTATGAAATGTTTATAAATTCTTCTTATTATGTAAAAGTATTTATGGATAAAATTGAAAAAACAGATAATGTCATTAATAATATAATTAATCTTGTAATAAGAAATTTAAACCCAGAATCTACCATAGCTTTAATTTGCTATGATAATTTTATACAAAATATTCCTTCAATATTAACAGGTATTCCATTTCAAAAAATCATAAAAGAGAGAAAAAATCAATTTCAAAATTGCATTGTTGTAGGAGCAGGACCTAGTCTTGCAAAGCAAATTCCTCTTTTAAAAAGATATCAAGAAAATTTTGTGATTTTTTGTGCAGATGGAGCTTTTCCTTTGCTTTATAAAAATGATATTATTCCTGATTATGTTCTAAATTTGGATTTGGAGCAACATCCTATTAGTTTCTTTAAAGATATTTTAAGTGATAAAGTGAAAAAAACTTTATTTGTATTTGCACAAAGTACGCATCCAGATGTTGCTAGATTTTTAAAAGAGAAGGATTTTCAATTTTCCATGGTTTTGAGCGGAGATCCAGGCTATAAAAAGTTAAATATTTATGATTTTGGATATTTGGAAATAGGAAATCATGTAAATCATATGTGTTATACTTTAGCTTTGGAGTTAGAGTTTAAAAATATCATTATTATAGGCCAGGATTTAGCTTATAGTGAAAATGGTTTATCCCATTACAAAGATTTTGTTTTAGGAGATGCAGTAGATGTTTCATTAGAATTTCCTGAGTATAAAGTTTTAGCTTATGGTGGAAAAGGCGAAGTTATAACTCATATTGGATGGAATGATTATAGAAAAAAACTAGAATTACTTTTTTTAAACAATATTCAAGCGAATTTTTATAATGCCACAGAAGGAGGAGCTAGAATAGCTTTTACAAAAGAGTTAAGTTTTAAAGAGTGTTGCTTAAAATTTGCAAATTGTAAGAAAAAATCTTTTCCCATCCCAAAAAGTCTTACTTTAAATAGAAGCGATAAATTGTTTAAAAAAATTCTAGAAATTTTAAGTCAAGATTTAAAAATATTTGAACAAACTTTAGAAGATTCTGAAGCTTTGTATCATGTCTTGGAAAAAGTTGCATCAAGTGAAAATTTGCCTTTGGAGTTTTTATTAAATGTTTATAAAAGTATAGAAAATTTTAATTTTTACTTAGAAGAAAATTCTGTTTTTTATGATGGAATATTAAAAGGAGTTTTATTTTATAGAGGATTTAAGCTTAGTGAAATTATTTTAAAAAAAATAAAAGAGGAAGAGAAATATTTATTTTTAGTAATTAAAGCTTATAAAGATTGGCTACTTTTATTTATAGAAAAATTAAATATTAGAAAACAAAGTTTAGAAAAATTATTTCTATAAAAGTATAAATTTTTTGAAAAAAGTAACGATATAGCATTTAACAAGTTCATGGATGAGCTTGAATTTATTTAAAAGGATTTAAAATGGGATTTCGTATTAACACAAATGTCGCAGCATTAAATGCAAAAGCAAATTCAGATCTAAATGCTAAGAGTTTAGACAGTTCATTAGCAAGACTTAGCTCTGGTCTTAGGATTAACTCCGCAGCAGATGATGCTTCAGGGATGGCGATAGCAGACAGCTTAAGATCTCAAGCCAATACTCTAGGTCAAGCTATCTCAAATGGTAATGATGCTTTGGGTATCTTACAAACTGCAGATAAGGCTATGGATGAGCAACTTAAGATTTTAGATACTATTAAAACTAAAGCTACTCAAGCAGCTCAAGATGGTCAAAGTTTAAAAACAAGAACCATGCTTCAAGCAGATATAAACCGCTTAATGGAAGAATTGGATAATATCGCAAATACAACTTCATTTAACGGTAAACAACTTTTAAGTGGAAATTTTACCAATCAAGAATTTCAAATCGGTTCAAGTTCAAATCAAACTATAAAAGCTAGCATTGGGCCAACCCAGTCTTCAAAAATCGGTGTTACAAGATTTGAAACAGGTTCGCAAAGCTTTACTTCAGGCGTAGTAGGACTTACTATAAAAAACTATAATGGTTTAGAAGATTTTAAATTTGATAGTGTGGTGATTTCAACCTCTGTTGGAACAGGACTTGGAGCTTTAGCTGAAGAGATCAATAAAAGTGCCGATAAAACAGGAGTTAGAGCAACTTATGATGTAAAAACTACAGGAGCTTATGCTATAAAAGCAGGAACGACTTCTCAAGACTTTGCTATTAATGGGGTTATAATTGGTCAAATTTCTTATAAAGACGGAGATAATAATGGTCAGTTAATCTCAGCTATCAATGCGGTTAAAGATACTACTGGAGTTCAAGCCTCTAAGGATGAAAATGGCAAGCTTGTTCTTACTTCGGCTGATGGTAGAGGCATTAAAATCACTGGAGATATAGGAGTTGGTGCTGGAATTTTAGGAACACAAAAAGAAAATTACGGAAGATTATCTTTAGTAAAAAATGATGGTAGAGATATTAACATAAGCGGAACCAATCTTAGTGCCATAGGTATGGGAGCAACTGATCTTATTTCTCAGTCATCTGTATCTTTAAGAGAGTCTAAAGGTCAAATTGATGCAAATGTTGCTGATGCTATGGGCTTTAACTCTTATGCTGGAGGTGGAAAGCAAATTATTGTTGGTTATAGCTCTGTATCTGCTTATATGGATTCTAATGGCTTTTCTCAAGGTTCAGGATTTTCTGTAGGTAGTGGAAAAAATATGTCTGCTGTGTTGACAGATTCTTTGGTTCTTCTTTCTGCAATGTCTGCGGCCACAGCTAGCACAGTTTATACTGTTTCTAAAGGTTCAGGTTTTTCAGATGGTTCAGGAAATTCTCAATTTGCTACTTTAAAAACTTCAGCAGGAAATTTAGCTGGAACAGTAGATAAGAGTGCTGGTGTAACTACTCTTAAAGGTGCTATGGCTGTAATGGATATAGCTGAAACTGCTA
>NZ_MJYJ01000024.1:0-69347 GCF_001763255.1 Campylobacter sp. BCW_4338
TTTAAGATTAAAATTTATACTTAAGTCCTACTTGACCACTTAAGTAAGTTTCATTTTTATTATCTACTTTACCTGCTAGTATTTGTTTAGCACCAAAGCCAAGATTCATACTGAGTTGATTTGTAAAATCTACATTACCCCCTACGATAATTTGTCCGTATGTTTTTTTCTTGTTGTTAGCTTCTACACTAGTAAAGAAAGCATTATTTATAGCTAAATTAGCTGTGTAATCATCACCATTATTGATAACAAATTGTTCTATTTTTGGAGTTACAAAAATATAAGAGTTTTCATTCATATATTTTCTAAATTCAGCACCCACTTCAACACTTACAGAATTGTTTTTCATAGAATCAATATCTTTAGCAATAGCACCATTTTCTGTATGAGATGGAGTATAACTAAAATAATAATTTATCCCTGCAAAAGGTTTAATAAATAAAGTATTATCACTAAAGTCAAACACACGACCTACATTAGCACTAAATCCTAAGAATTTGCTTGTATAATCTGAGTTATATGCACCATCTGTTTGAATATTGTCTTGTTTAGTTGGAGAAACTTGAGCATAAGCTTTAAGATTAAGTTCCCATTGTGGAGCTATATTGATAGTAGAATACATACCTAATTGGAAGTTATCGCTTTTTTGTTCTAAATTATTGTCTTTGATTTTAGCATTTGCATAAGTAAAATAAGCACCCCATAAAATATTATCATTAGCTTGTTTATCTACCCCTACGGTAGCACCATACATTGCACCACTATCTCCATCGATAATGTTAGCATCACCAAAAGCATTAGCCCAAATACTATTGGTATATTCATTTACATAGCTTGGTCTCATATCACTATCTAAAGCAGCAAATTTAAGGCCATTCATTTTAGAAGCATAAGTTCCAAAAGGATTGTTTAGCATTGCTACACGAGAACCTATAGAAACATCATTAGAAATATTCATAGTGGTATTTACTGCACTAGAAGCTGAATTGAGATTAGATACAGATTTACCTGTATTGTCTGTGTCTTTTTTGATTTGTAGGGCTAGTTTTACACCTTCTCTACTTGCTAAATCTGCTCCTATACTTCCTAATTGTTCTGTGATAGAACGAAGTGCTAGGATAGAAGCTTTATCATTAGCACTAAGATTTAAATTTAAGTTTTTATTTACTAAATCAACGTATTTTTCATCATCGATTTTACCGCCGTTTTGCATAGCTTCTTGTTGAAGTTTTTTAAGCTCTTCTTTTTGTTTTTCAAGGGCTTCTTTAACTTTTGTCCATTCTTCTTCTTGACTAGGATCAAATTCATTTTTAAGCAATTTATCTATAGCATCTATATCTACTGTGATTTGATTAGTTAAATTTTTAGCCGCTGCAGTAGCACCTCCATTGATCACTAAGCATTTATTGCCACCGCAGTTTTGAACGTTAAGTTTATAATCTACTAAGCCTTTTATTCCATCGCCATATTTCTCTTCATCGCTAATATCTATAACAGCTCCTGTTTCTAATTCATCTTTGCCATGAAGATCAGTTGAAACATAATCATTTAAAATTTTACAAGTAATGCACCTGCATTGTTCTTTGCTTTTAAGATATCTTCATTGAAATTTTAGCTTGACCATCACTACATTATTTGCTTCTAAGTCTGTATAAGAGCGTTTGATAAGTCCAAAATTTGAATTTGTAAGATTTGCAGTTCCATTTACCTTAACAAAATTTCCATAAGTAGCAAAAAGAGTTTCATTAGCGGTAAAATTTCCATTTATAGTTAAGCTATCATTAGCACTTTTTCCTTCTGTTCCATTATAAAGAATTATACCTGAGCTTTTTTTCATCCTCGGTAATGGCTTCACCTCCTAAGCTAGTCATAGTTAAATCTCCATTAATCACCGAAGGTGCAAAAGCTTGTAAAATTATATCTGTTGTTTTAACCTCTTTAGCAGTAGCATTTAAATTTGTTACATAAGCAGGATGGTCGCCATTATTGTGTTTAAAGCTTAAAGTATTGTTTTTACCGATATCAATGTTCAATCGATAATCAGCACTATCAGAGCCATCGCTTGGTAAATCTCCAATGCCCATTTTAATACTTAAATCTTGCCCTTTGTAATTATCAGGATTTTTGAGATTGATATCCTTACCATTTTCTTCAAAATAATTTCCTATATCTGAAGACTCTGTAAGATTGATTTCTTGTGCAAAAGCACCTGAATAAAGCAAAGTTGCTGCACCTAAGCTTAGCAATATCTTGCTCGAAGCATTTTTCTTCATAAGTTTCTCCTTCAATAAATTTAAACTGAAGGAAAAATTATACCCCCCCCCTTTTTTTTTTAAATAAGCTTAAAAATAAAACTATAAATTTTTAATGAAAAATTATAAAACTTAATATATCAAAGTTTTAAGGGTAATAAATCGATCTTAACTTCATATAAAAAATTCTAAAAATTTGAAATAAACTTATGATTTACTTAAAATTAGCATGATGGTGGAAGCGAGGGGAATCGAACCCCTGTCCAAAAATAATCCCACAAAGACCTCTACATGCTTAGCAAAGATGACTACTTCACCCTACTTCGCTCATCTTCCAAAACTCAAAAGCAAGGCTAAGACTTTATTTCACCTCAACGCTTGTCAAACGCAAGGCTACACTATCAAAAATGACCGAAAATTAAGCTAGATAGTATGACTTAAATTTCAGGCTCGACTGAACTTACGCAGCTTTAGCGTAAGCAGGAGCGAATTTAACGTTGTTTGCGTTTAATTTTATTTGGGCTTTTTACGCTTTGCCCAAAGCGACATGCCATCTAAGCAGACTTACTCCTGTCGAAGCCAAGTCGCTCCCTTATTTAGAAATAATATTTGGAACATTAACAATTAAAGGATTAAAAACCGCTAAAACAGAATCATCATTTTCATATGAACGACAATATTTTTCAAACTGATCACTCATCAAAAGCATCCAATCCGTAAATTCATCACTAGCAGGCCCGTTAAAGCGATTTGCTTGTGCCATCATCTCTTCGCAAAATACGCAAAAATCAGTCACTTCTTCAAGATTTAAGCGTCTTGCTGCCCAAGCGGTATTGTGTGCTAAAGTTTCAAGCTCTTTTATAGCTTCTTTATAACGCACACTATCGCTTCCAAGCTTGATGATTAAAGGTTCAAACCTATCGCACATGGTTCTAAAAAATTGTAAAAATTTTTCTATATCGTCAATTTCATAATCTAATTCTAATTTTGTTAAAATTCCCATTTTTAAACCATAATCATTAAAGTTTAATGTAAATTCTAGCAAATTTTAGCTAAAATCTTATTTTAATTTTTCCAAAATATAAGCAAAGATATGGATAGAATAGTAGAAATAGAAAAATACTCCTTTGATGAAACTTACGAAACTTCGTTGCGTCCTTCAAATTTTGATGGTTATATAGGTCAAGAAAGCATTAAAAAAAATTTAAATGTCTTTATAGCTGCAGCTAAAAAACGCAATGAATGTTTAGATCATATACTTTTTAGTGGTCCTGCAGGACTTGGAAAAACAACACTAGCTAATATCATCTCCTATGAAATGAGTGCAAATATCAAAACAACCGCCGCTCCTATGATAGAAAAAAGCGGGGATTTAGCCGCTATTTTAACCAATCTTAGCGAAGGAGATATACTTTTTATCGATGAAATTCATCGCTTAAGCCCTGCTATCGAAGAAGTGCTTTACCCTGCAATGGAGGATTACCGCCTTGATATTATCATAGGTAGTGGTCCTGCGGCTCAAACCATAAAAATCGATTTGCCAAAATTTACTCTTATAGGAGCTACAACTCGTGCAGGTATGCTTAGCAATCCTTTGCGAGATCGTTTTGGTATGCAATTTAGATTAGAATTTTACAAAGATAGCGAACTTGCTCTCATCTTGCAAAAAGCAGCTTTAAAACTTAATAAAACTTGCGAAGAAAAAGCCGCACTTGAGATCGCTAAAAGAAGTCGTTCAACCCCTAGAATAGCTCTAAGGCTTTTAAAAAGAGTTAGAGATTTTGCCGATGTTAATGATGAAGAGATTATCACAGAAAAAAGGGCTAATGAGGCCTTAAATTCTTTAGGAGTTAATGAGCTTGGTTTTGATGCGATGGATTTAAGATATCTTGAACTTTTAACCGCTGCTAAGCAAAAACCTATCGGACTTGCAAGCATTGCTGCGGCTTTAAGCGAAGATGAAAATACCATAGAAGATGTAATCGAGCCTTATTTGCTTGCTAATGGCTATATAGAACGCACTGCAAAAGGGCGTATAGCTAGCACAAAAAGCTATAGTGCTTTAAAATTAAACTATGAAAAAACTTTATTTGAGGAGTAAATTTTGCAAAATGGAAAAATCTTTCTTATAAGCTTTATTTTAGTTATTTTATTTCTTTTGCTTTATCTTTTTAAAGGTTTTTTACTTGTGATTATCATAGCTAGTTTAATGGCGGTAGCTACCTCAAATATCAATGCGAAATTTTTAAATCTTACTAAAGGACATAAATTTTTAGCTTCCATTCTTACAACAGCTTGCATGGTTTTGCTTTTCTTTGCACCTTTTGTCTATGCCATGATAGAACTTGCCAAAGCTTTAAAGAATTTTGATATCAATTTAGTCACACAAACACTTGATTATGTCAAAAACTATCAATTTACCTTGCCCGAAAGCTTTAATTTTTTAGAACCTAAAATCAAAGAATTTTTAGCTTCTATAGATTTAAATAGCATTTCTAAACAAATTCTAAGTTATGCTTCAAGTTTTACAAAATCAGGAGCTAAATTTCTTATAGATATGGTTTTAATTTGTGTGTTTTATTTCTTTGCAAATCTATATGGAACAGAACTTGTTATCTATCTTAAATCCATCATTCCTATTGATAAAAAAGAACTCGATGATGTTTTAAGCGAAGTGGGTAATGTTATGGCTGTTGTGCTTTACTCTATGGTGATTGTAGCGATATTTCAAGGTGCACTTTTTGGTTTAATCACAATGTTTTATGGTTATGATGGAATTTTAATGGGAGTAATTTTTGCTGTAAGTTCTCTCATACCTGCTATAGGAGGAGCTTTAATTTATGTGCCTGTAAGTCTTTATGAATTTGCCTCAAACAATCTTAACTCAGCTCTTGTTATTTTTATTTATTCTGTAATTGTAATTTCTTTTATAGCAGATACTTTAATAAAACCTTTAATCATCAAATGGATCAACAAAAAACTTGTAAAAACCCCAACCAAAATCAACGAACTTTTAATTTTCTTGGCTATGATAGCAGGAATTTCTACCTTTGGTTTTTGGGGTATTATACTAGGTCCTGCAATTTTAACCTTTTTTGTATCAACTTTAAGAATGTATGTGATTTTAAAAGATAAGAATTTAATTTAACTTGCCTTAAAAAGACAAGTTTTATGTTCTAGGCTTTTGGGCCTATCATTTTAGTAGGATCAACAAATTTATTGAAATCTTCTTCGCTAACCAAACCAAGCTCCATTGCACTTTCTTTTAAAGAAATACCTTTTTTATGGGCATTTTTGGCTACTTTAGCAGCATTTTCATAACCTATGTGTGGATTTAGAGCGGTAACTAGCATTAAAGAATTATGAAGATTATGATCGATTTTTGCACGATTTGGTTCTATACCTACAGCACAATGGATGTTGAATGAATGCATAGAATCAGCCAACAAATCAAGACTTTGCAAGAAATTATAAATAATCACAGGCTTAAACACATTAAGTTCAAAATTTCCTTGACTTGCTGCAAATCCGATAGCTGCATCATTTCCCATCACTTGTACAGCAACCATAGTAACAGCTTCGCACTGGGTAGGATTTACCTTACCTGGCATAATCGAACTTCCTGGCTCATTTTCAGGGATGATAAGCTCGCCAAGACCGCATCTTGGACCTGAAGCTAGCCATCTAATATCATTTGCAATTTTCATTAAATTTGCAGCCAAACCTTTCATAGCTCCATGAGTGAAATTGATCGCATCGTGACTTGTTAAAGCATGAAATTTGTTTGGACTTGAAACAAATTTCGTACCTATAAGTTGAGTTAGCTCTTCACTTACTTTTTGGCTTAATTCTGGATGTGCATTAAGCCCTGTTCCTACTGCGGTTCCTCCTATGGCAAGTTCTCTTAAAGTTGGCAAAGAAGCGATGATTTGCTCTTTTGAATGCAAAAGCATAGAAAGATATCCACTAAATTCTTGTGCTAGAGTAAGTGGGGTAGCATCTTGCAAATGCGTGCGTCCTATCTTGATAATACCATCAAATTCTTTTACTTTTTTTTCAAAAGTTGCAATAAGCTCATCAAGCGCAGGGATAAGCTTTTTCTCTACTTGCTCAACTGCAACTATACTCATAGCTGTTGGAAAAGTATCATTTGAACTTTGACTCATATTAACATGATCATTTGGATGTACAAGCTTTTCTTTGCGAAAATCCCCGCCCATGATTTCAGTGGCACGATTTGCAATAACTTCATTCATATTCATATTGCTTTGCGTGCCTGAACCTGTTTGCCAAATCGCAAGTGGAAAATTATCATCAAATTTACCTGAGATAATCTCATCGCAAGCTTGAACTATAGCATTTTTCTTAGCATCATCAAGTTTTCCAAGTTTGTTATTGACTAAAGCTAAAGATTTTTTAAGATTTGCAAAAGCATAGATTAAAACCTTTGGCATTTTCTCACAACCGATTTTAAAATTTTCAAAACTTCTTTCAGTTTGCGCTCCCCAATATTTGTCATTTGGGACCTTAACTTCACCCATGGTATCATGTTCAACTCTGTATTCCATAATTTTTTTCCTTTGATTAAAATTTTATTTATTATAAGCTAAAAAAATAAATACTTTCAAAAACGTTTTCCTATTGAACTCATTAAATGCAATTCATAGGCATTATGAGAAAATCTATTCATTAACATAAACTGCCAAAATACATTGTTTTTATATAAAAATTCTGAATTAAAACCTTGACTTAAAATATTATCTTTTAATTTATATTTTTGAATAAAAGCAATAGGAAAATCAACAAAACTAGCCTTATTTTCTAAAGTTCTTCCATAAATTCTTTTTTCAAAAATTACAAAACTAGAAAAAGAAGCTTGATAATCATCTTGCTCTATATTTTTAGCAAGATTAAAACCTAAATTTGCATTTATGCTATGATGTTTTAAACTTTCGTAATTTTTAGCAAAAGGACTTTTATTTTCTTTAAAATCTTCTTGATAAAAAAAACTATGTGTAAAATACATTAAAGGATTAAAAATAAAATCTTGACCTAAAATAATATCTTTAGTTACACCAAGCTGGGCTGAAGTTTGCAATGTTTTATACTTGCCTTCAATTGGCTGTTCTACTACAAAACGATTAAGAGTATTAAATCCTACACCTATACCTAATCCACTTAATATTTTTATAAAATCTAAATCATGGTTATAATTAAACAATAAGTCCATATTATAACTCTTCAAATCACTACCATTATTAAAATTAAATCTAGCGCTAGAAAGAGATAAAGCATAAGCTAAAAAGCCTGATGAGAAATTTTCTCCTAAAGAGATATTAGCACCTGTTTTTTGACCTGAAAAATCTTTATCTTTATAGTATTTATAGCTTGGAGTAAGGTGCCAAAAATATTCTTCATTACTAAAAATTCTAGGTAAATAAGCACTAGCAAGTAACATATTATTGTTTTGTGCAAAATTATTAATATTAAGAGGATGAAGAGTAAACAATATGTTATTTTGTATCAAATTAGATTGATTATGATTACTAAAAGTGCTTAAATACTCTGAACCTTCTATTCTATTTAATTTAGTCTTTACATCTATTCCATTATCTAAAGAAGCAAAAAATTCCTGATAAGTCCGACTCAAGTCTGCTCTAGATCGCAATTGTCTTAAAGCATTTCCCAAGCTTGTATTAGGAATTTCATAAGCATTGGGTTTTAAATTAGGTTTTATTAAGGTTTTATTAATACTCACTAAATCATCACTTAAAACAAAGTCAAAATTTAAAGCATAAGTATTTTGCACCAAAACATGATTAAAAGATGATAAACTTTTTTCCAAATCTCCTAAATTAATTTTCACTGGCTTATTTAAGATATAGTATTTAGGTAAAGGAATATATTCTAAATTCCCGCTCTTAATATCATAAGTTTTTGCAATCAGTTTAGAATTTTTATAATTACCAAAATCAAGTTGTAATTTAGAGTCAACTCCTTCTTGAGTATAAGTTCCTTGCACGGTTAAATCACTCAAATCTTCATTTCCAGGTCTAACTATGCCTTTATTGTTTAAATTTTGCCCTACAATACCATTACCGCTTAGCATTGCTTCTTGTTCTACATAAGCATTATTTTTAACTTTTCCTTTGAGCTTTAATTCTCCTTGTTTGATTAAAGTTGCACCCTCATAAGTATTTTGACCACTGATAATCAAAATACCTTCACCTTCTTTAGATAATCCTATGTTAAGATTAGCTAAATGTGTAGGTTTATTAATAGCGCTTGATAAATGAGTACTTTCATCCCATTTTCTTTGACTAATATCATTAGAAAATTCAGCATCATAACCTGCAGTATTTATAGTATAATAAGCTGTATTAGGTTCTTGATCATATTTTAATACATCCTGATCGCTTAGTCTGTTTGCATCTAAAATACTCAGTCCTTTTAACGCCTTTTGTGCATCTAAAATTCCTTGTCCAAATAATTCTTCTTTTTCAACCCTAACTACTCCATTAATAGAACTAATAGTGGAAGTATTAAGTTTTTGCGACTGCGCACTATCTCTATTATCCCAAATATAATCACTATAATCAATCCATTGTCCATTAACTTGAACTTGCATTCCATTGTAAAGCTGTTTTAAATCCCGTTTTATTTCATCTTCTATCTTAGGTGGATCTTGCGAAATATACACAATAAGAAATTTAGGTTGATTTGTTCCATCGGTTACTTGTTTAACAGTAAATTTTGGAGCCTTATAATTTTTATTTGCTGTACTTAACAGTATATCAGCAATTTGCTTACCATCCAAAAAGGGGAAATTTTGCTTGACCAGTGCCGCTGTTCCACTCACCATAGGTGCTGCCATAGAAGTTCCACTTTTTTTTGTAAAGTTATCATTAGTGCTTGAATCAACATTATTAATATTTACTCCAGCAGCAACTAAAGAAAAATTCGTAGCTCCCTTAAAACCATTACTAAAATCGGCCAAACCTTGACTTTTAATTGTTAAAGTCCCATCTGATTCTAAAGTAATCTCATTTGCATCCAAAGCTCCAACAGCCAACCAAGCTCTTAAAGATTCATCATAACTTGGTAAAATCGCATGCAAAGCAGGGCTAAGAATTCCTTCATTACCAGCAGCAAATACATTTAATACTCCCTTATCCTTGCTAAGCCTCATCATATCATTAGCAACTTTATCTGCTTTCATAACATACTCCAAAGGAGTATTACAGATATTATAGCTTTTCCCTTGATTAGTTTGAGTACAATCTACTAATCCAGAATTTGAAGCCCTAAGATTAAAATAAGGATAAAATTTAATACCCCAGCTATTATTAATAATACTCACATTTTTGAAAAAATTATAAATATTAGGATTTTGAGTGTAAGAGCCATTTGGAAACACCCCAGCTCCATAAAATTTTGCCCCATAAGCCACTCCATAAGGTTTACTATCGTCTATCTTTGCTCCAACAGCTATACCTGCTACATGACTTCCGTGTGTTGATTTTTGCAAATCAGGTATAAGCTGTTTCCCAGCTGTATCAGTAGGATAAGTAGACTTTAAAATCTTATCCTTTAAACTAATATGATCTTGATTAAAAGCATCATCGGCTACACCTATTATAATAGTATCTCCACTATACCCTAGCTTATGTACTTTATCAATATGATGAAGTTCAAATTCACTTAAAGCAAAAAGTTTACAAACGAAAGTTAAACAAAAAAATTTTTTCATTTCTATTCTACCGTTACGCTTTTAGCCAAATTTCTTGGCATATCCACATCATTACCAAGTCTTATAGAAATTTCCATTGCTAAAAGTTGAGTAATTATCATCATTTCAAAAAATTCACACATATAGTGATCTTGCTCATTGGTTTTTATAAAATCATCACTCAAATCAAATTCTAAAGGCGAAATGCTAAGCACTGTAGAATCCCTAGCTATAAGCTCTTCAACATTTGATTTTGTTTTTTCATAAAGCATATGCTTTGGCATTAAAGCTATAGTATAAAGTTTAGAATCAGCCAGAGCAATAGGGCCATGTTTCATCTCTCCTGCAGGATAACCCTCAGCGTGAAGATAAGATAATTCTTTAAGTTTTAAAGCTCCTTCTAAGGCCAAAGGATAAAACACATCTCTACCTATAAAGAAAAAGCCATGTCCATCTAAATAACGCTTGGATAAACGATGAATTTTTTCATGTAAAGCCTGTTTTACACTCACACAATTTGGAGTATGTAAAAGCGCTTTAATTTCAGCAGAAACATTTAAATTTCTTTTTTGCGCCATAAAAATAGCAAGCATCCAAAGTGTTAAAACCTGAGTGGCAAAAGCTTTAGTTGAAGCAACTCCTTTTTCTATGCCCGCACGAGTTAAAAGACTTAGGTGTGCTAAACGTACTATATTAGAATTATCCACATTACAAATTGCAAAAGTCTTAGCGCCCTGCTCTTTTGCAATCTTTAAAGCCTCTAAAGTGTCTGCTGTTTCTCCACTTTGAGAAATAACGATAAATAAAGAATCTTTTTTTATAATTGCTTCACGGTATCGAAATTCACTTGCAATTTCTACTTTAGCTTTAACTTTAGCAATTCTTTCAAACAAATAAGCACTTGCCATTGCAGCATGATAGCTTGTTCCACAAGCACAAAGCGTGATTTCATCTACTTGACTTAAATCTTCATTGTTTAGCTCATCAAAAACGACTTCATCGCCTTGAATACGTCCCATTAACACTTCACTCATCACGCGACTTTGTTCATAAATTTCTTTTTCCATAAAAAAACGAAAGCCGTCTTTTTTTGCATAAGCCTTATCGCCTGAAAGCTTAGAAAAACAAAGTGATTTTAAAACATCATTTTCATAAACGACAAGCTCATCTTTACTCGCGTATCCCAAGCTTAAATCTTCAAGATACATTACCTCATCACAACTTCCTATCAAAGGTGCATCACCTGAAGAAAAATACCATTCTTTATTTGCATTTTTACCGATAATCAAAGGAGCAGCATTTTTTGCAAAATACACATGATTGGGATCTTTTTTTGTTACTAACAAAGTAGCAAAAGCACCGCGAAGTTCTTTGATGGTTTTTTGCCAAGCTTCAAAAACTCCCAAATTTCTTGCATAAAATTCAAAAAGCTGGACAATAACTTCAGTATCTGTTTGACTTAAAAAACTCACGCCTTCTTTTTCAAGTTTATCTTTGATTTCTTTATAATTTTCTATAATACCATTGTGAATCACACAAGAATACTGTCCTAAATGAGGATGTGCGTTGATTTCAGTAGGCTTACCATGAGTTGCCCATCTTGTATGACCTATAGCAAAACCATAACCTTGACTTTCAAAATCCGTACATTTATTCGCCAAATTTTCAAGTTTTCCTACAGCTTTAAAAAAACTAAGTTCTCCTTCTTGCATCACTGCCATACCCGCACTATCATAGCCACGATATTCTAATTCTTTAAGTCCATTTAGTATAATTTGTTTTTTTTCATTATTTCCTATATAGCCTACGATTCCACACATTTTTTTACTCACTTATTAATAAATTAACTAACTTTTGCTCGCTATGTTCTAATTTTTCATTCTTTTGAAAAATAAAAATATTACGCGTCCTTTGTCTTATGGTTTGAATTTTTGCTGCACATAAAACAAGTTCAAGTTCATTAAAAACATTCATCAAATACGCCATTAAACCCTGCTGATCTTTAGTATTAAGACCTAATTTGGCATACATTTTAGAATAATTTAAGTCTAATTTTAACTCATCTTTTTTAATGATTGGCTTTTTAATTTTTTTCAAATTAAAACCAGAAAGATTTGAATTTAAAAGCTCGCAAAGTTTTAGTTTTTGTTCATCACTGATAATATTATCATATTCAAATCTTAAATAAATTTTATCATCAAAAAGTTCAAAAAAATTCATGAAAATAAGATTTAAATTTGTTAAAGAACTTAAAATAATGGCAATATTAAAATGAAGTGGTGCAACAATTTGCAAACTAAGATTTGTTTCATTGCTAAACCAAAATTTAAAATCATTTTCTTTGGCTAATTTAGAAATCATAACAATATCTTCAAAAGTATTTTTTATAATAAAAAGATTTGATTTGATATGTATGATTTTATCTTGCAAAATTTCATCTTGCTCTAAAAAAATCTTACTTCTTTTAAGTGTTAATTCTTTTTTTACTCTTCTTGCGCTTTCTTCAAGTAGATTTTCATCTTCAAAACCTTGTTTTGCATTTTCTAAAAGTTTATCAAGAACTCTAAAATAAAAAGCATTGTAATTTAAAGCCTTAGCCTTTAGCCAAGTTAAAGTGTATAAAAGCTCTAAATTTTCTAAATTTTCTAATTTAGAAACCAAACTACTTACAACAATAGGATTATATATATCTTCTTTTTCTACAAGATCTTTTAAGGCATTATTGTTTTTAAATATTTTAAGACCCCATTCTAAAATTTCATTCTTTAAATCAAATTTGGAGCAATACGCTCTATATATGCCTGCTAAAGAAATTTCATTTTCACTTTCTATAGCGCTTAAAAGTATCACAAGCTTTAAAATCATTTTTTCATCGGTTTTAAGTTTTTGGAGTATCTCAAGCTCATCTTCGTATTTTTCAAATTCACTTAACATAAGAAAAACTTGCTCATCAAAACTATAATTTCCTTCTTCATCACTTAAAAAACGAACTGTCCAAAAAGGCTTGCATAAATCTTTTAAAATTCCACTATCAAGCAAAAGCTTTAAAACACAAAAACTATGCCTTTTATAAAAAATTTTCTCAAAAAGCATTAAAGCTTTTTCTATATCTTTTTTACCGTATTTCAATCTTCTTAGGGCAAAAACCAAGTTAAGATCGAAAATAACCTGTTTATCTTCAAGTTTTAATAAGTATTCTAAAACTTCCACAAGAGTTTTAAATTTATATTCTTGTTTAAGAGTATGATTTAATCCATCTTGAATTTGCTTTGCTAAAAAGTGTGTATAAAAACCTATAGTATGCATACTTTGCAAAGCCTTTTGAACCAACAACTCATTTGCTCCAAAATGTTTTTTAGCTTTTTTATACATTAATTCACTCAAGTCATGAACATTAATAAGTAAAAACTCATCCTCATCTTTAGCACTTAATAAATTCATCGCTGATTTTAAAGAAAGTAAAAAGTCTCCAGCTAAACGTAACTCGCTTAAATTTTTTTCATCTATAAAATTTAAAGCATAATTTTTTGGAGAAGTCTTAAAAAGAACAAGCAAACCCTCTAAGGATCTTAAATGATTTAATCCGCCAAAATCTTTTAAGATATTAAATTCTTGCTTTATAAATGGAATATCAAATTCTTTAAAATTTTCTAGCAAAAGCTTGGCAAAATCATTTTTATTTTCTTTTAAAATACTCTCAAATTTTGTCTTAATCCCTTTAAATAAAATCCTAGAACCACATATGAAACGAGTTTGTATTATAGAAGTCTTAAGCTCATTGCTAGCATTATAAAGTCCATTAAATTCTAAGACAACCGAATTAATTTGCAAATGCGCATCATTTAAAATTTCGATAAAAGCCTTAATCATAGGTTTTAAATGAAAAGCCTTAATATCTTTATAAACAAAAATCAAAGAAATACTTTCATTAAAACAAAGACTATTGTTTGCATATGCTTTGCTTGCTAAAACACAAAAAGGGATATTATCACTTGGAGGTGAAAAATCATCAAAATAATCTTTAAGAACTATATCATAAGCTTTTTTTATGAAATTATCCATATTTTTAGAATGATATAAGCTAAACGCCCCTTGCTTAAGAAAAAATTTTCTACAACTTTGGGTATAGGAACTAAGATTTTTTTTAAAAATTTCTAATTCTTTATTTAACAAAATTTCCACTCTCTTTAAATTTTAATATTTTAATAATAATCTTAACAAAAATATCTTTTATTTTGGCTTTTTCTATAAACTCTTTTTCAGTAAGCAAAAATTATAATGCTTTATTTAAAAACAGCAAAAGAGTAAAATTAAAATGAAAAATTTAATTACCAAACTAGAAAATGAAGAAAGATTAAACCAAGAAGAAGCCAATGCACTTTGGGATTTAGATCTTTTTACCCTAGGCAAATACGCTCACAAAAAACGCACTAAACTTCATGGAAAAAAAGTCTATTTTAATATCAATCGTCATATCAATCCAACTAATATCTGTGCAGATACCTGTAAATTTTGTGCCTTTTCAGCACACCGAAAAAATCCTAATCCTTATTTGATAACTCATGAAGAAATCATGAAAATTGTTGATGAAACCGTAAAACGAGAAACCAAAGAAGTGCATATCGTTTCAGCTCACAACAAAGATACAACTTGGCAATGGTACTTAGGAATTTTTAAAATGATAAAAGAAAAATATCCCAATCTTCATGTGAAAGCTATGACTGCTGCCGAGATTGATTTTTTACATCGTCGTTTTAAAATGAGCTATGAAGAAGTGATAGAAAAAATGCTTGAATACGGCGTTGATTCCATGCCAGGCGGTGGAGCTGAAATTTTTGATGAAGAAGTGCGTAAGAAAATTTGTCATGGAAAAGTTAGCAGTGAAAATTGGCTTAAAATTCATAAACTTTGGCATGAAAAAGGCAAACAAAGTAATGCTACCATGCTTTTTGGGCATATAGAAGAAAGACATCACAGGATCGATCATATGTTAAGACTGCGTGATCTTCAAGATCAAACCGGTGGATTTAATGCTTTTATCCCTCTAGTTTGGCAAAGGGATAATAGCTTTATACAAACTGATAAAATCATGGATAGTGAAGAAATTTTAAAAACCATTGCCATTGCTCGTTTAGTGCTTGATAATATTAAAAATATCAAAGCTTACTGGGCAACAATGACTTTAAATTTAGCCATGGTAGCACAAGAATTTGGAGCTAATGATTTAGACGGCACCATAGAAAAAGAAAGCATACAAAGTGCAGGTGGTGCAAAATCTGCTAAAGGCACAAGTTTAAAAACTTTTATCGATATGATAAAAACTTCAAATCTTATTCCTGTAGAACGCGATAGTTTATATAACGAGCTAAAAACCTACTAAGGAGAAAAAATGGACTTTTTTAAACTCAAAGAAAACAATACGAGTTTTAAAACTGAAGTTATAGCAGGGCTTACTACTTTTTTGGCTATGGTTTACATTATCCCCGTAAATTCTAGCATAGTAGGAAATACAGGAATGCCCATAGAAGCTTTAATCACCGCAACAGCTTTAATCACCATAGTTGCAAGTGCTTTTAATGCTTTTTTTGCCAATACTCCTGTAGCTATGAGTGTTGGAATGGGTTTAAATGCTTATTTTACCTTTGCAGTTTGTTTAGGTCAAAACATAGCTTGGCAAAGTGCCTTAGGAGCTGTTTTTATTTCAAGTATTATTTTTCTCATACTTTCCTTTACGCATTTTCGCCTTTGGGTAATCCGCAATATCCCAAAAGATTTACGTCTTGCAATTTGTGCCGGTATAGGTTGTTTTATTGCATTTTTAGGCTTAAGTCAAATGGGTGTGATAATGCATAATAAAGATACTTTAGTCAGCATAGGAAATTTCAAAATCCCCCATGTGTTTTTTGGAATTTTTACTCTAGCTTTAATCATCTTTTTTTGGGCTATAAAACTTCGCGGAGCTTTTATTTTGGGGGTATTAGCAAGCTCTATTATCGCTTGGATTTTTCATTTAGATAATGCAAGTTTTCCTGTGCAAATCTTTTCTTTGCCAAATTTTAGCATGGAAAATGGTTTAGGAGCCATCTTTTTACAACTTGATATCAAAAGTGCCTTAAATATTACTATGATACCTATAATTCTTACTTTTTTTATCACTCAACTTTTTGATAGTATAGGAACTATCACAGGTGTGGGTGAAAGAGGAAAGATTTTTAATGATCCCAAAAATGGAGAAAAAAAACTAAGCAAAACCTTAATGGCAGATGCAACAGGATCAGCCTTAGGAGCTATAACAGGAACTTCTACAGTTACTGCTTTTGTAGAAAGTACTACAGGGGTTGAAAGTGGAGGAAGAACGGGGCTTACAGCTTTAGTTGTGGCTATTTGTTTTGCTTTTACACTTTTTTTACTGCCACTTTTTAAAGCCATTCCTGCAAACGCAATATACCCCGTACTTGTAATGGTTGGAATTTTAATGTTTATGGAAGTTAAAAATATAGATTTTAAAGATAGTGCTATAGCCGTAGCAAGCTTTTTTACTATTATCATGATGCCTTTTACTTACTCCATCACCACAGGTTTTGCTTTTGGTTTTCTTTCTTATTTACTTGTAAGAATTTTTAAACGCGAATGGGATAAAATCAACCTTGGCATTATAGTTTTAAGTTTATTATCTTTGGGTAATTTTCTACTTATAGCACTACAATAAATAAGGATATATAATGATATTTTACTCCTATGAAGAATTTAAAGAAGATGTAAAAATTCTTGCTAAAGAAATTAAAAAAGATTTTAATCCTGATGCACTTTTAGCTATAGCAAGAGGAGGGATGAGTTTAGGACACTCTTTAGCAGTGGCTTTAAAAACGCGTCAGCTTTTTGCTTTAAACTCAATTCATTACGATAATACAAAAAAACTTGATACTATTGAAATTTTTAATATTCCTGATTTAAGCAAGCACAAAAAAATTCTACTCATTGATGATATAGTAGATAGTGGAGAAAGTTTAGCAGAAATAAAAAAAGTTTTGCTTGAAAAATTTCCTCATATAGAACTTAAAATTGCAACCATTTTTTATAAAAAAACTGCTCTTTTAGAGCCTGATTTTAAAGTAAAAGAAGCTACTGAATGGGTGGATTTTTACTGGGATATAAATCTTGATTAAAAATTTGCTATAATTTTACTTTTAAAATTTTTAGGAGTTTTTGCTTGAGAATAAAATTTATATCTTTTATTTTAATTTTTTTTACTATTTTTGCTTTTGCTAAAGAACAAAATTTAGATGATTTTGAACAAGAATACCAAAACTATCAAGTAAACGATCCACTTTCAGGATATAACAAAGCTATGACAAGCTTTAATGTGGCTTTGTATGATTATGGTTTGCGTCCCGTTCTTAAGGGCTATAACGCTATCACTCCTGAATTTATAAGATTAGGAGTAAGAAATTTCTTTGATAATTTACTTGCTCCTTTGCGTTTTATAGGCAATGTTTTGCAGTTTAAATTTGAAGAAGCGGGAGAAGAATTTAAAAGATTTACCGCCAATACCATTATGGGCTTTGGTGGACTTATGGATGTGGCATCAAAAATGGGTCTTAAAAAACATCCCGCGGACTTAGGAACCGTTTTGGCTCACTGGGGTGTAGGAAGCGGTTTTCATATTGTCTTACCTATACTCGGCCCTAGTAATCTTAGAGATACTCTTGCTTTACCTGCAACTTGGTATGCAAGTTTTACTGCTTACATTGATCCTACTTGGGCAAGTATAGCTATAAGTGCTTATGGATTTGGTAATGAACTTAGTTTTAGACTTGATGAAATTGATGAAATTTATCACAACACGCCTAATTTATATCCATTCTTGCGTGATGCTTACGAGCAAAGACGCAATGAACTTAGCAAATAAAGGAAAATAATGAAAAAAATATTTCTAATCTTGGCTTTATTTTTTAATGCTTTTGCCTTACAGCTAGATGAAATTTCTAGTACTATGCAAAAAAACATTGATGCAAGCTTAAAACTTTTACAAGATAGCAAAGAAGACAAAAAACAAGCTGCTGATGGAATTTTTAAACTTTTTGATAGCATAATAGATTATAAACTCATGGCAAAACTCAGTCTTTCGAAAAATTATTCTAAATTAACCCCAAAAGAACAAGAAAAATTTACCACAGCCTTTGAAACAAGTCTTAAAAAAAGTTTTACCGATAAACTCAGTCTTTATAAAGATCAGGTTTTAAAGGTCAAAAATGGTGAGTTAAAAAATGAAAAACGCTATTTTTTAACTACTTCTATGGTAGTAGATGGGGAAGAAAAAAATATCATTTTTAAATTTTACAATGATAATAATAACTGGCTTATTTATGATGTAGATGTTTTAGGTGTGAGTATAGTACAAACTTATAGATCACAATTTGGAGATATTTTAGCCAACCAAGGCTTTGATGCCCTGCTTCAAAAACTTGAAAGTATTGTCATAGAATAATGTTTGCAAAGCTTTTAAAGTTTTTTATTTCTCGTCCAAAAAGTACTTTTTTTGGAACCTTGTTTATATGCCTGTTTTTAAGCTTTTTTGCTTTTAAGCTTAGTGTAGATGCAAGTGCTGAAAGTTTACTTTTAGAAGATGATGCAGATTTAAAAACTTTTAGAGAAATTTCAAAACATTATAAAAGTGATAATTTTTTACTTTTAGCCTTCAAACCCTATGATGAAAAACCTTTTTCAAATGAAAATTTAGCCAAATTAAAAAAACTTCATGAAGAATTAGAAAAAGCCCCTTTAGTAGAACGCGTTTTTAGTATCATCAATGCCCCTTTGCTTCAAAGTTCGCAAAATACGGATTTAAAAGAACTTTTAAAAAATATCCCAAATATAGAAAGCCTAGACATAAACCGCACAAAAGCTCAAAATGAAATTTTAAATAGTCCCTTTTACAAAAATAATATCATCTCAAAAGATGGAAAAGTAACAGGGCTTATTATTTACTTAAAGCCTGATACAGTTTATAATAACCTTATAGAAAAACGCGATCTTGCTACCGATGAAAAAGAAAAAGATCAAATTCGTCTTGCCATAAAAGAACATCAAAACAAGCAAAAAGTTATCACGAAACAAAGTCTAGATACTATTAAAAGCATAGTTCGAAATTATGAAAAAAACAAAGATACGCTCTACCTTGGTGGCGTAAGCATGATCGCTGATGATATGATAGCTTATATAAAATCTGATCTTGTGCTTTATGGTGTTTCTCTTGTATTTTTACTGGGATTTGCACTTTATTATTTTTTCCGTTCATGGCGTTTTGTTTTTTTACCTCTTTTTATTTGTTTTATAAGCTTAAGTGCGGCTAGTGGAGTTTTTGCACTTTTAAATTTTCAAATCACAGTTATTTCATCAAATTACGTTGCTTTAGTTTTAATTATCACCTTAAGTGTAGTTGTTCATTTGATCACGCATTTTATCGAAAGTACCCAAAATCATCCCAAAGCTAAAGTTGAGCGCATAGTGCTTGAAACCTTACTAGCCAAAGCAAATCCTAGCCTTTATGCCATTGTTACAACGATGATAGGATTTTTTTCTTTAATCCTATCAAATATCGAACCTATCATAAAACTTGGTATTATGATGAGTATAGGTATAGGTTTAGCTCTTATCTTTAGTTATTTATTTTTAGCAAGTATCTTGGTTCTTTTAAAACCAAAAAATTATCATAAAAAAGAGTTTAAATTTAATCTTTTAGCCTTTTGTGCTAAAACCGCTCTTGATCCTAAAAAGCGTCGCATGATTTATGGAATTTCAGTTCTTGCTATAATCTTAGCTTTAATAGGCATTTCAAAACTCAGAGTTGAAAATTCTTTTGTAAATTATTTCAAAGATGGTAGCGAAATCAAAAAAGGACTTTTGGTTATTGATAAAAATCTAGGTGGAACCTTGCCTTTAGAAGTGATTATTCGTTTTCCAAATAATAAAAACGATCAAAATATAAGCGATGCACTTGATAGTTTTGAAAGTGAATTTGAAAATTTGGCCACACAAGAAACTTATTGGTTTGACTCTAAAAAAACACGTATTGCAAAAAAAGTTCATGAATTTTTAGAAAACAAAGAATTTGTAGGCTCGGTTTTAAGTCTTAATAGTCTTTTAACTCTAGGGAAAAATATCAATGATGGAAAAGATTTAGATGATTTTGCTCTTGCGTTTTTAAATGAGAATTTACCTGCTAAATTTAAACAAGACTTACTCTCACCTTTTGTAAGCATAGAAAATAACGAATTAAGATTTAGTATGCGTATTGTTGACTCTGATCCGAATTTAAGACGTAATGAGTTTTTAATAGATCTTAAAAAACAGCTCAACGAGCTTGTAAAAAACGATGGAGTAGAAGTACAAATCACAGGTATAATGGTGCTTTATAATAATATGCTTCAAAGTCTTTTTTCATCGCAATTTGATACTCTTATATTTGTAATTTTAACTATTTTTATACTTTTTATCATTGTTTTTAGAGATTTAAAATTTTCAGTTGCGGCTATATTAGTAAATGTTATTCCTTTAAGCGTGGTTTTTGCTCTTATGGGACTTTTAGGTATTCCTTTGGATATGATGAGTATTACTATAGCTGCTATTGCTATAGGCATAGGCGTTGATGATGCCCTGCACTATATTTATCGTTTTAGGGAAGAAATTAAAAACAAAAGCCTAGAAGAAGCCATTATGATTTCTCACCTTAGTATAGGTTCGGCACTTTATTATACCACAATTAGCATAGTTTTAGGTTTTAGCGTGATGATGAGTAGCAATTTCATTCCAACAATTTATTTTGGAATTTTAACCGTTTTTGTAATGATTTTGCTTTTAAGTGGAAGTTTGTTCTTGTTACCAAGCTTTTTAATTACTATTTATTCTAAGAAAACCAAGTTTCCAAACCAACATAAAGAGCATATATTAAAACAATAATAGCTATATATTTTAAAAAATTTTTCATTTTTATCCTTTATTTAAAATCTTTAAAATGATTTTTGCAAGCTCTAAGGCTTTAAAACGATGAGAGATATTATTCTTCTCATCCACGCTAAGTTGGGCTAAGGTTTTATCAAAACCCTTTGGAATAAAAAGACTATCATAACCAAAACCATTTTCACCTTTTTCTGTATCTATTACTTTTCCATGCATGCTTCCATGCGTGCTAAACTCCCCCATCAAACCCACCATAGCAATAGCAGCAACATAATGCGCCTTACTTTGTTTAAAACCTTTTTTTATCATTTCATTGACAAGTTTATCACGGTTACTTTTATCATCGCCCTTACCGCTAAATCGAGCAGAATAAATTCCTGGATTTCCTTCTAAAACATCTACACAAATGCCACTATCATCACTTAAAGCGATAAAATCTTTTTTTTGTTTTTCATCTAAAGCATTAAAAACCGCTCTTGCTTTAATCAAGGCGTTTTCTTTAAAAGTTTTTCCATTTTCTTCAATCTCAAAAGGCATTAAAACTTCATCAAAAGCATAAATTTCAAAATCTTTTAAAATTTCTTTAAGTTCTAAAACTTTATGCTTATTGCTCGTAGCTAGGATAATCTTCATAACAAAAGCTCCAAAATAATATCAAAAACAAAAATATGATTTTATAAAATTTATCCTTGTGCGTAGCTTTTAAATATCAAATGATAAAACGATGTTAATCAACGCTTAATCCATTTCATAGTAAAATTATCCTAATTTAAATTTCAAATTTAATAGGAAATTGATAATGCTAAATAATGTCTTACCCTTATCTTTCATAGTTGGAACAAGATTTTTTGGGCTGTTTATAGTTTTGCCAGTTCTAAGTCTTTATGCTTTAAAACTTGAAGGTGCTAATGAATTTTTAGTGGGACTTTTAGTTGGTGTTTACGCCTTAACCCAAATGATTTTACAAATGCCTTTTGGAATTTTAAGTGATAAAATTGGTCGTAAAAAAACCATGTTCATTGGACTGATTATTTTTATAATAGGCTCTTTAATCTGCTCTTTTGCGGAAAATATCTACATCATGCTTTTAGGGAGAATGCTCCAAGGTGCAGGAGCTATTGGAGCAGTAGCTACGGCAATGATAAGTGATTTTATCACAGAAGAAAATCGTGGTAAAGCCATGGCGGTAATGGGTTCTTTTATAGGACTTAGTTTTGCAGCTTCTATGGTGATCTCTCCTTTAATGAGTGCAAAATGGGGTTTATCTAGCCTTTTTGATCTTAGTGCAGCTTTGTCTCTTTTATGTATAATTTTACTTTATACCGTTGTACCTAAAGAAAATAAAATCACTCATGAAAATGAAAAAACTCCTTTTTTCCATCTTATTAAACAAAAAAATTTAGCCCTTATGAATCTTACTAATTTCATGCAAAAAATGCTTATGAGTATAGCATTTTTAAGTATTCCTATTATTCTAGTAAAACATTTAGGCTTTGCTTCTGATAAACTTTGGATTGTTTATAGCGCTTCTATGGTAGCAGGTTTTATCGCTATGGGCTTTGCTGGAAGTTTAGGTGAAAAAAGAGGTTTAGCTAAACAAATTTTACTCTTAGGAATTGTTTTTTTCATACTTTCTTATCTTTTTTTTGCTTTTAGTAATTCTATGGATTTTTTTATCATAGCAGTTGTGATTTTTTTTATAGGTTTTAATTTACACGAACCTATTATGCAAAGTTGTGCATCAAAATTTTGTAAAGTTCATGAAAAAGGTGCGGCATTAGGGTTGTTTAATGCTTTTGGATATGGTGGAAGTTTTATAGGTGGTATTATCGGAGGGATATTTTTACATCTAGATGCCTTAAATCTTTTGGCTATTATTTTAGTAATTTTAGCCCTAATTTGGCTTGTGGCATTATTTTTCTTAAAAAATCCAGCTGATTTTAAAAACCTTTATCTACCTTTAGACACACCTTTAAATTTTAGTAGTTTTAGTGAAAATTTAGGGGTTGTAGATATTTATAAAAACTCTAAAAATCTTGTTGTTAAATTTGATAGCAAACTTACAAATAAAAAAGAATTAGAAGAAAAATTATGAAAAAAATATTATTTTTATTCTGTTCTTTTTTCTAGCTTTTGCAAAACCAAGTCTAGAGATACCCAAGCTCTCGAAACAAGCAAAACAAAACTTTATTTTAGAAAATGTCAAATTTAATTATAATGACACAATATATAAAATTTTTATAGCTAAAAACAAGAATGAAAACTCAAATTATAAATATAAAATCATTTATTTACTCGATGGAAATGCTTTTTTTCCTCTTTTTTTAAATCTTTTCAACACTCCTGTCAAAGAAAATCTTTTAATTATTGGAATAGGTTATGATAATAATTTAGCTTTTGACACACAAAAACGCACTAAAGATTATACGCCTACAACAAATTTAAATAAACAAGGTGGAGATAGTAAAGAATTTAGAAATTTTTTAATAACCCAACTCATCCCTTATATCAACAAAATGTATCCTATTGATTTTAGCCATCGAATTCTCTTTGGACATTCTTTTGGAGGACTTTTTGCCATTGATACACTTCTTTATGATAGTAAGATTTTTAGTCATTATTTTATTATTTCTCCTTCTTTATGGTGGGATAATAGTGAGTTTTTACCTAACATCATAAAATTACAAACTTGCCCTAAAATTTACATCGGATTAGGTTCATTGGAAACAAATTCAAGTATTATCAAAGGTGTAGCTAAGCTCAATGCTCAAAAACTTAGCGAAAAAATATCCAAAGAAACTAATTGTAAAACTCATTTTAAACTTTTTAAAAATGAAACTCATGGAAGTGTCATATCTAAAGCTATGCTGTGGATGAAAAAGCTTCTTGATCTTAATTAATCATTGCTTTTATCATCACTTTTGCCTTGCAATCTGCACAACAATAAAGTGTTTTGATTTTATTCTCATCATTACCAAATTTAGGTTTCATTAAATTGGCTATTTTTTCTACAGCTTTTTTGGTGGCAAATTCTTTACCACATTCTATACAGGCAAAAAGCTCATCTTTTGCCATGGTTTGATATTCAAAATAAGAAGCTCTAAACTCCATTCCACTACGAACTAATTTTAAAGTATCTTTTTCAGCACAACTTAACTCACAATACCCACAAGTCGTGCAAAGAGAAGCATTAAATTTCAAAGCATTTTCTTGTTTGTCAGCGATTAAAGCTCCTACATTACAGGCACCCACGCAAGAAAGACAAAGCGTACAGGTGTTAGGATTAATTTCTATCTTACCATAACGCAACCATTCGCCACTTTCTATACCACCAAAATCTTCATTTTTTATCATTTCTTGCATTCTTTTGGCAAAATTTTCTCTTGTAGTTAAGGTGTTGTTATGAAAATCATATTTTAAATCTTGTATGAATTCTTGCTCTTTTAAAACATTTTGCAATTCTTTTTCATCTTTAGCAACAAAAATAGCTTTTTTTTGAAATTTTCTCTCAAAAAAAGTATTTAAAAGTACAATAGCCTCGTTGCTACCACGAGATACAAAATCCGTATAAAAAACCAAATTTGCTCCACTATTTTGCAAAAGCGTTAAAAAATGCATAGAAGAAAGCCATTTTTCACCCTCTATCATAAAGGGTAAAACATCTTTTGGTAAAGCAAGATTCAAATTTTCTAAAGACATTTTTTTAGGAATGATTAAAATTTTTTTATCTTTATAAAACTCACAAAGGGTAAAAAAACTTTCTCTTGGCATAGGAGCATAATCAAGCGATCCGCTAGGACACACACTAATACATCCTCCACAACCCAAACAATCCACTTGAGAAAATTCCAAATGTTTGTTTTCATCATCTTTCAAAATCGCCACAGTAGGACAAATTTCAGCACATTTTGCACAATGCTCACTGCGTCTTTCGTGGTATTGGCACACGCTAGCATTATAGCTAATATAAGTTTTATAATGATATTTTGGACTTTTGCTTTGCAAAAACTCCAACAATACTTCAAGATTTTCAAAATTTAAAAGATTATAACATCCACTTTGTCTTGTAAAATCTTTACGCACAACGCTTAAATCCTCAGCTTTAAAAAGTAAAAAATCAAAATCTATTTCCACTTCTTCGCCTTGATTTTTAACCACAGCACAAAGTTCCCCTACACTTCCAAAAACAGCTAAAATTTCTGCACTGCTTAAAGCAATAACCTTAAATCCATGTTCTTTTAAAAACTCTACGGTTTGAGTATCGCTATCTACTAAAATCAAACGATTTTTCACTTCTTTGCTTTGCTCTAAATCAAGCCCTAAATCATAAACGCTAGCTCTTGCTTCATAAAGCGTTAAGACATTTTTACTTTGCTCTAAAATTTCATCTTGAGAATTTTTAAGATAAAAATTAATCTCAGGGGCATAAATTTGTGCTTTTTGATTTTTATCATTACAAATTAACGCTTCTTTATCATTTACCTGATCTAAAATTTCAATAGCATCAGGCAAAGGGATTAAAACATCATTTTTTATATAAACAAAATCTTGCATTGTCTTCCTTAATCTCTTTAAAACATCATTTTATAAATTCTATGTTAAAATAACCAAATATTTTCTTAAGGCTTAAGATGAACAAATTTAGAACTTTTCCGCAGATTAACACTCTTATTGAAGATGAGAGTTTAAAATCCTATCCTTTTTATATCAAAGCATTTTTTTGTAAAAAAGTTGTCGCAAAACTAAAAGAAAATTTTTCCCAAGATGAAATTTCTAAAGATAAACTACTTTTAGAAATCAAAAAAGAAATCAAAACTTTTTACCGCAAAGACTTACAAAGTGTGATTAATGCAAGCGGAGTCGTTATACACACAAACCTTGGCAGAAGTGTAATCCATGAAGAATTTTATGAAGCGTGTAAAGATATCATTTGTAATTATTCTAATGTAGAGTTTGATTTAGAAAATGGAAAAAGAGGCTCTCGCTATGCTTTGGTGCTAGAAAAACTTAAAATGCTTTTTGAATGCGAAGATGCTTTAGTAGTCAATAACAACGCTGCGGCAGTTTTTTTAGTACTTAATTCTCTTTGTTATGATAAAGAAGTCATAAGCTCAAGAGGAGAACTTGTAGAAATTGGTGGCAGTTTTCGCGTGCCTGAAGTAATAAAAGCTGCAGGTGTAAAGCTTTGCGAAGTTGGAACTAGCAACAAAACACACTTAAAAGACTATGAACAAGCTATCAGTGAAAATACCGCTCTAATTTTAAAAACCCACAAGTCTAATTTCTCTCTTATGGGTTTTCACAGTGAAGTAAATATAAAAGATCTACATGAACTAGCAAAAGAAAAAGGGCTTTTGAGTTATTATGATCTAGGTTCTGGCTGGTGTGAAAATTTAAACGAAAAACTGATTAAAAATGAACCTAAAATCAAAAAACTCGTGCAAGAATGTGATATTTTAAGTTTTAGCGGAGATAAACTTTTTGGTAGTGTGCAAGCGGGCATTATACTTGGAAAAAAAGAACTCATAGAAAAGCTTAAACAAAATCAACTTTTAAGAATGCTAAGAGTGGATAAATTAACTCTATCTTTTTTAAACGAAAGCTTAAAAGCTTATTTGCAAAAAGATTATGAAAAAATTATTACCTTAAAACTTTTAAATGATGACTTATCCTTTATAGAAAAAAAAGCTTTAAGAGTGCAAAAAGAATTAAATTTTCAAACCCAGCTTAAAAAAAGCAAAAGTTTAGTAGGTGGAGGTTCTATGCCTGATAAAAGTTTAGATACTTATATACTAACTTTTCAAGGAGATGCTTTAAAACTACAAACTCGATTTAGAAAAGAAAATATCATAGGACGCATTGAAAATGATGAATTTGTTCTTGATTTTAGAACTATACAAGAAAGTGAACTTCAAAAACTTATTCTTACAATCAATCAAATGGAAAACTTATGAAATCTGTTATTATTGGAACTGCAGGACATATTGATCATGGAAAAACTTCACTCATTAAAGCTTTAAATGGTTTTGAAGGCGACAGTTTAAAAGAAGAACAAGAAAGACAAATCACCATTAATTTAAGTTTTTCAAATCTTAAATTAAAAGATAAAAACATTTCTTTTATCGATGTTCCAGGACATAAAGATTTGGTTAAAACTATGGTAAGTGGAGCTTTTGGCTTTAGTGTTTGTTTGTTTGTTGTAGATATTAACGAGGGTTTAAAAGAACAAAGTTTAGAACATTTAGAAATTTTAAAAATTCTTGATATTAAAAATATTATTTTAGTACTTAGCAAATGCGATCTTTGTGAAAATATAGAGCAAAAAAGTGTAGAAATTTTAGAAGAGTTAAAAAATTTAGATTATCCCATTTTAAAAGCATTTCACACCAGTATAAAAAATAATCAAGGTATAGAAGAATTAAAAAATTATCTTTATACCATAGAAAACAAAGAAAACGATGAAGAACTGATTTTTCATTATTATATCGATAGAGTTTTTTCTCTAAAAGGCATAGGAACTGTCGTTACAGGCAGTCTTAATGAAGGAAGCATCACTTTAAATGAAAAAATCATCTGTTTAGACACTCAAAAAGAACTCATTGTTAAAAATATACAAAACCACGATACTAATTTAGAGCAAATCAAAGCTTGTAACCGTGTGGCTTTAAGTTTAAATTGTGATTATAAAGAGTTAAAAAAAGGTTATTTACTAAGTAAAAAAGGTTATTTTAAAGCCTTTAAAGAATGCGATACTTTAGTTAAAGCAAAAAATTTACAAAATAGCAAAATGATTTTTTGCGTGGGTTCAAGACAAATAGAATGCAAAATAAATATATTAAAAAAACTAGAAAATGATGAATTTTTTGTGCATTTTAGTTTTGATAAAAATGTATTTTTAAGTTTTGATGAGGCTTTTATTTTATTACAAAACAATCGTGTTATAGGCGGTGGTAGGGTTTTAAATCCTTTAAGCGAACCTTTAAAAAAAGAACAAAAAAATAAATTTTTAATGTTTTTGAAAAATAAAGATTTTAAAGCGGCTTTTTCCTTCTTAAAAGACGCACACAAATATGGCTTTGGCTTGCTTTCAAGTTATCAAAGATTTAAACTCTCTCATCAAAAAGCATTGAAATTAGCAAAAGAATTAAATCAAGTATTTGTCGATGAAAAAAATCTTAATGTATATCATTTACAAAGTCTAGAAGAAATTAAAAATTTCATCAAATTCATACTTGAAAAAAATCCTTATGCCATGCTTTCAGCACATTCTTTAGCCTTAAGGATTACTTGGGCAAGTGAAAATTTTTGCGAACTTGGGCTTAAAGAAATGTCAAATTTATTGGATTTTCAAAATGGAATTTATTTTAAAAAAGGTATAGATTTTGAAAAACTTCAAGAAAAAAACAATAACCAAATGTATGAAATTTTAAAAAAACAAGGTATTAAACCCGAAGCTCCTTATAATCTTTATGATTTTTTAGAACTTGATAGAAAAAGCGGAGATAATATACTCAAAAAACTTACCCAAAAAGGCTTGGTTGTAAGACTTTCACACAATCTTTTTATAGAAAAACAAGCTCTTGAAAAACTTATGCAAGAATGTTTAAATTTATTAAAAAATCAAAGTCTTGATGTGCAAAGTATGAAAGAATATTTTAATCTTTCAAGAAAATATGCTATTGCTTATTTAGAATACTTAGACAAATTTCCTCAAGTAAGTAAAGAAGCTGAAAAAAGATTTTTAACAAACATTTAGAAAATCATTATAGAATTAAACATAATTTATTTAAAGGATTTATAAACTATGAAAAAATTAAGTTTAATTCTTGCCTGTTCAGCATCTTTGTTTGCTGCAAGTAATTCAGAAATTAGTGATTTTTATTCAAAAAGCATTAAAGCACAATTTCCAAATGCTACCGTTAGTGTATCAAATCGTCAAAAGGTTGGTAATACGGGTTTTGAAAGTGTTATTGTAAGCGTTGAATTAAATGGACAAAAACAAGAAAACATTCTTTTTACAAAAGATAGTCTTATTACCCCTGATCTTATCGACTTGAAAACGGGAATTTCTTATGCTCAAGAATATGAAATGAAAAAATTTCAAGAAGCAAGAGAAAATTTTACAAAAAATGCTAAAGCTGTAGCACAAAAAGAAACCATGGTAATAGCTTTGGGAGATAAAAATAAACCTGCAATTTATGTTTTTTCGGATCCTGAATGCCCTTATTGTAGAGAACATTTAGCTCAAATTGATGATGAACTTAAAAACTATCAAGTTAATTATATTTTAACTCCAGTACATGGAAAATCTGCTTTTGAAAAATCCGCTCTAATCTACAAAGAAGCAAAAAAAGCAAAAAATGATAAAGAAAAAATCGCAATTTTAAACAAATACTATGATGCAAATATCAAAAATTATCCAAAAGTAAGTGATGCAGAATTAAAAGAAGTTTTTTCCTTATATGAAAAATATCGCTCATTAGGTCTTAGCGCTACTCCAACTATTATTAAATAAACCTAATGTCTAAATTTGCTTTAATTTTAAGCTTTTTTATAGCACTCTTTATGAGTGCTTGCACCAATGCAACTTTCATACAAAGCTTTATTCAAACAAGCAATGAAGGCATTTTTATCAGATCACAAAAACAACAAAGTTTTAAAATTTCCTTTCAAAATCCTAGCCAACTTCAAACTACTTTGGATAGAGATTTGGCTTTAAAACTTAAAAATTTAGGCTTAAAAGAAGTAAAAGAGAATGCAGATTATGAAATTTTAATCAATCTTGTAGATATGAAAAAGCATTCTTATGCTCAAAAAATCACAACTTCAGCAAGATTTTTTTATGATTTTGATCCTTTGGAAAGCGATGGAGAATGGATGGTGGAAAACTACTATACTATGCAGGTTAATTTACAAATCAACTCTAAAAATCACAATTCTCAAAAAACAAGTCTTCTTGCAAGAACGGCTTATCTTGGAAATAAAGAACGCTGTCAATTATCTTTAGAAAATAAAATTATAAATCAAATAGTGAGTTTTTTTTATTTTTAAGAAAAGACAATCAAGAGTATAAAGACTCTTGATTTTAAGAATTATTAAGCAAAATAAGGTTTAATTTGTTCTACCCAAGCATCAATTCTTGATTCAGTTTGATCTTCTTGATTATCATTGTCAAGAGCAAGTCCAACAAATTTACCATCTACAACCGCATCGCTTGCTTCAAATGTATAACCATCAGTTGAAACTTCTCCCACCAAATTTGCACCTGCATCTTTTAAATTTTGAGCTAATTTACCCATGCCGCCACAAAAAGTGTCAGAATAACTTTCACTATCACCCATACCAAATACAGCTACAGTTTTTCCACCAAGACTAAGCCCTGAAAAATCAAAACCATCCCAATCATCTTGCAAATCACCACTTCCCCAAGTTGAAGTTCCACAAATTAATTTATCGTAAGAATTTATTTTAGATGCATCAATATCTGAGATATTAAAAACATCGCTAATTCCAAGTTTTGAAGCAATTGTATTAGCCGCTCCTTCTGTATTCCCCATAGCACTACCATAGATTACTGCTACTGACATTATTTTCTCCTTATAATTTGATTTGATATTTTATACGGAACTAATTTTAACATAGTTTTGTTTAAATCACACAAAAAATGTTTTATTTCAATAAAATGTGTGAAATTTTTGTTACGCGGACAAACAATATAAAATTTTTCAAAATTATTTTCTTTTATTAAATCCAATAATCCATGAATTTCATTTTCAATTTTTAAATTATGTATATTAATCTCTTTGCAAAGTGGTAAAATTGCAAATTTCTTATCTATTATAATAAGATCACCATCTTGATCTATATTTTTTCCATTATTTTGAAAAGAAACCTTATCATAAACATAAGAGCTAAATAAAATTTGCGCATCAAAACAAATGCCATAAAGATAAATTCTTAAAAGTCTTAAAAGATCGATATTCTTAGATATTTTAGTATTAAAAATTAAGCTTTTTCTTTTTTGAAAGTAGAAAGCGTATGTATTAAGCTTGATATTTATATTTTGAATCTTACCAAATGAAACATGCATTATATCATGTAAAAAATTTCCAAATATCATTTTTAAACTCTTGGTATTTTTTGCATATAAAAGAGGAATTTTTAGAGCGCTATCAACGCTCGCATTATATTGAGTTAAAAAAGTCAACATAAGCTCTTGATTGTTTAAATAGCGATAAATTTGCGGTATAAATTCTCGCTTATCATCAAATCCAAATAACATCTTTAACCTTTATAGCAAGAAAATTCTTTATTAAGATTAAAAATTTTACAATATTCACAATACACACAACTTACACTTCTTTTTGCACAAACTAATGGAATTTTACGCTTTTTAGCTTCACTTTTGATTTTTTTCATAGTATTATGATTTAAAAAGCTTGTTAACATTACTATACATTCTGTATCACAAGGAATCGGCTTGCGATTAACTCTATTTTCATTACGCGCATCCCAGTGTTCTATTTTTTTAGCACCTAAATCATGTAAAACAGCTCTAATAGGAGTGATTTCATCTGCACCAATAACCAAAACTGACATAAATTCTCCTTTGTGATTTTTAAAATATATTTTGATAATTATTATTATAATATAAAAAAACTAAATTTATTTTGAAATTTATTATCAATAAAATGCAATTATTCAGTTAATTTTAATTTTTAATAGATATAATTTACTAATTAATAAACTTTATTATTTAGGAGAAAACAATGAAAAAATTGACTAACGATTTTGGAAACATTATAGCCGATAACCAAAATTCATTAAGCGCAGGCGCAAAAGGACCTTTACTTATGCAAGATTATCTTTTACTTGAAAAACTTGCTCATCAAAATAGAGAAAGAATTCCAGAAAGAACCGTTCATGCTAAGGGAAGTGGAGCTTATGGCGAAATAAAAATTACAGCAGACTTAAGTGCTTATACCAAAGCTAAAATTTTTCAAAAAGGCGAAGTTACTCCATTATTTTTACGCTTTTCAACAGTAGCAGGTGAAGCAGGTGCAGCAGATGCTGAACGCGATGTGAGAGGTTTTGCTATTAAATTTTACACCAAAGAAGGAAACTGGGACTTGGTAGGAAATAACACTCCGACATTCTTCATCCGTGATGCTTATAAATTCCCTGATTTTATCCATACTCAAAAAAGAGATCCAAGAACACATTTAAGAAGCAATAATGCTGCTTGGGATTTTTGGAGTTTATGTCCTGAAAGCTTACATCAAGTAACCATTCTTATGAGTGATAGAGGAATTCCTGCAAGTTATCGTCATATGCATGGATTTGGAAGCCATACTTATAGTTTTATTAATGATAAAAATGAAAGATTTTGGGTGAAATTCCATTTTAAAACCCAACAAGGGATTAAAAATCTTACCAACCAAGAAGCTGCTGAGCTTATAGCAAAAGACAGAGAAAGCCATCAAAGAGATCTCTATAATGCTATAGAAAATAAAGATTTTCCAAAATGGAAAGTTCAAGTTCAAATTCTTGCTGAAAAAGATATAGAAAAACTTGGATTTAATCCTTTTGATTTAACAAAAATTTGGCCTCATAGTCTTGTACCTTTGATGAATATAGGCGAAATGATTCTAAACAAAAATCCTCAAAATTATTTCAATGAAGTTGAACAAGCTGCCTTTAGTCCAAGCAATATCGTTCCTGGAATTGGCTTTAGCCCTGATAAAATGTTGCAAGCTAGAATTTTTTCATATCCTGATGCACAAAGATATAGAATAGGAACTAATTATCATCTTTTACCAGTAAATCGTGCAAAAAGCGAAGTGAATACTTACAATGTCGCTGGTGCTATGAATTTTGATAATTATAAAAATGATGCAGCTTATTATGAACCAAACAGCTATGATAACAGCCCAAAAGAAGATAAAAGCTATCTTGAACCTGATTTAGTCTTAGAAGGCGTGGCACAAAGATATGCTCCACTAGATAATGACTTTTATACTCAACCAAGAGCTTTATTTAATCTTATGAATGATGATCAAAAAACTCAACTTTTTCATAATATCGCTGCTTCTATGGAAGGAGTTGATGAAAAAATTATCACTAGAGCTTTAGAACATTTTGAAAAAATTTCACCTGATTATGCAAAAGGAATTAAGAAAGCTTTAGAAAAATAATTTTTACTTGCCACTTTTGGTGGCAAACTAAAGATTATAATAATTAAGGAAAAACAATGACAACTCTTAGTTTAGAAGAAGAAAAAAGATTTGAAGAGCTTTGCAAAATGGCTTTTAATTTTGCAAGAAATAATGAATGTGAAAATCTTAAAATCATGATAGAAGCGGGTTTAAATGTAAATTTAAAAACTCATAAAGGCGATAGCTTACTTATGCTTGCAGCTTATAATAATTCTTATGAAAGCGCTAAAATGCTTTTAGAAAAAGGTGCAAAAGTAGATGAAAAAAACGATCGTGGACAAACCCCATTAGCAGGAGTTTGTTTTAAAGGATACTTACCTATGTGTGAACTTTTAGTTAAGTATGGAGCAAATATTGATGAAAACAATGGTTTAGGAATGACACCTTATACTTTTGCTATTATGTTTGGACGCAAAGATGTGGCAGAATTTTTACTCAAAAAATCTAAAAATAATTTTTTAAAGAAAATGAGCCTAAAAATACTAAAATTTATCAAAAAATTTTAGTATTTTTTAAATTTCTTCAGATACCTATAAACACTAGGTTCTGAAATTTTTAAAAATTTTGCTACGATAGGAACCGCTCCTTTTATATTAAAAATACCTTTTTCATATAGCTTTTCAGCAATTTCTTCTTTTTGAGTAATACTTAATTGATAATCAGAATTTAAATAACTAGAATCTACACTTTGAACTAAAATATCCTCTATCGAGTGACTTAATGTTTCTATGTTTGAATCATTTTGAGAAAAACTAATATTTCCTAAAATATCACCCATATCTCCAATTTTTTCTAAATCAATCATCTTGCATATTAAATCTCTCATAATGCTAGTATCATGATTGATACACAAAATACCTACTAATTTATCATGATTTTTAATAAAAAAAGTAGATCCTCTAATTAATTTTGATTTTCCAACAAGAGCCTTATAATCACATAAAAAATCTTTTTCTAAATATTTTTTATTTTGCATAAGCTCACTTGCAAAAGCAGTCAAGGGAGAATCTAAACTTCTCCCACTAATGTGATTATTAGCAATTGCCGCAATATAAGCTCCATCTTCAGTAATTACATGAAACACTATCTCATATTGCTCACCTAGGACTTCTCCTAAAAAATATGTCAACTTTATAAATTGTTGTTTTTGTCCCTCATCCATAAAACCGCCTTCAATAAAAATTAATATAATATTAAATTCTACTCTTTATACTTTAAAACATTTCTTAAAAATAAAATTTTATTATTATAATAATAAACTATTGACAAGTTATTATTGTAGTGATAAAATTCACTCTGCTTAATCTATATTCAACAAAGGAGAATTCATGTCAAACTATCCAAAAGCTATTGGTCCATACTCAGCTTACAGAGAAGCAAATGGACTTTTATTTATATCAGGACAACTTCCTATCAACCCTGATTCAGGCGAAATAGAAAGCCATGATATCAAAGAACAAACCAAACAATCTTTGAAAAATATCGGTGCTATTTTAGAAGAAAATGGTATCAGTTATGATAAAGTGATTAAAACCACTTGCTTTTTAGCTGATATTAATGATTTTATAGCATTTAATGAAATTTATGCTGAATTTTTTAAAGATCCTTATCCAGCAAGAAGTGCTTTTGCGGTAAAAGATCTGCCAAAAAAAGCTAAAGTAGAGATAGAGATTATCGCTCAAAAAGGCTAAAATATGCTAGGTATTGTTTTATCTCTATTTAGCATTTTTTTACTTGTTTTTATGCTTTATAAAAAAATCAATGCTCACATGGCATTGCTTTTAAGTGGCTTGCTTTTACTTTCCTTAGCTGCTATTTTTGGACTTTCTCCACACATTGTTACCAAAGATTCTTTAAATTTAGGTTTTTTTGATATTTTTCAAGTTTTTAATCAAACCATGTCAAGTACATTAGCAGGGCTTGGACTTACACTTATGACTATAGCAGGTTTTTCTGCTTATATGGATCATGTAGGGGCTTCTTATGCACTTTTTAAAGTTTTTGAAAAACCTTTAAAAGCCGTAAAATCTCCTTATGTTTTACTCATAGTTGCTTATTTTATCGTGCAATTTTTAGTTCTTTTCATCCCTTCTCACGCAGGCTTGGCACTTTTACTTATGGTTACTATGTATCCTATACTTGTACGCTCTGGTGTTTCAAAACTTTCTGCCTTAAGTGTGATTGCTATTTGTCAATATATCGATCATGGACCTGGAAGTGGAAATGTGATCATGGCCTCAGAAAAAGCTGAAGTTGATCCTGCAATTTATTTTGTTCATTATCAACTCCCTACAACCTTGCCTATCATTATAGCTGTAGGTATTGCAATATATCTTTGCAATAAATTTTTTGACAAAAAAGATAATTTTGTCTTCAATGCACAAGAAATTGAAAAAGAACTAAATGAAAATGAAGGCAAAGAAAAAGAACTTAAAAAGCCTCCTAGAATTTATGCGATTTTACCTATAATTCCTTTGGTTTTAATCCTAGGATTTAGCTCCGTGCTTGATAGCATCTTGGTTTTAATGGGAATAAGTAGCGCTGAAGAAGTTAAAGCAGCTGCTAGTACCGCAATTAAAATGAATGTTCCAGTAGCAATGGTGATTTCAACTTTTGTGGCTATTATTTTTGAAATGATACGCTATAAAAGTATAGTAGAAACTCTTAATTCTATTATGATTTTCTTTAAAGGAATGGGACATTTATTTGTTATCACAGTTTCACTCATCGTTTGTGGTCAAGTATTTGCAAGTGGTCTTTTATCTGTAGGTTTTGTAGATACTTTAATAGAATTTTGCAAAAATGCAGGATTTGGAGTTTTGGCTATTATTATCGTCGTTTCAATCTTGCTTGCAGTTTGTGCTTTCTTAATGGGTTCAGGAAATGCAGCATTTTTTAGTTTTGCTCCACTTATCCCAAATATAGCAAAACACTTTGGAGTTGAAACTATCACCATGATAGCACCAATTCAAATCATGACGGGCTTTGGAAGATGTGTTAGTCCTATTGCACCAGCGATCTTAGCTATCTCAGCTATTGCAAGAGTAAGTCCTTTTGCCGTGGTTAAAAGAACAGCTATTCCTATGCTTGTAGCAGCTATTGTAAATGTTATTATGACTTATATCTATCTTTAAAAAGGATAAAAAATGAACTCAAAAACTAAACTTATTCATTGTGGCAGAGGCGATCAAGGCGCTGAAGTAAGATCAGTCAATCCTACACTTATGCGTGCATCAACCATACTTTTTAAAGATCACGCAACTTGGCAAAAATACAGAGAATTAAGAAAAACAGATCGTGTTTTAAGCTATGGGGCTAGAGGAACAACAACCAATTTTGAACTTGAAAAACTTATTTGCACTCTAGAGGGTGGTTATAGAGCACAACTTTTCCCAACAGGACTTGCAGCATTAGCTATGGTGCTTTTAAACTATGCAAGCAAAGATGCACATTTTTTAATCACTGATGCAATTTATGGGCCTGTAAGAACGATTTGCGAATTATTTTTAGACAAAATGGGAGTTGAAATTGATTTTTTAAAAGCTGATGCAAGTGATGTAGAAGAAAAAATCAAACCTAATACCAAGCTTATCTTATGTGAAAGTCCAGGTTCTATACTTTATGAAGTCATAGATTTACCAAAACTTTGCAAAATTGCCCATGCGCATAATATCCCTGTAGCTATTGACAATACTTATTCTAGTGGATATTTTCTAAATCCTTTAGAACTTGGAGTGGATATTTCAGTTATCGCTGCTACAAAATATCTTAGTGGACACTCTGATGTAACCATGGGTATAGTAGTAATCAACGAAAAAGAATGGAAAAATTTTGACAAACTTCCAGAAGCTTTAGGCTTTACAACAAGTCCTGATGATGCTTACTTAGTACTTCGTGGTATGAGAACACTAGATGTGAGAATGAAAGCTCATGAAAAAAGTGCTGATGAAATTGTAGAGTTTTTACAAAGTAGAAAAGAAATTAAAACAATTTTCTATCCAAAACTCAAATCCCACCCAAATCATGAAATTTTCATGCGTGATCATAAAGGTGCAAATGGTATGATTACCATAGAATTTACAGAAGGTTATAGCAAAGATGATGCTATTAAATTTGTAGATAAACTAGAATACTTTTCAATTGGTGCTAGCTGGGGTGGATATGAAAGCTTAGCCACCGTAACTACTCCACCTAGAACTGCAACAGATTGGAGTGCAAGAGGACCATTTGTAAGATTTCATATAGGTCTTGAAGATACTAAAGATTTAATTGCTGATTTAACACAAGCTTTTGATAGTATTAAAAAATAAGGAGATAAGATGACAGGAATTAGCGTATTTGATCATAGATTACTAGCAGACTCATGGAGCACGCAGGAAATGCGTGCTATTTTTTGCGAACAAAACCGCATACAAAAATGGCTCGATGTTGAAGCAGCTTTAGCAAAAGCACAAGCAAAACTTAAAATTATCCCTAAAAAAGCAGCTGATGAGATCGCAAAAAAAGCTCATTATAAATTTATGGATATGGACTTTATCTTTGCTGAATTTAAAAAGACCAAACACCCTTTAGTTCCTACTGTAAGAGGATTAGAAAAAGCTTGCGATAATAATTTAGGCGAATATGTACATTTTGGAGTAACCACTCAAGATATCATCGATACAGGACTGGTTTTACAATTTAAAGAAGCAATGACTCTTGTAAAAAGTGAATTAAAAGCTATCGCAAAAGCCTTAGCGAAACTAGCTAAAACCCATAAAAACACTGCTATGATGGGAAGAACTTTAGCACTTCAAGCTTTGCCTATTACTTTTGGACATAAAGTGGCTATTTGGTTAAGCGAACTTGAGCGTCATTTTGAAAGAATACTTGAGCTTGAAAAAAGACTTTATGTAGGTAGTATAGTAGGTGCTGTAGGAACTAAAGCAAGTTTAAGTGATGAGTGCAATGAAGTAGAAAAACTCACTTTAGAAAATTTAGGACTTGATGTGCCTAATATTTCTTGGCAACCCGCACGTGATCGCTTTATAGAGCTTGGTTTTGTACTAGGTAATATCAACGCAACCTTTAACAAAATCGCTCATGAAATTTTAATCCTTTCGCATAATGAAATTGATGAAGTTGCTGAACCTTTTGGAAAAGGACAAGTAGGATCAAGCACTATGCCACACAAAAGAAATCCTGCAGTAAGCGAAAATGCGGTTACAATAAGCAATGCCTTTAAAGCAAATTTAGCCATTTTAAGCGATATTGAAAGACATGAACATGAAAGAGATGGTCAAGTTTGGAAAATGGAATGGAAGCTTTTACCTGAAATGTTTTTAATGCTTTCTGTGGTTTTAGCAAATATGAAATTCGCTCTTAGTGATTTAGAAGTAAAAAAAGACAAAATGCTTAAAAATTTAAATACTCTTAATGGTTTTGTTTTAGCCGAGCGTGTTATGTTTGCATTAAGCGATCATTATGGAAAACAACATGCCCATGAAATTGTTTATGAAAATGCTATGCTAGGTATAGAAAAACAAAAAACTTTTAAAGAAGTTTTACTTGCAGATAAAAGAGTATCTAAGGTATTGAAAGAAAAAGAAATTGATGCTTTACTTGATGCAACAACCTATGTAGGATATGCACCAAAACTTGTAGATGAATTTTTAGCAAAAATCAAAAATAGCGCTATCTTAAAATAGGAAAAATCATGTTCTATAGTGAAATTTTAGCGGATTTTATTTTCAATCTTAAATATGAAAATATCCCTAATACAGTTGTTCAAAGGGCTAAAGAGCTTATGCTTGATAGCCTTGGAACAGCCATAGCAGCAAGCAAAGAAGAATGTGTTTTAAATGCTTTTAAAGCTTTTGAAAATTTAAGCACAGATAAAAATACTCCTATTTGGGTAAATGATCAAAAACTAGTTCCTATATACGCAGCTATGCTAGATGGCATTGCTTCTCATGCGTTAGATTTTGACGATACGCATACAGAAGCGATTTTGCATGCAAGTGCGATTTTAACTCCACTTTGTTTAAGTTATGGTTTTCATGTTAACAAAGATGCAAAAAAAATCATCAAAGCTTTTATAGTAGGCTGGGAAATTGCAGCTAGAGTAGGCATTGCAAGCAAAGGTACTTTTCATAAGCGTGGTTTTCATACTACTGCTATTGCAGGAATTTTTGGAAGCGTGAGTGCAAGTGCAATCTTGCTAGATCTTAACAAAGAACAAATCATCAATGCTTTAGGACTTGCAGGAAGTTTTGCAAGTGGGGTTAATGAGTTTTTATCCAATGGATCCAATTCAAAAGTTTTACATATTGCCAATGCTATTAAAAACGGCATTATGGTAGCTCATTTTGCTAAAAACAATATGAGTGGACCTTTGAGTATTTTTGAAGGTAGGGATAATATCTTTAAATGTTTTGGTATAGAAGAAGAATGCGATAAAACAGAACTTAGCAAAGCCTTAGGAGAAATTTGGCAAACTATGCAAGTTTCAATCAAGCCTTATCCAAGTTGTCATTTTGCTCATGGGCTTATTGATTGTGCTATTGCTTTAAAAAATGATGGTTTAAAAGCTGATGAAATTAAAAGTATTCATTGTTTTGTAGATGAAGTTCCTATTTCTTTTATCTGCGATCCTTTGGAAGTAAAATACACTCCAAATAGTGCTTATGAAGCTAAATTTTCGATGCCTTTTTTAATGGCTCTAGGATTCTTTGATGGTAAAATCACTCTTGAATCTTATGAAAATTTAAAGCGTGAAGAAGTACTAGAATTTGCTAAAAAAATCAGTTACGAAAAAAGAAAATCTCAAGGCTTTCCAAAATATTTTCCAGGACATTTAGAAGCCAGTTTGCAAGATGGACGTATAATCCAAAAAGATGTTTTTATCAATAAAGGTAATTTTGATAATCCACTAAGTTTTGAAGAATTAAAAGCTAAATTTTTAGCCAATGCACAAATTTACCTTGATAATGCTAAAGCTAACAAAATTCTAGATCAAATCATCAATCTAGAAAATTTAAACCGCTTTTCTTTTTAAATATTAATCCTTCTTTTTACAAGAAGGATATTTCATTACACTTTTTTATTATAATATTTATTATTAATTTAGGAATTACAATGACTTTAAACGAGTTAAAAGATGGACAAAAGGCTATTATTGTCAATTTAAACGCTCACAAAGAACTCAAAAATAGACTTTTAAGCTTTGGATTTATTAAAAATAAAAACTTGAAAAAAATTCACTCCTCTTTAAAAAATGCCACCATAATGGTAGAACTTGATACAAGTTGTGTTATCCTAAGATCTGATGAAGCTAAAACCATAGAAGTGAATCTTATATGAAAAAAATCAAAATAGCCCTTGTAGGTCAGCCTAATGTAGGCAAAAGTCTTCTTATTAATGCGCTTTGCAAAGCTAATATGAAAGTAGGAAATTTTAGCGGAGTTACTATAGAAAAAGCAAGCGCAAAAACTTTTTACAAAAACTATGAATTTGAAGTCATTGATTTACCAGGAACTTATTCTTTAGATGGATATAGCGAAGAAGAAAAAATCACACGTCATTTTTTAAATCAAAATGACTATGATGTTATTGTTAATGTTTTAGATGCCACCAATTTGGAACGTAATCTTATCCTTAGTGCAGAACTTTTAAGCCTTAATAAAAAAATGCTTTTAGCTTTAAATATGTGCGATGAAGCCAAAAAAGAAGGTATAGAGCTTGACACTTCTGTTTTAAGCCAAGAATTTCAAAGTCAAGTTGTTGAAATTTCAGCAAAAACAAAAGAAAATTTAGAACTTTTGCTGCAAAAAATTATTATTTTATTTGAAAATAAATTTATTCCAAGATCCCAATTTTATACTCCGCTTTGCGAAAAAAGTCCAGAAAAAGAAGATTTATTATATTTTATTAATGAACTTTCAAAAAAAATTATTACACACAAAAAAGAAGAAAGAAATTTAACCAAAAAAATCGATGCCTTACTTATCCATAAATTCTTTGGCTTGCCTATATTTTTATTTTTAATGTGGCTTTTATTTCAACTCACCTTTAGCTTAGGACAAATTCCTATGGATTATATAGAATCAGGCTTTAATGCCTTAGGTGAATTTGTTAAAAACAATATTTCTAATACCTTTATCGCTTCAGCTTTGGCTGATGGGATTATCGCAGGTGTTGGCGCTGTGATACTTTTTTTACCTAATATAATGATTTTATTTTTAGGCATAGCTCTTTTAGAAACCACAGGCTATATGTCAAGAGTAGCTTTTTTACTTGATGGGATTTTACATAAATTTGGTTTGCATGGTAAAAGTTTTATTCCACTAATCACTGGCTTTGGTTGTTCGGTACCTGCTTTTATGGCTACACGTACTCTTAAGAACAAAAGAGATAGGCTTTTAACTCTTTTTGTGATCAATTTTATGAGTTGCGGGGCAAGACTTCCTGTATATGTGCTTTTTATCGGTGCTTTTTTTCCAAGTGAAAAAGCAGGAAATTATCTTTTTGGAATTTATATTTTAGGTGCGATTTTAGGACTTTGTGCTGCAAAATTTTTAAGAATGACAGCATTTCGTGGACTTGATGAACCTTTTGTTATGGAAATGCCAAAATATCGTATGCCAAATTGGCATTTAGTTTGGTTTATGGTTTATAATAAAGCCAAAATGTATCTTAAAAAAGCAGGAACTTTCATACTTTTGGCCTCTTTGCTTATATGGTTTGCTAGTAATTTTCCAAAAAGTGAAGAAAATTTAAATGATTTTAATACTCAAGAAAGAGCTATAGAACAAAGCTATTTAGGACAATTTGGCAAAGGTATAGAACCTATTTTTAAACCCCTTGAGTTAGATTGGAAATTAAGCGTATCTTTAATCAGTGGTTTGGCTGCTAAAGAAGTGATGATTTCAACTATGGGAGTGCTTTATTCACTAGGAAAAGATGTAGATGAAACAAATAATGATTTAAAAGGAATTATCGCTAAAAACATACCTATACCAAGTGCAGTGGCTTTTATTTTATTTGTAATGATTTATAATCCCTGCTTTGCAGCAACTATAGTTTTTTCAAAAGAAAGTGGAAAGCTAAAATACACTCTCTTTCTCTTTCTTTTTACCTGCACAAGTGCTTATATAGTAGCTTTTATAGGGCTTCATATTGCTAAAATTTTATTAAATTAACTTGCTTTTAATGATGAAATTTTAGTAATATTATCTTCAAAAGCTTTTAAAATACTATAAGCAATACCTTCAAAATCAAGCCCACCGCAAAGATAGATTAAAGTCATACGAAAAGATTTACTCACATCAAGCTTTGGTTTTTCAGCGTTTATATTTAACTTAAAATCATAAGGACTTGCATGTTTAAAAGCATAATTTTTTGCCGCAATTAAAAAATCATTCTTATCTTTTAAAAATGCGCCTTTAACCAAAATAAAACTCATCTCAAGATATTTCCAAAAATCTTTTGAAGGCATAGGATTTTCATCAAAATTTTGTTCTATAAAAGCATAGTTTTTTTCAAAGGATTTTTTATAATTTTCTACAAGCAAAGCACCTAATTTATTTTTAGCTATATTTTGTAAAATAAGTTTTATATTGCTTTCAAATTCAAAATCTATTTGTTCTAAAATTTTAATTTGCTCTTCTAGAAAAAATTCTTGTTTTAACTCTTCATTGCAAAGTTTAGCGTAAGAAAAAATATTTGCCATAGGCTTTTCATAATTCCCAAACTCATCCCAAAAATTTTTCTCACTACAGGCTATACAACCATGTCCTGCAGCCACTGGCCAAGAAGTTTTAGCATTGAATTTCACTTTAGGACAGTTGTTGTAAGTATAAGGTCCTTTACAACCTATCTTAAATAAACAAGCTCCATTCTTTGCAGCTTCATCATCAAAATGTTCAGCAAAAATCCCACTTTCAAATTTCGCCTTTCTTTCACACATATCATGCAAACATTTACCATAAGCCCACACAGGACGATTTTGCTCATCAAGTTCAGGCAAAACTCCAAATAAAGCAAAAAAACTTAAAGTCGCAATGATATTTATATCACTTGGAGGACAACCTGGAATATTTACTACTTTCTGACTTAAAACTTCACTAATACCACAGGTTTTACTAGGATTTGGATAGGCAGCTTGAATACCACCATAACTTGAACAAGTACCCACTGCAAAAATAGCCTTGGCTTTAGCGGCTAGTTTTTCTAAAATTTCATAGCCACTCTCTCCTTGTGCTCCTATAGTAAGAAAAAAGGTATCAATCGCTGCAACACCACCTTCAACCGCTAAAATAAAATCTTCTTCTAAAACATGCTCTAAAAGCTCTTCGGCTTTAGTGCCATTTGCTGCCATTAAAGTTTCATGATATTCTAAAGAAAAAAAATCAAAAATAAGCTCATCAAAACTTGGCAACTCAGAACGCAACAAACTCTCACTACACCCTGTACATTCACAAAGATGAAGCCATACTAACTTTGTTTTAGGTGCGATTTGAAAAAATCTTTGAGCAAGAGCTGGAATTTCATTGCCTAAAGATAAATGCCTAGCAAGAATTTTTACACTTTCTTCATTGATAACCTTATCCTCTTTTAAAGTAGAATTCTCAAGTTTTTTAATGCGATCTTCAAGTATATTTTTTAATTCTTCATTGCTAAGCTTTGCCATTTTTTATCCTTTTTGATTATCCCAACAAAGAACAGTTTGCCCTTCTTCATTTTTTTCAACATCACCCATGCCCATGATGTTGTATCCTGCATCAACATAATGTATTTCACCTGTAACACCATTTGCTAAATCGCTAAGTAAATACATAGCCGAATTTCCTACATCTTCTATACTAACATTGCGTTTTAAAGGAGAATTGATTTCATTGTATTTTAAAATCATTCTAAAATCCCCTATTCCACTTGCTGCCAAAGTTTTAATAGGACCTGCTGAAATAGCATTAACACGAATTCCTTTTACCCCTAAATCTCTTGCTAAATAACGCACAGAACTTTCAAGTGCAGCTTTTGCTACACCCATAACATTATAATGAGGCACATATTTAACCCCACCAAGATAACTTAAAGTCAAAATCGAACCCTTATCTTTTAAAATAGGTAAAACCGCACGTGTTAAAGAAAGTAAAGAATACACAGAAGTTTGCATAGCTATATCAAAAGCATCTTTTGAAGTTTCTAAAAAAGAATTTTCTAAAGCTTCTTTTGGAGCAAAAGCAACCGCATGTACTACAAAATCAATCTCACCTAAATCTTTTTTGATTTTTTCAGCGATAGAATCTAAATGCTCGTTATTATTTACATCAAGCTCATAAATAAAATCAGAATTAAACTCTTGTGCTATAGGTTCTACGCGTTTTTTTAAAGCATCATTTAAAAAAGTAAAAGCGAGCTGGGCTCCTTGATCAAAACATGCTTTTGCTATGCCATAAGCGATAGATTTATTATTTGCAACCCCTACAATAAGGCCTTTTTTACCCTTCATAATCATCTTTTATCCTTTGATTAATTTTATAAAATTTTCTACTTTTAACGCTGCAGAGCCTATTAAAACTCCACCACAATGTTTTACACTTAAAATTTCTTTGATATTATTTTCATTCACACTTCCACCATAAAGCAAAGGTGCCTTAGTTAAACTCGCTAAAAATTCAAGCACTTTAGCGATATCTGTACTTTGTGCACTCACTCCCGTTCCTATAGAATAAATAGGCTCATAAGCGATGATGAGTTTTTCATAATTTAAATCAATAATTTCAAGTTGTTTTTTTAAAAACTCTAAAGTCTTGCCTGAATTTTTTGTATCTAAATTTTCACCTATACAAAAAACAATTTTATAACCATGCTCTTTAGCAAAATCAAATTTAGCCTTAATAAATTCTTCATCTCCTAAAGCTCTTCTTTCAGAATGCCCAATTAAAACACATTTGATCCCAAATTCGTCCAAATGCTCTTTTCCAAGCTCTCCTGTAAAAGCACCATTAACACAAGGATAAAAATTTTGCGCTCCTTGTATGAAGTTATTTTCATTTTCTAAAAATGCTACACTAGGTGGGAAAACGATAATATCATCACATTTTGCTCCCATAGTTTTATTTAAAATTTCAGCATAAATTTTAAAGCTTGCTCTTGTGTGATTGCATTTTAAATTTGCAGCAAAGATCATTCATTTTCCTTAGATCTTAAAGCTTTTACGCCTGGAAGTTCTTTACCTTCTATAAGTTCAAGAGAAGCGCCACCTCCAGTGGAAATAAAAGTCATCTCATCTGCATCGCCTGCGCGCGCAACCACATCAGCCGTATCACCGCCTCCAACAACAGAAGTTGCATGTCCTTCGCTGATATAATGACTCATTTTAATACTGCCTTTTGAAAATTTATCAATTTCAAAAACACCCATAGGTCCATTCCACCAAATCGTTTGCGCATCAGAAATCACCTCTTTAAAAAGTCTCACACTTGCAGGTCCTATATCTAAACCCATCCAACCATTTGGAATTTCTTGCGCTGGAACAAATTTCATCGGCGCATCTTGTGAGCACGCAGGAGCGGCTACAACGTCTACTGGAAGATAAATTTTCACTCCTAAATTTTTACCCTTGGTAAGAATTTTATTAGCTTCTTCTAAAAGTTCTTCTTCTAAAAGCGAATTTCCTATATCATAACCTAAAGCTTTTAAAAAAGTAAATGCCATACCTCCGCCTATGATTAATTTATCTACCTTTGGTAATAAATTTGTCAATGCTTGAAGTTTTCCACTTACCTTTGAACCTCCAACAACAGCAACAAAAGGACGTGCTGGATGTTTGATAAGATTGCTTGCAAAATCAATTTCTTTTTGGAGTAAAAATCCTGCACCTTTGTGTTTTTCATCAAAGAATTTAGTAATAGCCTCCACACTAGAATGTGCTCTATGACATACTCCAAAAGCATCATTGACATAAACTTGAGCCATAGAGGCAAGTTCTTTGGCTAAATTTTCATCATTTTTAGTTTCGCCTTTTTCAAAACGCAAATTTTCAAGAAGTAAAATTTCACCCGCTTTTAAATTCATAGCTTTGGTTTTTGCATCTTCGCCGATAACATCTTTTGCCATAATAATTTCTTTATCTAAAAGTCTAGCAAGACGCTTAGCCACAGGTTCTAAAGAATATTTAGAGCTAATTTCTTTTGGACGCCCTAAATGAGAGGCTAAAATCACACTACAACCATTATCCAAACAGTATCTTATCGTAGGAATAGCTGATCTTATGCGTCTATCATCAGTGATGTTTAAAAAATCATCTTGAGGAACATTAAAATCACATCTTATAAAAACTTTTTTCTTAGTTAAATCAATATCTTTTATAGAAATAATATCACTCATGATTAAGCCTTATTTGCAATATATACTGCCATATCTACTAGACGACTTGAATAGCCCCATTCATTATCATACCAAGCAATCACCTTGATAAAATCATCCGCAATCACTTGAGTTAAATCACTTGCTACAATAGCTCCATAAGAACAAGTGATAAAATCGCTTGAAACTCTTTCATCATCATCCACCATTAAAATGCCTTTTAAATTTGTAGCTGCAGCTTTTCTAAAAGCTTCATTGATTTCATCTTTGCTAACTTTACGGCTTAGTTGTGCAGTTAAATCCACGCTTGATACATCAATCACTGGCACACGCATACTTTGTCCATGAAGCTTGCCATTAAGTTCAGGCATAACAAGTTTCATAGCTTTTGCTGCACCTGTAGAGGTTGGAATGATATTTTGTGCTGCAGCACGAGAACGGCGTTTATCTTTAGCTTTAGCATCAATAATACTTTGTCCATTTGTATAAGCATGTATCGTTGTCATAAGTCCTTTTTCGATACCAAAATTATCTTGTAAAACACGACAAACAGGACCTAAACAATTTGTTGTACAACTTGCATTAGAAATAATGCTTTCACCCTTGTAAAGTTCTGAATTTACTCCTAAAACATAAGTAGGTGTATCATCTTTTGCAGGAGCACTCATGATCACTTTTTGCACTCCCATATCTATAAATTCTTGACATTTTGCCATAGTTAAATGTGCTCCTGTGCACTCTAAAACAATTTGTGTGCCGTATTTTGCAAAGTCAAGATCTTTTACATTGCGACTTTTAAATACTTTGATTTTTTTACCATTTACCACTAAATCATCGCCTTCACTATCAACACTGCCTTTAAATTCACCATGTACTGTATCGTATTTAAAAAGGTATTTTGTAAGTTCAATATCCGTAGTATCATTTATCGCCACAAGCTCAATATCATTTCTTTCTAAGATGATTCTTGCAACACATCTGCCTATGCGTCCAAAACCATTTATAGCAACTTTTACAGCCATTTAATTTCCTTTTGCAAAATATAATGCTAATATTCTACAAAAAAAAGGTTAAAATTTTAATGAAGATAGCACTTTTTGGTGGCAGTTTTGATCCACCACATAATGGACACAATAGCGTTGTTTTAGAGGCTTTGGAAAAATTAGATATTAATAAGCTTATTATTATGCCTACTTATATCAACCCTTTTAAACAAAACTTTAGTGCTGATGAAAAGCAAAGATTCTTATGGGTTAAAAAACTTTGGGGACATTTGCCAAAAGTTGAAATTTGCGATTTTGAAACCAAGCAAAAACACCCTGTTCCTAGCATAGAAAGCGTTAAGTATCTTTATAAGCTTTATAATCCTAGTAAATTTTATCTTTTAATCGGCGCAGATCATTTAGAAAAACTTCATCTTTGGCATGATTTTGAAAAACTTAATTCTTTAGTAGAATTTGTTATTGCCAATCGCAATGATATAGAAATTCCTAAGAATTTCAAAGATTTAAAAACCGATAAAAAAATCGCTTCTTCTTTTATACGCAATACTTTAAATACAAATGAAGTTTGTGAAGAAATTAAAGATGAAGTAAAAAAATATTATGAAAAATTACAAAAAAATTGATACAATTTCAAAAATTAAAGGAAAAGAATGCAAGAAAGAATAGATTTAATCGTTAAAATTTTAGATGAAAAAAAAGCTGAAGATATCAAAACCATTGACATGAGCGAGCAAGAATACTTTGTAAAATATGTCATTATCGCAGCTACTTTAGGAGAAAGACACGCTCTATCTTTGATCGATGAGCTTAAAACACAACTTAAAGCCAAAGGTGAGGAATTTTTAAACATAGATAGTAGTGAAGAATGGAGCGTGATTGATCTTGGTGATATTTTAATCCATCTTTTAACACCAGAACACAGAGGAATTTATAATATAGAAGAATTATTAGAAAATCTTAAAAAAGGTAGGGTTTAAAAAGACTAAATTTAATTAGCCTTTTAATTTTTAGAGATTATTAATATATTCTTTAATTTCTTTTTTGATTTTCTCTTTTTGTTCTTTTAAAGCTTCTTTTTTAGCTTTATACTCAGCCTTACTCATATAATCTTTTTGTTCTTTTAAAGCATCAAGTTCTTTTTCGATTTTTTCCACTTCTTGTTCTTTAAGTTTTTTAGCTTCTAACTTTTTATCATAAAACATAGGATCTTTAGCACAATCATTTTGTACTTGTTTTAAAGCAAGCTCTAAGCTTAAAGTTCTAGCTGTATCATTATGTGCTTTAGAAAAACTGATTTCTTTATTGATACGATCGATTTTTCTATCACATTCACTTGCACCAAAAGCAAAGGCACACAACGAAAGTAGAACAAGTATTTTTTTCATTTTTAATTCCTTTTTAAAATAAATTTAAATCGCAAAATATTATCTCATCAATTCTTAAGCCTAGCTTTTATATCATCAAATAAAGCAAATACCATACTTTCAAGCTCTTTTGCTCTTTCTAAAGAAGTTGCTTCAAAGCGTGTGATAAGATAAGGGCTGGTGTTAGATGCACGAAGCAAAGCCCATCCATCGCCAAAATCTATCCTAGCTCCATCGATTTCACAAAGACTTTTAACACCTTTTAAAGCTCCTTTTTCAATCTCTTTTTGAAATTCTTCCACAAGTTTAAATTTTTCTTCTTCATTTACAGGAATTTTAATTTCAGGCGTAGTATAAAGTTTTGGTAAAGCTTTAATCATACTTTCTAAATCAAAACCTTTATAAACAAGTTCTAAGGCTCTTAAAAATGCGTAAATTCCATCATCATAACCAAAATATCTATGTTTAAAGAAAATATGTCCGCTCACTTCAGCAGCCAAATCAATATCTTTTTCTTTCATCATTTTTTTGATATTAGAATGTCCTGTTTTTCCCATAAAAATAGTTCCAAATTTAGCCACTTCATCAAAAAGATTTTTAGAACATTTTACCTCACCTAAAATGCGTGGATTAGGAATATTTTTAGCAAACAAATAACAAAGCTCATCCCCGCAAAATACATGAGTTTTACTCAAAGCAACCATTCTATCAGCATCCCCATCAAAAGCAAAAGCTAAAGAATAATCTTGATTTTGATTTAAAAACTCTCTAATCGCACTTAAGTTTTCTTCTTCTGTAGGATCTGGAGCGTGGTTTGGAAACTGTCCATCAGGCTCTGCAAACATTACATGAGCTTTTAAATTTAAAGCCTTGATTAAAGGCTTTATCACCACTCCAGCCGCACCATTTGTGCAATCAACACCAAATTTATAATTAAAATCCTTTAAAAAACTAAATTGCTCGCACATAAATTTCACATAAAGGCTTAAAATATCATATTTTTCTACTTCTAAATTTTCTTCAATCTCATCATCTAAATGCTTATAAACTTCTTTTGAAAACTCTTTTAATTCTACACCAAAAAAACTTTCTTTATTGATAGTGATTTTAAAACCATTATAATCTTTTGGGTTATGAGAGCCTGTTATCATAATATTTGCATCAAATTTCAAGCCCTCATAGAGACTAAAATATCCCAATGGAGTTGGCACAAGCCCTATATCATAGATTTTTATCCCTGCTTTGTTAAGTCCACTCACTAGATAATTAAAAAGTTCATTTGCACTGTATCTTGCATCATAGCCCACACTTACATTTTTACAGCCTTTATTTAGCATGGTTTGTCCCAAGCAAAAACCTATAGCCTTAACACTTTTTTTATTTAGTTCTTTGCCATAAAGCCCTCTTATATCATATTCTCTAAAAATCACATCTAACATTTTTTTCCTTCAAATTCATCTCTTCTTTGACCTAAATTTATCGTTTTTCTAAAGCAAATTTGGATAGAAAAGAAATTTTTGCTACAATTTTACATTAATTTCACTAAATGAAGGAAAATTTATGGATGAAGAATTAGAAAACGAAGAAACAAAAAAGAAAAAAGGCGGTTCACTTGTAATTATTATTGTTATTTTACTTTTTGTTTTACTTCTTAGTATTATGGGAGTGATTGCTTGGCTTATTTCAAGCAGTTCAAGTGATGAAAGTGAAGTCAAAGAAGCTCCAAAAGAAGAGACAAAAGCTGATAAACCTAAAGTTTCAGCTCCTACTCAGCGAGGTAGTGATTTTGCTAATATAGGTCCTATGTACCCACTTGATCCTTTTACCCTAAATTTACTTAGTGATAGCGGCTCAAGATATGTAAAATGCACTATAGAACTAGAACAAAATAGCGAACTTTTAAAACCTGAACTCGATAAAAAAGTTCCAGTGATTCGTGATATTATTATTCGTACATTAACAGCTAAAACTTTTGAAGAAGTAAGTACACAAAAAGGCAAAGAACGTTTAAAAGATGAGCTAGTTGGAAAAATCAATGAAATTTTAACCGATGGCTTTATTAAAAATGTTTATTTTACGGATTTTGTAGTTTCTTAAATGCGTGTAGGCTGTGATATCATCGCCATTTCTAGGATAGAAAAAATTCATTCTAGACATGGCAAAAATTTTTTGGATAAATTTCTAAGCCCAAAAGAACAAATACTCATTAAAAATCCAGCAACTCTAGCAGGTCTTTGGGCTGCTAAAGAAGCTGCTAGCAAGGCTTTGGGTGTTGGAATTTGTGAATTATGCAGTTTTTTTGATATTGAAATATCAAAAGATGAAAAAAACGCGCCTCAATTAAAATATTCTCAAAAAATTACAAAAAATTTTAATATCACTCAAACTTCCCTAAGCATTTCTCATGATAATGGTTTTGCTATAGCCATAGTGGCTATAGTTTGATTATTTTCCTATAGTTTGCTTGTCTAAATTTCTTGAAAGTATGAAATCTACCACAGGTTGTTCTCTTTTATTTGCTCTTTTACAATGATCTTTTTGAAAAAAATCTGTGATTTTTATAACAATCCTTGCCCATTTTTTACGATTTCTTTCACGCCACGCATGAGAAGAAACGCTCTCCCAAGCATAGCCATTAAACAAGCTTGCATTTACAAAATGATCTAAGGCTCTAACACCCTGTCTTGCTCGTGCGGTATTAAAAAAAGTTCCTATAATCACGATAAAAAGATATCCTAAAACTGCTAAAGGTACTATTGCACAAAGCAGAATAGTCCCTGCTAATTTTTCTTTTAAGCTTCCTTTTAAAGTGCGTTTTACACGACGACGAAAATTGGCACGAATTTTAGTTCTAACTCTTTTCATAACTCTCTTTTGCTAAATTTTATCCTCATACCATTAGCCGAACGCACTGTTAAACGGCCTACTACATCAGGTACAAAACCTTCTTCAAGTTCTAGTTTGTAAGTTTTTAAAATATTAGCCAAAATCAAAATCGCTTCTTGCATAGCAAAACCTTGTCCTATGCAAATTCTTTCCCCTACACCAAAAGGCAAATAAGCATCTTTTTTGTATTCTCCTTCAAAACGAGAAGGATTAAATCCATGTGGATTTGTCCAAAATTCTTCATGTCTGTGTATCAGCCAAGGAGCAATCACCACCCCAGAACCTTTTTTAATAAGCTTATCTCTAACTTGGGTATCTTTTTTTGCCTCTCTTGCAAAAAATCCAACAGGAGGATAAAGTCTTAAAGATTCTTTAAAAATATTTGTTAAGTATTTAAACTGTCTTAGATGCGAAATTTCAATGGCTCCACCCTGTAAAACCTGAGTAATCTCCTCATAAGCTTTTTCTTGCTCCTTAGGATAAAGACTAAGCAAATAAAGCGTCCATGTCAAAGAACTTGCTGTGGTTTCATGTCCTGCTAAAAAAAGCATAGCCACTTGATCTAAAATTTCCTCAAAAGAAAAACGCTTATTTGTATCTGCATCCACTACTAAAAGCAAAGATCCTAAAATATCTTCAAATTCTGCATTATCTGCCATATCATATCTTGGTTTTATGATGTCACTTAAAACCTGTCTGATCACATCTCCGGCCTTAGCACGCTTACGATCTCCTAAAACATAAGAAAGCCATTTTGGAAAACGAAACATACGACGCATGGCTGTATGCACGCTTTGCTCTTGAAAAGTCACAAAGGCATTTAAGATTTTTTTACCTTTTTCCTCATCGAGTTTTGAAGACATAATGGTGCGAAAAATCACATCAGCGGTAATAAAAGTCATAGCTTCATCTACTTCGATAACAGCATGATTTGGATACTTGCTAAAACGATCCATCATATCTGCCACAGCTTCACTCATAAGATTAAACACTTTATTGATACGAGTCATTTCAAAACTTGGACGCAAAAGCTCTCTTTGCTTTTTCCAAACTTCACCATTTGTAGTAAAAATGCTCTCCCCTAAAAGCGGACTTAAAAGCTCATGCAAAAATGCACTTTTAGGAAATTCTCTAACCTCATCAACCATCATTCTTTTAACTTCTTTAGTGTCATTTATAACATAAAGATCAAAATTTGGCATCTTCACATAGCCTGTTTGCATTTTATAACTACGCTCATAAAGCCCATCAAGCCAAGATCTACGCTTTAACAAAAAAGTTAAAAGTGTAGAAGCCTTATTTTTATAAGGTTTTGGAAAAAAGGGACATTCGCTCATATTTTTGCCTTTTCTTCTAAAAATTTAGGCATTATGATGAAAGAAAAAAAATCATAATCACCTTTAACACTAATACTATAAAGATATAAAAAGTGTGCTTTGTTTTTATCTCTTTTTATTTTTTTATACTCATGTTTTTCATATAAAGTGTGAAATTTAGCACTTAAAAATGGGGGTGTAAATTTAGCATTTACACCACTCGTGCGGAAAAAATCCACTTGAGGAAAACATGCTCCATCAATAATCGATGTGTAATCATACCATTTTAAATCAAACCTTGAAACAAATTCAAGCTTCTTTCTAAATTCACCTGCTTTTTTTTGATAACTCACTAAAGGTATGCATTCTCCTAGAGTAAGAATTTTTAATTTACAAAGTAAAGATAAATCTAAATTTTGTCTTAAAATACACTCCAAAACTTCTATACAAACTATAGTTCCAACACTATGCGCTACTAAAATAAGTTCATAATCTTGTTTGCTTTCGTTTTGTTTTAGCTTATCTACTATAACATTTGCAAAAAGCTTGATTCTTTCTTGCATAATGCCTGTTTTTTTATCTTGCCAAGTAGCACAAAAAGCACAAATTCTTGCTATCCAAAATACAGCTAATTTCTTACCTAATTTAAATAAAAAATGATTTAGTAAAAATCCTAGAAAACATCCTATGATGATAGCTAAAGAAAAATGCATATAATTTTGCAAAAAAGCAAAACTTCCAAAAGCTAAAACCAAAGAAAATAGCAAAGAAAATAACACATAAAAAAAAGGATAATAACCTGTGATAAGTTGATAAATCGACTCTTTACCAAATTTGATAAAAAGTCCTGTGATAGTATAAATTCTAAAAAAACTATAACAATCTACTAAGGCATCTTTATAATTTTCTGACCAATTTTTCTTAACAATATCATTCCATGCTAAAAAATGATATTTAGTTTGCACTCCCTCGCAAGAAATTTTAAAAAAAGGAAATTGCTCATTTTTTTCAATTTTACTTAAATCAGCTTTAATGTTAAAAGCACGAGAATAATCTTTTAGGTTTTTTTTAAATAAATCATAATAAAATCTATAACTTTTAGGATCATATCCTGCTATATAAAATACTTCCCTATCCATACAATATTTCTTTTTTGCTTTTAATTATAACAACTTTGCTTTAAAAGCTCTCTTAATCAAAGCTTTTTAGTCTTATTTGTCTAAAAAGAAATTTTTGTAAAAATTGCCGTTGAATTGATTAGTTTGTAAAAGGTATTTTTTAAAATTACATACCAAAACAGGATTGGGTTTATAAGCATGAGCTTCACGCCAAAAAAATTGAAGTTTCTTTGGATAAGATAAGCCTTCAAAATCATAAAAAGCATTGCCACAAACCTTAGTCGGACAGCCTTCTAAAATAGCACTAAGACCCACTGTTGAATTTATAGTAATACAACCTAAAGCCTTTCTTAAAAGAACTGGCAAGTGGGTATCATGAACATATAAAACCCTTCCTTCGACATGATATTTTTGAATTAAATCACTTATGAGTTTAGAATAATTCTTATAACCCCTATCCATGGGATGGTGTTTAAAAACTAGATAAGATTTAGCTCTTGCATGGTTTGCAAAAGAAAGTATGGTTTCCTCTATAAAGTGCTCTATGCTTTTTTTGTAATGATATTTAATTTGCGTATCGCTATAAACTTGTAAAATCGCCAAAAAGTACTTTTTTTCTAAATTATAAATCTTTTCATTTAGTTTTTTTTCTGTAATCTTGTAAAGATATTTTCTATATAAAGATCTAAACCAAAATAAAAATTCAAAAGGATATAAAGTGCGATGATGAAGTTTGTTGTTAAAAAATGGGGCCAAAATAAAAGCAAATAACCAATACAAAAAGGCATCAAAAGCCATAAATTTAAATCCACCTGGAATTTCTTTTATGCTTTCTTTGGTAAAAATATTTTGAGAAAGATAAAAATTTTTATCACGCGGTAAAGAAGAATTTGCATTCACCCCATCTTTTTCCAAAGTAATACAATAAGGCCTTAAATATCCTTCTTCAAAAATCCATATTTCAACTCCTAATTCTTTAGCCACTTTAATAGCCTTAGCATGGATAATACGACAATCATTATACATTAAAATAGCATCGATTTTTTTGCTTTGAAAAAAATCTCTATAGAAATTTTCAAGATCTTTTTCATCGCACTTACACCTCGTTCCACTAGGATAGAAAAAAAAATCTCCACCGTTAAAATTGAGTTTAAAAACTTTGGTTTGTTTTTTTTTCATTTTTATTGCAAGAAGGTGAAAAAAATTTCCCACAGGTCCTTGCAAGAGTAAAACATTTTTACCGCTAAATTCTTTTTTAATTTTAGTGCTAAATCTCATTTCTTTGCTAAAAATTCATAAAATCTTCTTATTTTTCTAAGTATAAAAGTTTTAAAATCTATTGCCAATTTTATATATTTTTTTGAAAAATAAGCTTTTTGTAAATTTAGCATTATATCTAAACAAACTTCAATTTCACATAAAGTTTTTGTTTTAGGATTTATATATCTTGGATATGTGATCAAAGCACCTGCTACAAGCTCTTCTAGGCTTAGTTTTCTTGTTCTTCTTTCGCATCTATATTTATCTTTTGTTAAACCCCAGCCCGCATAAAAAGGCATGCCATAAGTAAAAACTTTTTTAGCTCTTAAAAGAGCATCAAAACCACTTGTAGAAGTAATAGTGTGAATTTCATCAGCAATTTTTATAGCACTATCAATACTGCAATCTTTTACAATCTCATCACAAAATTCCAAGATGAGTGTTTCATCTTTTAAACCTACACGGTTGCCGCTTAACACATCAGGATGGGGTTTAAAGATGATATAAGCATCTTGATTTTTAGAACGTACCTCCTTAAGCAAATCAAGAGTAGATAAGCCAAAACCTCCTAAAATCATCGAAGCATCATCTTCAACTTGAGCGGGGATTAAAATAACCTTTTGTCCTATTTTGGCATTGATTTTTAAGTCTTCATGCTTTAAACCATTATATTTTGAAAAGCGGTTCTCAAGTAAGGTTTTTATAATATTTTTTGCCCTATTTAGCATATTTTTATCAAAAATTTCATTTTGCAAAAGTTCTTCTAATTTGCTTACTTTATTTGGATCTATGTAAAGTCCTTTATCATCAACGATTAAAGAAAAAGGGCGCGTAAGATCAGAACCTAGTGAAATTGAGCGGATAAAACCATCTTCCACTAAAGAAACTTTAGGGGTAAAACTAGTTAAATTTTGCTCTTTTGCCTTTACTAAAAGCAAATTTTTAAGAGTATTTTCATCATATTTTTTACCCCAAATAAAGAATTTATCATCTTCTTTAAGCTTGTATCTAGCTAAAGATTTAATAGAATTTAAAAAAATAATTTCATTATTTTTAGCCTTAAAAAAAGGCTTGATAAAATACCTTTTCCATAAGGTAAAGCCTAGCATAAAAAGTCTATTAGAATTTGCCTTTTCTATGCTTTTATATTTTGCTAAAGTTTGAATAGTATCAAAAATATTACTTTTTTGATTTAAATAAGGATTAAAATACTCGCTATAAAGTATATAAGCAGCATAGAAAACTTCTTCTAAACTTCTTTTTTGCATCCTTCTTTTACACTCTAATTTATCTTTTGTTAGACCCCAACCTGCATAAAAAGGCATGCTATAACAAACACACTCACATCCTTGCATCAAAGCTTCAAAACCCATACCAGAAGTTTTGGTATAAACCTTATCAAAAAACTCAAGCAAGGCTATGGGATTAAAATTTTCAGTGATTAAAATACATTCTTTAGGTAAGGATTTTATGTCTAAATCACTTTGTTTTTTACCGCTTAAAACGTCAGGATGGATTTTTATATAAATTTTAGAATCAGGATTTTCTTTTATAGCATCTTTTATCATATCGACGGTTTTAAAATCTTTAGCGAGCCCAAATTCAAGCGAGGCATCATTTGCCGTTTGAGTGATGATTAAAATCCTTTTTTCATCTTTTTGAAAATAATCATCTGGAATATCGAGATTGTTATTATACTTGCTAATTTTATATTTTTTGATAAGCTCTATAGCTTTTTTAGCTTGCTTGATTTCTTCATCTTTAAATTCATAAGTATTTAAAAGATTTTCAAGCTTTGAAGGCATTGTTGCATCATAATAAATGCCTATATCATCTTTAACCATAGAAAAACTTGGGCTATTTTCAACCCCTAAGTTTAATGAGCGGATAAATCCATCTTCTAAAAGTATGAATTTAGCCTTATATTTTTTAGCTAAATTCATAGCTTTTAAACCTGATTTTTTGCGTCCCCAGCCAAAGAAAAGGTCATCTTTATTTATTTTTAAATTTTTCTTATACAAAGAAATGGTATAAAAATTTCTAACATTAGCGATAAGTTTTTTTGATGTTGAGTAATACTTCATAAATATTTCTTTTAAAAATATTTTTAAAAGAATTATAACAAATTTTTTATATCAAAAATTCAATTTTATAATTTTTATTAGAATTCAGAAAAAATATTTATATTTTTATTTTTTTGATATCTCAACCAATAACCCGCCATCATCGAAGAAATTAAAACGGTTAAAATAAGTGTTGTAAAAAAGCTTACATTAATAATCTGATAATAATAAGCAACACTAGCTAAAACTATTCCTGGACCACCTCTAGCATTCATAGTAATTGCAAAATTAATTCTTGAAATATTAGAAATTTTAACAAAATTTAATCCTATATAACAACCTAAAAATTTCAATAAACACGCAAGAATTAAGAAGAATATAAACATGTTAAAAGAAAATTCATGCATAATATTTAATTGAATACCGATTAAAGCAAAATAAATAGGAATAAAAAATGAAAAAGCCATATCTGAAATACCGTTAACTTTTTCTCTTAATTCTTGATGATTATTTAAAATATTTTTTATTAAAAAACCTACAAGAAATGAAGTATACATAGGGTTGATATGAATCATATTTAAAAAAGCTATAGATAAAAATAACACAACAAAGCTTAAAGTAAAAAAATCAATTGTACTCATGCGAAAAGAAATTTTTTCAAAGAAATGAGAAATTACCTTCACAGCTATAAATAAAAATAAAGTAAGAAAAGCGGTTTTAAGATTGCTCATTAAAGTTAAATCTTGATTTGTTGCGGCATTAATAGTAATATTTAGTAAAATCCATAAAAACAAATCTTGTATTGTTGAAGTGGTTAAAACTATACTTGCAAATCTTGTTTTAATCACTCCTATATCAAAAAATATTTTTGATATTACAGGTATAGAAGTTACAGCAATGGCTATTAAAAAAACCAAATCAAAAGATAAATCATTCCCCTTTGTTCCAATAAAACTTTCTTTAAAATAATCAATAAAAAAATATCCCACACCAGCAGATAAAAAAGTACCACCTAAAAATAAAGTAGAAATAATCTTAATATTTTGTTTTTCAAAACTAATTTGCGTATTAAACCCTGCAATAAACATTAAAAATATCAAACCTAATTGATAAAAAATATTTAATATCTTGCCTTGCTCATTAAATCCATTAAAGATATCTGTAAGTAAATCAGGAGCAAAAATATACAAACCACTTGCCCCCAAAACAAAACCACCAAAAATTTCACCAATTACTTTTGGAGCTTTAAATAAAGTAAATAATTTTCCAAAAACAAAAGAAGAAAATAATAAAACTCCCAAAGATAAAAATATAATACTAATATTCTCAGGACTTAAAGATTCAAATTTCATATTGCTTTCCTAAAGAATGATTTTTTCATTATTGATTTCATCTTGTATTAAATTTAAAATCTTAACACATTCTTCTACATAGTGTCCTACAGCTGTTTCTTCAGAAAGTTGCACACCAAAAACTCCACTTTTTGCGATATTATATAAATCATCAATTTCTGCAATAGTAGGAATAGGTTTTTCTTCCATATTTTTTAAAATTTGTGTAGCTAAAAATACTTTAATTGCATTATGATGTGCCATTTCTACAATATAATTTTGAAAACGTGGAATTTTTTCTATACCAATTTCTGTAGATAAATCTCCTCTATCAATTAAAATATATTCTACTTCTTGCAAAATACTGTATAAATTATTCACTGCTTCTAAAGTTTCAATTTTAGAAATAATCTTAGTATTTGAATGAAGCACTTGTTTTATTTCTTGTATATCACTTGCTTTTCTTACAAAAGAAGCTCCTACATAAGCTATATCAAACTCATTGCAAAGCTTTATAAGCTCCTTGTCTTTTTCAAATAAAAAAGGAATATTATCATGCAAATTTCTTACATGCATACCCTTATTATTTAAAAGCAAACCTGTGCTTTTGGAAGTAAATACAACTTCTTTATCATTTACCTCTTTTACAATAAACAAAAATATGCTGTCATTAGCATAAACCTCCATACCTGGTTTAACAAGCTTATAAAATTCTTTGTAATTAAACTGATCAATTTTTAAAGAAAAATCCTTATCTTTTTCTACTTGAATAGCCTCGCTAATCCCTGAAGTTCTAATTTTATTTCCTGGTAAATCAATCAAAATATCAATATCAGCTTTTTGTTTTCTTAAATTAATAATAGTATTTTTAATACTCTCTATATCTCCATGAGCTCCATTAATTCTATAAATAAATTTATCTTGATGAATTTGATTAAGATTTATCTTTCCACCTAAACTAGGACCTGTTGTTAAAATAAGCTTCTTCATTGTCAATCCTTTAATCAATAAAAATATTTTCTCTACCTAAAGCAAGTATACTAGCAGAAATTTCTGAACGCATCATAAGTTCGCTAGGAATTTTACCCTCGCTTAAATCCTTTCTAATTTGCGTACCACTAATTGCAATTCTATGTTCTTTATAATGTGCACAATTTTTTTCACTCACAATTTTTTGACATTTAGAACAATAATAAGGTTCTTTTAAAAGTAAAAAATCTATACCTAAATCATAACGCATTGATAGATCTTTAGCCAACTTTTGCGCCTCGTAAATTCCGTAATAATCTCCCACTCCCGCATGATCTCTGCCAATGATAAAATGGGTACAACCCATATTTCTTCTAAGTAAAGCATGAAAAATAGCTTCTTTAGGACCCGCATAACGCATAGCAGTTTGTAAACCTTGAATATAAACTCTATCTTTAGGATAAAACTCATCAAACATAGTTTTATAAGCACTCATCACTGCTGCTTCGGTAAAATCTCCTTGCTTTTTCCAGCCTGTTAGAGGATTAATAAACAAAGCATCGCAAATTTCAAGCGCAATTCTTTGCAAATGTTCATGAGCTCTGTGGATAGGATTTCTTGTTTGAAAACCCACTATGGTCTTAATATCAGCATTAAAAACATCTTTTAAAATATTTTTATATAAAGAATCTTTATAAAATTCTTCTTTAAGTTCTATTTTTCCACCAACACGCAAAGAAGAGCGTTTTTTTTCTTTTATAATACCAGGATGTTTTTCATCTTTAGTTTGAAAAATTTCATAAAGATCCTGATCTTGAACGCAAAATTTATCTTCGATTTGAATATTTCCTATAAATTTGTCTTGATAATATAAATCTTGCTTTTGTCCCACATAAATATCTTTAAAATCATCCACTTCTAAAGTAATAGGCAAGGTCCATATTTCACCATTTAAAAGTTGCATTTCATAAATTACTTTTTTATATTCTTCATAATTCATAAAACCTTCCAAAGGATAAAACACACCGCTAGCAAAATATTTTAAATCTAGGAAATTTTCATGGGTTACTTGTAACATTTATTCGCGCTTTGAATTATCTAAATTTTGAGAAAGCGCTGTTAAAATAAGGCAAACCTTATCATCAAGTGCTGCCATTTGGGTATTGTCAATCACTAAATCAGCTTTTGGTTCATCATACGGAATGTCTACACCCACGACATTTGAAATTTCGCCCTTTAAAGCTTGGGTATATAAATTCTTTTTATCGCGTCTTTTCAACTCTTCAAATTCACATTTTATATAAATTTCAAAATAATTTTTTAAATATTTGCGGTTATACTCATAAATTTCATTCCACATAGAAATCGCACTTACAATAACTATCATTCCTTGATTACTTAAAAAACGAGCAAAATCGGATCGTTTAAAGGATACATCCATACGACCTTTTTTATCATAGGAAAAATATCCCAACAGCTCTCTTAACTCATCTCCATCAAGATAGATAACATTGTCATATTTCTCTTTTAATTTTCTATACAATGCTTGCGCTATATAACTTTTACCACTTCCTGCTAAACCTGTAAGCCAAATAGTTAAATTATGTTTCATTACACATCTGCTCAAATTTTTGATAATATTTCCATTGTTTTAAATGCTTTGGATAATTTATTTTTATAAAATTTAATTCTTCATCTAAAATATCTTTTAATTTTAATCGCAAATCTTTTCTCATTTGTAAATATTGCAAAATTTCTTCTTCTGTAATAAGATTGTTTTTAATCTTTATCTCATTCTCTTCAAACGCATCCATATAACCGTTTAAATATTTTTTGCTATCTATAAAACATTTTTGATTATTCTTTAAAATATTATATTCTTTTTGTTTTATTAACAAAATAATATTATCAAACATTAACTTTCTTTCTTTAAAAATTTCAGAAGTAATGTCAATATAGTCTTCATCTGTCATCTTAGGCTCTAAAGAATTAAAATACATAAGATTTTTTGTAGTAATTACTATATTAATACAAATTTCACCTATAACAATAGAATATACAACTGGAAGCACAACCAAATCACCTTGATGGCGATTAATTCTTTTAGAAAAAAAAGAATAATCGCATTTTACATTAAAAAATTTATCAGCTATAAAATCAAATGTTTTTCGAGCATTTAAACCAGAGATTTCATTAAGCTCAAAACACAATACATCTTTTTTTAAAATTTTAATTCTTTGATATGATTTAAAGTAAAGTTCATAATTATCTAAAACTTTTATCAAGCTATTTAATTCAGGTTTGCTTGAATTGGAATACCAGTAAAGTATTTCTGGAAAAAGCTCTTTAAAATTTGAATTTAAAGTTATCTGTTTCATCATTGGTTTTATTTTGCTATTTTGGTCACCTATATGATTTATTGCATGCCTGATAATTGATATTGGATCTCTACATATATATAATAAAGGAACATTGCTAGCAAATAAATAATAAATTTTATCATTATTTTCAAACACTCTTGGAGCTATAGCTACATGTGTTTTTTTGCTTAATATATACGTATAATTATCGATATAAACTTTTTTTTCATCTTCACAACCATTTGCATTAATAGTTGAAATATCTGAATAATTAAAAAATGTATAAATAGCTACTGTTCCACTGCATGCAGCCCATAGCCATATTAATTTATAATTTTCAGGCAATGGTAAATTCATTTTCCAAGCTAATTCGCCTGAAATATTATGATAATTTATTTTTTCTGCTTGATCATTAAGTTTTTTAGGGTCAAGTAAAGAAGGATAAGGATGATTTACATCTTGAAATCTTTGCTTAAAATCACTTGATAATAACCATTCTTGTATCATTTCCAAATGATTTAGCGTATAATTAAAATTTTGAAAAATAACTTTTAATGCTGGTATATAATTTTTATGTAAGTCTAAAATAATTTTCAAATTATCCAAATTACACATGAATAAATTTTTATTTTCAGCAAGTATAATATAAATATTTTCTTCAAACTTTTTAGAAAGATCTAAAATTTCTTTTATTATTTTATAATCTTTTTTAGTTTGTTCTATATTTTTAAAAAGAAAAAAATACCCATCTTTAAACTTATTCATATCAGCCTTGATTAAAACTTCTCCCAGCATATAAGATAAATGAAATTTATATCTTAGGGATTCACTATAATCAGGACATGTTTCCAAACTTGGATATTTAAGTTGAGGAAAGATTTGTATGGTTTGTTGATAAATTTGTTGTTCTTTTTTATGTTGTTTTTTAATTTTATAAAGTTTTTTAAATAATGCTATATACCCCCCCCCATTTTGTTTAAAATCAATTAGAGCTTGACCCAATTTATAAGCTAAATAGTTTTTTACTCTTTCTATAGCTGAGTCTGGGTTATACATAGGGTTTCTCCTTTAAAAATGGCTTTGGTTGGTTGTAAAATTATAATAATCCTCAGGCACACCAATATCTATAAAATAATCATCAAAAATTTCAGCTCTTGCCTTTAATTTTTCATAATTTTCTTGTAAAAATTCTTCAAAAGAAAATTTTTTCTCTAAATCAAATTCATTAAAAACATCTTTAGTTAAAAGATAAATTCCACCATTGATTAAACCTTGCTTTTTGAATACCTTTTCCTCAAAAGAAATTACAAGACCTCGCCAATCAACATTTACCGTACCATACCTATCAAAATTATTCATTCGTTTTAGAGCAAGACAAATTTTACTTCCATTTAGTTTTAATTTACTTAAATCTATATCAAAAAAAGTATCGCCGTTTAAAACATAAGCTTCATTTTTTATAAATTTCAAAGCCTCTTTTATAGCTCCGCCTGTTCCTAGGGGCTCTTTTTCGATGCTGTATTTTATTTTTATACCTAAAAACTCATCTTTAAAATACTCTTGTATCACTTCATATTTGTATGATACTGCTAAGATAACTTCTTTTATACCTTGCTTTTTAAGATATTCAAAAATAAATTCTAAAAAAGGCTTATCATTTATCGGTGCCATAGGTTTTGGAATATCTTTTATAACGCTTTTAAGTCTTGTTCCTAAGCCACCACAAAGTATTATTGCTTGCAAGAAAAACCCTTGCCAAAAAGCTCTTCTTCAACGATAGCACAAATAATATGTCCTATTAAAATATGTGCTTCTTGAATTCTTGGTGTGCAAGTTGAAGGTACTTTTATACAATAATCACAAAGCTCATTCATCGCTCCGCCACTAGCTCCGCTTAAGCCTATACTTATGATTCCTTTTTGCTTGCAAAGATCTAGAGCTTTTAAGATATTTTTACTATTTCCACTTGTAGAAATACCTATAAAAATATCTCCCTTAACACCTTGAGCTTGTACTTGTCTAGCAAATAAATTTTCATAACCATAATCATTCCCGATAGCTGTTAATACGCTAGTATCTGTAGTAAGTGCAATACTTGCGATACCGGGTCTATCAAAATAAAACCTACTTATAAATTCCCCTGCGATATGCTGTGCATCAGCTGCACTACCACCATTTCCTGCTAATAAAGTTTTGTTACCATTTTTATAAGCTTTTATGACTTCCAATGAAACATTTTTAATAAGAGTTATTAAATCTTCATCTTTTAAAATTTGCTCTTTTACCAAAATTGATTCTTGAAAATGTTCTTTTATATAATTATTTATAATTTCCATGATTTAACCCCCTCTTTTGTAAATGAAAAATCTTGTACATAACCTTGCTCTTTGTTTAAAGCTTTGATTAAATTATATTTTTTAGTAGGATCTACAAAGAAAAACATAAATCCACCAGCTCCTGCTCCACTAGTTTTGCCGCTATAAGCTCCATTATCTATAGCGAGTTTATAAATTCTTTCAAGCTCATCATTACTAACGATTTCTGAAATGATTTTTTTTGACTGCCAAGACTTGCCTAAAATTTTCGCCAAAGTATCAAAATCAGCTCTAAATAAAGCTTCTTTCATCTTTATAGCATCTTGTTTTATAGCGTGCATAGCTTCGAGGGATTTTTCATCTCCAAGCTTTCCTTTTTTATGCTCTTCTATATCTTTTGCTTCTCTTGTAATATTTGTAAAATAAAGCACAGTTCTAGCTTCAAGCTCACTAGCTATCCAGTTTTTAATACGCAAAGGATTGACAATAACTCTTTTATTCTCATAAAATTCCATAAAATTAAATCCCCCAAAAGTTGCGGCGTATTGATCTTGTGCTCCGCCTACTATGCCTAAATCTTCTCTTTCTATCTCATAAGCAAGTTTAGCGATTTCATATTCCCCTAAAGGTAGATTAAGCCACTCTGCAAAAGCTTTTATAATACCTACAACTAAAGTTGAACTTCCACCTAATCCACTACCACTTGGTACATCTGAATAAGTGTGCAAAGAAAAACTTAAAGGTTTTTTTGTAAAATCTTTTACAATACGATTATAAATACTTTTAAAAATATCTAACTTTCCATCATTTTCTAAATGCTCTTTACTTTTGTACTCACAGTAAGAATTTGTATCAGGCGAATCAAAAATGATTTTTCCATCTTCTCTTTCAATCAAAGTGCAATGTATATATAAAGATATAGTCGCATTTAAAACATAACCTGTGTATTTATCACAATATAAATTTATATCAGTTCCCCCGCCTGCTAAACCTAAACGAAGAGGAGTTTGTGTGCGTATGGTTTTCATCTATTTAAAGGAATCCTTCCTTTTTTTATCTCGTCTCTCCAATGATTTAATAGATCCTCAAACATTTGTCTGGCTGGAATTTCTGGCTTCCAGTCAATAAAACTTTTGATTTTTGTATTATCAAACATTTGATAATCCGCATCAATTGGGCGTAATCTTTCTTCATCTTGCTCTACTTTAATATCTTTTCTCGTAGAAAAAGATAAAAGTATATCTATAACTTCAGGAAGTTTAAAGGCTTCTTCACCTGCTATATTAAAAGCTTCCCCACAAGGAACTTTTCCTTTTTGGCTTTCTAATGAAAGTAGATAATAAGCCCTTATGGCATCACGACAATCTTGAAAGGTTCTTACACTCGAAAGATTTCCAACCTTGATAACAGGCTCTTGATAACCCGCTTCAATGAGTGCAATTTGTTTTGCCACCGTGCTTTCAAAAAACACATCACTTCTTCTTGGACCACTATGTGTTCCCATTCTTGTAACAAAAGTGCGAATGTTATAAGCTTCGCCATAAAATCTTCCTAAATAATCAGTGCCGATTTTGCTTATGCTATAAGGACTTGCACCGTGAAAAGCTGTTTCTTCATTAAGTTTAACACCTGCTTTTGCTTTACCATAAACTTCACTTGAAGAGCAGATATGCACTACAGGGTCATATCCATCTTTTGCCTTTAAAATTCTAATGTTTTCCAAAATATTTGCTGTGCCTATGATATTTGTTTGTAATGTTTCTATAGGTATATCAAAAGAAGTTTTTGGGTAAGACTGTGCGGCCAAATGAAAGATCACATCAGGCCTTTGACTCTCGAAAAGTTTTTGAAGACTAGAGTAATCATTTAAATCTGCATAAAAAATACTGATTCTATCTTTTTTATTTATCCTATCGCTTAAATGATAGATATTGTCCATAGGTTCTTGCCAACGCATCATACCTATAACATCATAGTCTGTGTTTTCTAGCAAGAAATCTGCCATTTGAGAACCAACTTGCCCTGTAAATCCTGTAATTAACGCTATTTTTTTCATAGACTATCCAATACTTTTTTAAACAAACTAATTTGTTCACTAATACTAAATTGGTGATTACCCACAAAAAATCCTTTTTCATGAATATATTTTGCATTTTTTAATTCTTGATGAATTTCATAGTCAAAATACTTAATTACCTCATTTTGTGTAAAATCTCCAGTAGCTATAGGACGGTATTCTATATCATTTTCTTCTAATTTTTTAATAATATCTTTTCTTTGTAATTTAGAATTTGATCTAATTACCAAAGAAAATCCAAACCACGAACTACTTCCAATTTCCTTTTGCATAATAAATTCAGGATGGTTTTTAAAATACTCACAAAATAATTTAGCATTTTCTCTACGATGTTTTAAAAACATAGGTAATTTTTTAAGTTGTTCTATGCCTATAGCTCCACTCATTTCCACTGGACGCACATTATATCCTGGCAATACAAAACGAAATGACTCGCTAAACCAATCATCGCTTTTATTGGCTACTAAATTTTCTTTTGGAAGATTTCTAGTCCAACCATGCGCTCTTAAACAAAGAAGTATATGATACAACTCATCATCATCTGTTACCACAAATCCACCTTCCATTGTAGCCATATGATGAGAAAAGAATGTTGAAAAAGTTCCCATAATACCAAAAGTTCCGGCTTGGCTACCTTTATACTCTGCACCCATTGATTCGCAATTATCTTCTAGCAAGATAATATCTTTTCCCTTAATAAGATTATTAATTACATCAAAATCATTAGGATTTCCCAATAAATTCACAATCATGATCATTTTTGTTTTATCGCTAATAGCACTACTTAAAGCATCTAAATCATAATTTAATGTCTCTAGATCTATATCTACGAATTTTAACTTTAAACCATATTGATAAAGTGGATAATAAGTGGTGCTCCATGATACTGCGGGAACTATAACTTCATCTCCTTTTTTTAATTTAGGGTTTTTTGTATAAAATAAGGCTGCCGTTGCTATCAAATTTGCAGTTGAACCCGAGCTTGTCATAACCGCATACTTGGAACCTGTAAATTTAGCAAAATCTTTCTCAAATTCAGCCACCTTTTTACCCATAGTAAACATATCGCTTTTAATAACATCTTGTATTGCTTGTAATTCCTTTTCATCCCAAGTTGATGAAGCTAGTGTATATTTTTTCATTTTATTCCTTTTGTATTTTTTAGCTTAGTTGCTAGATCCAATGAACGCTTCATACATACATCCATATTATAATACTCCCACTCGCCAAATCTACCATGAGAGATTATATTTAATGAATTTAAGTATTTTATAGCCTCTTCTTTTGACTGTTTATAGTTTAAATCAAACAATATATAAGCATGCTCGGTAATATTATGTCCTACTATATTTTTTAAATACGGAAGTTTTTTAATTTCTTTTTCAAAATACTCAATAGAATGGCTTCCTATCCTTTCAGCAAGACAATAATTTTTATTAGGAGTAAAAAATGTACCTATATTTATTGTCCTATGAATTCCAATATCTTTATCTGGTATATAAGCCCATGTAAAATCCACACTTCCATCCGTTTCACATAAAACATTTGATACTCTGTTAAATTTTAAATTTCTAAAGTGTTTTTGTATATCATTTGGCACATCACTTAATATATCCACTAGCATATCCAAAGGAGATGTGTTGATAATCAAATCATATTCTTTCTCACCATTTATAATCCACTTTAAATTTTTTTTCTCAATACTTTTAACAGGGTATTCTAAGAGCATGTTGACACCTTTTCCTATAGCCTCTATAAAAGTGTTTTGATTATTAGTCTTTGGATAGTAATATCCACTAGCTTCTACCATACCGTCCACACCTTTACCGTTAACTAAAGAATTATAAAAATTTTCTTTTGTAGGAATAGGTAGTTTCATTTGTTTATCATCTACTGTCCATATACTATCCATATTCTTTGGCTCAATACCCCAAATTTTAGTATTATATGGTATGAAATATTCTTTTGCTAATGTTGGACCAAAATGATTTATAAACCACTCTTCAAGATTTTTTCCTTTTTCGTATGATGCACTAAACATCTCTTTAGTAATTTGAAAAGCTAAATTAGGATCAAATTTATCAATCTCTAGAACTGAATTTTCTATCGGATTATTAATCCAGTGATTCTTAAATAAAATTTTTGCATCCTTTATATAACGATTCCATTGATCCCTTACTAAAACATTTTTAAAAACAAAATCTTTAACCTCATTATACCTTGTAGTAAAACAATGACCACCATTAACATGGTAAGCTATACCATTTATATCTTTAGTTCTTGCTATTCCACCAACAACAGATTCTTTTTCTAAAATCTCGACCTCAAAATCATCCTTGAGCAATCTTGCTAGAGACATACCAGAAATTCCAGCTCCTATAATACATATTTTTTCCATCAATACCTCTTCTTAAATATTTTTTTTCAATTCCCTAATCTTAAACCATAATTTAATAAATCCGCCCGTATACCAATTCTTACTAGCCTTAATAAATTCTTCGCCTAATTTATAAGTAAAACATTCTTTTTCTTTTAAAGCCTCGTTATAATCAGGATAAGTTTCTAAAGGAGGTAAGGCTGAATTTGGATTTTGTTTTATTTTTTCTTCATAGGCTTTTTGTTCAAATTGATGTTTATCTTTTATGTAAGATAATACATAAGGCATTCTTATATAGCCCCATAAACTTTTTGAATTAGCAATCAAAGCTTTTCCTAGTTTATAGGATAGATGATTTTGAATTCTTTGTTTAGCTGTGCCATATTCGGTTTGAAATTTTAA
>NZ_MJYJ01000025.1:0-73979 GCF_001763255.1 Campylobacter sp. BCW_4338
TTTAAGATTAAAATTTATACTTAAGTCCTACTTGACCACTTAAGTAAGTTTCATTTTTATTATCTACTTTACCTGCTAGTATTTGTTTAGCACCAAAGCCAAGATTCATACTGAGTTGATTTGTAAAATCTACATTACCCCCTACGATAATTTGTCCGTATGTTTTTTTCTTGTTGTTAGCTTCTACACTAGTAAAGAAAGCATTATTTATAGCTAAATTAGCTGTGTAATCATCACCATTATTGATAACAAATTGTTCTATTTTTGGAGTTACAAAAATATAAGAGTTTTCATTCATATATTTTCTAAATTCAGCACCCACTTCAACACTTACAGAATTGTTTTTCATAGAATCAATATCTTTAGCAATAGCACCATTTTCTGTATGAGATGGAGTATAACTAAAATAATAATTTATCCCTGCAAAAGGTTTAATAAATAAAGTATTATCACTAAAGTCAAACACACGACCTACATTAGCACTAAATCCTAAGAATTTGCTTGTATAATCTGAGTTATATGCACCATCTGTTTGAATATTGTCTTGTTTAGTTGGAGAAACTTGAGCATAAGCTTTAAGATTAAGTTCCCATTGTGGAGCTATATTGATAGTAGAATACATACCTAATTGGAAGTTATCGCTTTTTTGTTCTAAATTATTGTCTTTGATTTTAGCATTTGCATAAGTAAAATAAGCACCCCATAAAATATTATCATTAGCTTGTTTATCTACCCCTACGGTAGCACCATACATTGCACCACTATCTCCATCGATAATGTTAGCATCACCAAAAGCATTAGCCCAAATACTATTGGTATATTCATTTACATAGCTTGGTCTCATATCACTATCTAAAGCAGCAAATTTAAGGCCATTCATTTTAGAAGCATAAGTTCCAAAAGGATTGTTTAGCATTGCTACACGAGAACCTATAGAAACATCATTAGAAATATTCATAGTGGTATTTACTGCACTAGAAGCTGAATTGAGATTAGATACAGATTTACCTGTATTGTCTGTGTCTTTTTTGATTTGTAGGGCTAGTTTTACACCGCTAAAACTTTTTAAATCTAGTCCTAAACCTTGTCTACAAGTTTGTCTGCGATTTCTCTAAGATTAAGTACAGCATTATATTCAGCACTTCCTTCTTTAAGGTTGTATAATTTTACTACTTCTTTGTCTAAGTTTGGATTGTTTTCGCCTTTTTGTATTATTTCATTTAATTTATTTTTTTGGTCTTCAAGCTGTTTTTTTTATTTGTTCATTATCATTAAATTGTTTTATTAGTTTTTCTAGCATTTTTAAGTCAATTTTTAATTGAGTTAGAGTATTTTTTAAATGCTCAGTTGCTGTTCCATTTGCTACCAAGCATTTGTTAGATCCGCAATTTACTTCTTTTAAATTGTAATCTACTAATTCCATATCCAGCAAATTTTTATCAAGTGTTATACTTTGAAAGGTGTCTTGATTTTTATCTATATCGATATAATCACTTGCAAATTTGCCATATGAAGCTTCAGCTGTATTTGATGTGCTTATATCCTTATTAAATCCTTGTGCTTGGATTAAAAGTGTGTTTTTAGCAAGCAAATCTCTAAAAGATGTACCATTTACGCTAAATTTAGAATTAGTGATATTCGCATTATTAGCAACTTTTATAGAATAATTTTGCACTGCATAAGGATTGCCAAATTCAAAAAAGGTTTTGTCTGCATTTAAATTTCCATTTACGACAAGGTTATTTCCATATACAGATACTCTTGAGCCTTTTTGTGTATCATCTTCTACTAAATTAGTTCCGCTAAGGCTTAAATCTCCATTGAACACCGAGCCGCTTTGATTGACATATAAATTCATATCTTTAAGTATGGTTTCTTTAGCATTTACATAAAGATTTGCAATGTAAGAACTTTCCATACCAACATTTTCGATATTTAAAGTATTTTTATCACCCAAATCAAAGACATACTTAAATTCATCAGTATCGATATCTTTATCATCTGGATTTAAAAAGCTTTCATCATCAAATCTAGGAATGTTTGATTTTATGGTTAAATCATTGCCTTTTAAACTATCTCCATTTATTAAAACTACATCTTGCCCTTTAACTTCAAAATAATCTTGCAGATTTTTTCCGCTAATCCCATCTAGTTCTATTTCAGTTGGTGTTGTCTGAGCTTCAACTAAGGTATTTTTAGAATTTAAATCTACTGCCATTACATTGCTACAAAGTGCAGCACCTAAGCCAAAACCCACTAAAACTTTACTCGCCGAAAACGAAAGCTTCATAAATTCTCCTTATACAAAAAATAAAAAACCATTATACCCCCCCCCATAAAAAAGAGCTTAAGAAGTAATTTTATAAAGAGAAAATTTTATTTTTGTTTTTAAATTTCAAATTGTTAGTATATTTTCACTTGAAGAGTTTAAAGAGTAAATTTATGTTTTTTTGATATAAAATGCTTTAAAATTCTTAAAAATTATAAATTAAATCCCTATTTTTTTATCAGTATTACTTTTAATTATGTTTTTTTGATATAATTAAATTTTTAAAATAACGCGAAAAGAGAAAGCTTATGGAACCCTTATTTACAACCCAAATTTTAAAATATAAAGGTGATGAATCTTTTACATGCGATGATACTTTAGTACGTGAAATTAAGCTTGAAATTTTTATTAATGATGAAAAAGTAGGTGCTTTAATGGCAACTCCTGTAGATGAACAGGCACTAGCAATAGGGTATTTAATGAGCGAAAATATCATTGCAAAAGTAAGCGATATTGAGAACATAGAAACAAAAGATGATGGTATGAGTGTGCATATCAAAGCAAAGATTGATAAAGAAAATTTAGCAAAGCTTAATGCTGAAGGCGTAGTTATAAGTGGTTGTGGTAGAGCACATACTGCAAATATCGATTTAGAAGCCATTGAAGCGAGTAAAATTAGTTCTGATGTAAAATTTAGCAAAGATGAAATTTTAAAACAAATGAGTACTTTTTATACTCAATGCGAGCTTTACGAGAAAACAGGCTGTGTGCATACGGCTAAGCTTTTTGTAGATGAGAAAACTTTTTTTATAGGTGAAGATATAGCTCAACATAATACCATAGATAAAGCTTTAGGAAAAGCACGTTTAGCTGGGGTTGATTTAAGTCAATGTTTTTTAATGGTTAGTGGAAGGCTAAGTTCTGAAATGGTAGCTAAAGCAGTTATGCATAAAATTTCAGTGCTTGTTTCACGCACGGCTCCTACTTGTTTAGGGGTTATGATAGCAAGAAAATTTGATTTAACGCTTTGTGGTTTTGCTAGAGAAAATAAGATCAATATTTATAGTGGAGAATTTAGAATTCATGGATAAAAATCAAGAAAAAGAAATCATCTCATACATGAGAGAATTGTTAAATAGTAATGAAAAATTAGATTGTGGTACGGCTTTTAAAATTGCAAAGAAATTTAATATAAATATAGAAAAAATCGGACAATTAGCCGATGAAAATCACATGAGAATTGATAATTGCGAGTTGGGGCAATTTGGACATTTAGATTTTGAAAAAGCAAAGATTGAAGTGCTTAAAAAAATAGAACCTAGTTTAGATGAAAAGCGTAGAATTTTTTGTAAAGATGCAAGAGATATTGCTAAAGAAGGTTGTGGACTTAAAAGTATGCGTTCAGCTTTAAAAGCTTATAAGGTTGATGTAAAGTATTGTCAACTTGGTTGTTTTAAAGAAAAAAAAGGTAAGCAATTTATAGTAAGAACAAAAACTTGGATTGAAAATGCGGATGGAGATTTGCTTTTTGGACGAGGAAAAACAGAACTTTTAGAGCTTATCGGACAAACAGGTAGTTTATTGCATGCTTCTAAACTTATGGGGATTAATTATAAAAAAGCTTGGATGCATTTACAAACCTTACAAAAAAATTCTCAAGAAATTTTAGTTAGCACACGACAAGGACGCTCTAAAGAATCAGGAACAAAACTTACTCCTAGAGCTTTGGAATTAATGGAAAATTACTCTATTTTGCAAAAAGACATAGAAGAATATGCTAATAAACGCTTTAAAGAATTGTTTTTAAAAGGAAAAAAATAAGTCTTTCACAAAAAATACTAATACATAATATTTTTATAATTAATTAATGGTATTTTTTTAAAAAATATGTTAAAATATAAAATCCAAAATTTTATTTTTTAGGAGTTATTAAGATGTTTAAATCTTTAAATATAGGTTTAAAACTTATTTTTTCTGTAGCAACTGTTGTTGTTATTGGGCTTATTATTTTAATCTCATTAATCACAAAACAAGTAAGTCAAAATATTACTGAAAATACAGAAGATATTTTAGCTTCTATTACAAAAGAATATGCTACCCAAACTCAAGGAATTTTTGGGGAAATGATTGCTTTAAATAAAAGTATTTCAGGTACCTTAACAGAAATGTTTAGATCAACTTCAAAAGAAAATTTAGATATAGACAGTATAACAAATATTATAACCAATACTTTTGATAATAGCGCTTATTCTAATTTTACTTATTTGTATCTTATCGATCCGCCAGAATATTTTAAAGAGGAAAGTAAATTTTTCAATACTCAAAGTGGAAAATTTGTTATGCTTTATGTTGATGAAGAAAAGGATAATAAAGGCGGGATAAAAGCAATACAAGCTAGTGATGAAATAGCTAATTTACAAGTTGTGCAAGATATATTAAAAAAAGCAAAATATGGGGAAAATAAAGTATATATAGGACGTCCTATTAGGATGAATTTAGAAGGTCAAGATTTTGATGCTGTAAATATTGCTATGCCTATATTTGACCGAAAGAATCAAGTTGTAGGTGTTATCGGTATGACTTTGGATTTTTCAGCTATTGCTACTTATCTTTTAGATCCCAAGAGTCAAAAATATGATGGAGAGTTAAGAGTTCTTTTAAATTCAGATGGATTTGTTGCGATTCATCCTAATAAAAATTTGGTTTTAAAAAATTTAAAAGATGTCAATCCTAACAAAGGTGCACAAGAGACTTATAAGGCTATGAGCGAAGGAAAAAATGGAGTTTTTGACTATATAGCTTCTGATGGTGATGATTCTTATGCCGCGATTAATAGTTTTAAAGTGCAAGATAGCTCTTGGACAGTTTTGGTAACTGCACCTAAATATTCGGTTTTTGAACCTTTGAAAAAATTACAATTAATTATTATTAGCGCATCTTTTATTTTTATTTTTGTTGTTTTGGGAGTGGTTTATTATTGCGTAAGAAAAATTGTTGCAACAAGATTACCAATTATTCTTAATTCTTTAGAATCTTTTTTCCGTTTCTTAAATCATGAAAAAATTGAACTCAAATTAATTAAAATTCGAGCTAATGATGAATTAGGGGCAATGGGTAGAATCATAAATGAAAATATTGAAAAGATTCAAATATCTTTAGAACAAGATCAAAATGCTGTAGATGAATCAGTGCAAACTGCTAGAGAAATCGAAAAAGGTAATTTAACTGCAAGAATTACTAAAAATCCTATAAACCCTCAATTAGTAGAACTTAAAAATGTTCTTAATAGAATGCTTGATGTTTTGCAAAGTAAAATTGGTTCTAATATGAATGAAATTAATAGAGTTTTTGATAGTTATAAAGCGCTTGATTTTAGCACAGAGGTGCTTGATGCTAAAGGCGAAGTTGAGATTACAACTAATATTTTAGGTAAAGAAATTAAAAAGATGCTTCTAGCTTCTTCAAATTTTGCTAAAGATTTAGCCAATCAGTCAGAAGAGTTAAAAAATTCTATGCAAAAACTTGCTGATGGCTCTAATGCACAAGCGAGTTCTTTAGAACAATCGGCTGCAGCTGTAGAGGAGATTAATTCTTCTATGCAAAATGTAAGTGGAAAAACAGTTGAGGTTGCTTCGCAAGCTGATGATATAAAAAATATTGTCAATGTGATTAAAGATATCGCTGAGCAAACGAATCTTCTTGCTTTAAATGCAGCTATTGAAGCTGCACGTGCTGGAGAACATGGGCGTGGTTTTGCAGTTGTTGCAGATGAGGTAAGACAGCTTGCGGAAAGAACAGGAAAATCCTTATCTGAAATCGAGGCAAATATTAATATACTTGTTCAAAGCGTAAATGAAGTAGCAGAATCTGTAAAAGAACAAACAGCAGGAATCACACAGATTAACGATGCTATAGCACAACTTGAAACTGTAACTAAGGAAAATGTCGAAGTTGCAAATGTTACCAATAATATAACAAATGAAGTCAATCAAATTGCTGCGGCAATTCTTGAAGATGTGAATAAAAAAAGATTTTAAAAAAAGCTCATTTTTGAGCTTTTGAATTTTTTCTATATTATTTAAAATTTTTAAACACAAAACAAGTAATAAAATAATATTATTTTTCAAAGCTAATATTAAGGAAAAATAATGAAAATTGATTGTCGCAATCTTTCTTGTCCTCAGCCTATAGTTGAAACAAAAAACGCTCTTGAAAAACTTCAAGAAAATGAAATTTTAGAAATTGTTTTAAATTCTATTATTTCAAAAAATAATGTTGTAAAATTTCTTAACTCTTTAAATTTAAATCCTATTATAGATGAAAATGCACAAGAGTTTTGCATCAAAGTACAAAAAAAGAATTTTAATTCTAGTGAAATAAATATTCACGATTATAATGTTTTATTTTTAAAAACCGACAAAGTGGGTGAGGGTGAATTGGGACAAAATTTACTTGTAGGATTTTTAAGTACCTTAAAAAATTTAGATCATGCTCCAAGTAAAATTCTTTGTGTAAATGAAAGTGTTTTAATCAATGTTGATGAAAATCATAAAGCACATTTAGCTATGAAAGAACTTGAAAATTTAGGTATTGAGATCATAAGTTGTGGAGCTTGTCTGGAATTTTTTAATAAAAGCAAAGAACTTAAAATAGGAAATATAGGCAATGCTTATGAAATTTTAAATGAGCTTTTTGGTAAAGCAAAAATTATTACTTTGTAAAGGAAAAATACTGCAATATAAAAATCAAAATTTAACCCATTTTGTTAAAGCAGCAGGCTGAGCAGCGAAATTAAGCCCGGGTGGTCTTAAAACAATTTTAAATTTCATGCAAAAAACCCCTGCCTTACTTAGCGATATCGGAAATAATGAAGATGCAAGCGTATATCAAATCAGCCGCGATTTAGCTTTGGTGCAAACGCTTGATTTTATCACTCCTATAGTAGATAGTGCCTATCATTTTGGTGCTATTGCCGCAGCAAATGCTTTAAGCGATGTTTTTGCTATGGGTGCAGAGGTAATTAATGCCTTAAATATAGTAGGTTTTGATACTTGTAATCATGATTTAAATATCTTAAAAGAGCTTTTAGAAGGTGCAAATGATAAGGTTCAAGAATGCAATGCTTTAGTTGTGGGTGGCCATACTATAGAAAGCACTGAGCTTTTTTTTGGACTTAGTGTTACAGGAAAAGTACATCCTAGTAAATTTATTGCTAATAATACTTCTAAAGTTGGAGATTGTATCATTTTAACCAAGCCTTTAGGAACAGGAATTTTAAGTACAGCTTTAAAGGCACAAATGTTAAATCAAAAACATTTAGATATAATGCTTAAAAGTATGATGGAGTTAAATTATAAAGCCAGTCAAATTGCTCTTAAATTTCATCCAAGTGCCATGAGTGATGTCACAGGTTTTGGACTTTTAGGACATTTAAAAGAAATGCTAAATAAAAATATTTCTTTTGAAATTTTTGAAAGTGAACTTCCTTTTTTAGATGGAGTAAAAGAGTATTTTAATATGGGTTTAATCCCTGCTGGAGCTTATAAAAATTTAGAATTTATAAAAGAATTTATCCCTGATTTAAATGAAGAAAAATTATTACTTTGTGATCCGCAAACTTCAGGAGGACTTTTAATTTCTATAAGTGAAAAAGAATCCTTAGAATGTTTAAAAAAACTAGAAGATGAAAATATTCAAGCTAAAATTATTGCTAAGGTTGCAAATAAGCAAGAAAATGATATTATCATTTCTTAATTTTTGTTACTTATATACCCATTAAAATTTTTTTTATCATTTTTTATACATTTTCTATGATTTAAAATATTATTTTTTATCTTATTTATATATTATTTATTAAAATTTATTTTATCTTAGGAGATACGAAATGATACAAAAAGCTTTAGCCTTAGCTGAAGAATTGCAAGGACAAATAGAAGCTAATATTTCAAATTCTGAAAAAGAATTTCACTCAAAAATGCAAAAACTTCTTAATAATCCCAAAAATAAAGTTATGCTTATAGAACTTTTAGATCGTTCTTTTAGATGTAAAGATAAAAATGCAAGTTTTGAGCTTATAGAATATACTTTGAGTAAATATGGCATAGCGGATTTTTTTAGCACTTTTGAAAAATTCCTACTTTTTAGCTTTTTAAATTTTGGAAAATTTGCTCCTAATTTAAGTGTGCCTTTTTTTGTCAAACATTTAAGAGAAGATACTAAAGCTATGGTTCTAGATGCAAATCCTAGTGTTTTAGAACCACATATTAAGAAAAGAAAAGAGCAAGATAAAATTACCTTAAATGTGAATTTAATCGGTGAAGAGGTTTTAGGTGAAGCTGAGAGTAAATATCGCATACAAAAATATGAAGAAGCTTTAAAATCAAGTTATATCACTTATATTTCCATAAAAATTACTACTATTTTTTCACAAATTAATATTATAGATTTTGATTATTCCAAAGAAGAGGTAGTAAAAAGACTAGATTATCTTTATGCTTTAGCCTTGGAAGAAGAGAAAAAACAAGGTGTATCTAAATTTATCAATCTGGATATGGAAGAATTTAGAGATTTAGAACTCACCGTTGTAGCTTTTATGGAAAGTGTGGCTAAATTTGATATTAAAGCGGGGATTGTTTTGCAAGCTTATATTCCTGATTCTTATGAGTATCTTAAAAAACTTTTTGCTTTTTCAAAAGAGAGGGTTTTAAAAAGTATGAATCCTATTAAGATCCGTTTTGTTAAGGGTGCTAATATGGAAAGTGAAGAAACTATTGCATCTCAAAAAGGCTGGGAGCTTCCTACTTTTTACAAAAAAATAGATACTGATAGCAATTATAATAAAATGCTTGATTTTATTCTTGAAGGAGATAATTATAAATACATCAACATAGGAATTGCAAGTCATAATATCTTTGAGATTGCTTATGCTTATACACGCATAAGTGAAGCGGGTGCTTTAGATTCTTTTACTTTTGAAATGCTTGAAGGTATGAGTTTGCAATGTTCTTATGAATTATCTAAAATGCATGATTTAATCCTTTATGCCCCAGTTTGTGATGAAGCACATTTTAACAATGCCATTGCTTATCTTGTAAGACGCCTTGATGAAAATACAAGTGAAGATAATTTTATGCGTTATTTTTTCAATCTTAAAGTAGGAGATAAAAACTGGAATATCCAAAAAGAACTTTTTTTAAAATCTTTAGAAGGCATAAAAACTCTTGATAACACTACGCATCGCAAGCAAGATAGAAATAAAGAATTAAATATCACAAGTTCTTATGAAAGTAAAAAATTTAGCAACGAAAGTGATACGGATTTTATTTTAGCGCAAAATAGAGCATGGGCTAAAGAAATTAAAGCTAAATATGAAAATTTAAAAGATTATGATGTTTATCCTGTCATAGGTGAGCTTGATTTTAAAGCAGAAAATTTAAATGTTTTAGAAGTTAAAGATAAGATTGAAGATAGAGTGATAGGAAAGGCTTATTTAGCCGGAGAAAAAGAAATCAAACAAGCTTTAGAAGTAGCTAAAAATTCCAAATTTATACAAAAAAGTCATGATGAAATTTATCAAATTTTAGCCAAAAGTGCAAAACTTATGAGAGAAAGAAGAGGGGATTTGATAGGTTTGGCGGCTTTAGAAGTGGGCAAAACCTTTTTAGAGATCGATCCAGAAGTGAGTGAGGCTATTGATTTTATAGAATTTTATCCGCACTCTTTAGAAGAGCTTAAAAAACAAAATCCAAAAGTTACATTCACACCTAAAGGCATAGGGGTTACCATAGCTCCTTGGAATTTTCCTATAGGGATTTCAGTAGGTACTATAGCTGCACCACTAGCTGCAGGTAATGTGGTGATTTATAAACCTTCTTCACTTTCAACCCTAACAGGTTATATGCTTTGTAAGTGTTTTTGGGATGCAGGTATTCCAAAAGACGCTTTGATTTTCTTACCTTCAAAAGGAAGCGATATTTCTAAATATTTACTTGTTGATGAAGCGATTAAATTTTCAATTCTTACAGGAGGAGAGGATACTGCTTATGCTATGTTAAAAGCTAATCCAACCTTGCTTTTAAGTGCTGAAACGGGAGGAAAGAATGCGACTATAGTTTCTAAATTTGCTGATCGTGATAGTGCGATTAAAAATATCATTCATTCTGCGTTTAGCAATAGCGGTCAAAAATGTTCAGCTACTTCTTTGCTAGTCTTAGAAGAAGAGGTTTATCATGATGAAGAATTTAAAAAGACTTTAGTGGATGCTGCAAGTTCTATGGCAGTGGGCAGTCCTTTTGAATTTAAAAATAAATTAGGTGCTTTAGCTGATAAGCCAAGTTCTAAAGTTCAAAAGGCTTTGGATGAATTACAACCTTATGAAGAATGGGCATTAAAACCTAAGTTTTTAGAGGATAATCCTTATTTAATGACTCCAGGCATAAAATACGGCACTAAAAAGGGTGATTTTACCCATATGAATGAACTTTTTGTGCCGATTTTAAGTGTAATGAAAGCTAAAGACTTAAAAGAAGCTATTGATATAGTAAATTCCACAGGTTATGGTTTAACTGCAGGTTTTGAAAGCTTAGATGAAAGAGAATGGGAGTATTTTCACACTCATATAGAAGCAGGAAATATTTATATCAATAAACCAACCACAGGGGCTATAGTTCTGCGTCAACCTTTTGGTGGGATTAAAAAATCTGCCATAGGTTTGGGTAGAAAAGTGGGAATTTATAATTATATCACTCAATTTTTAGAGATTAAGCAAGAAGATTTTGATGATCATTTAATTGAAGATAAATTTTCAAAAAAATTAGCACAAATAGATTTAAAAGAAGCACAAGATTTTATGAATGATTTAATTAAAATGTCTCAATCTTATGCTTATCATTATAAAAATGAGTTTAGTGTTTCAAAAGATTATGTCAATATACGTGGAGAAGATAATCTTTTTTCTTATACTAAAATAAAGAATATGGTTTTAAGACTTTGTGGAAATGAAAGCTTAAAAGATGTTTTAGGGGTGGTTTTAGGTGCAAATATTGCAAATATTGATCTAGGTATCAGTTATGATGAACAAGATATTAGTATGATAGAACGAATTGTTCAAAGCATAGGAGCAAAAGTATTATTTTTAAAAGAAAATAAAGAAAATTTTATCAAGAGTATTAAAGAATATGAAAGAGTGCGTTATTTGGCAAAGCCAGATGTAAATGATGAGATTTATAAAGAGGCTGCAAAGCTTGCTAAAATCATCATAAGAGAAAAGCCATTGTTAAATGGTCGTTTTGAACTTTTAAATTATTTTAATGAAAAAGCTTTAAGTATATCTTTTCATCGCTATGGAAATTTAGGCATTAGAGCAATATCTTAATGATTAAGGAGAGTTTGATGGAAGTAGTTCAAATTAATACCCCAATAGCAGTGATGTTTGTAGTTTATGCCTTATTGATGCTTTATATAGGTTTTTATTTTTATAAGCAAAATAAAAATTCAGAGGATTATTTTTTAGGTGGGCGTACTATGGGGCCTGTGATATCTGCACTTAGCGCAGGGGCTTCTGATATGAGTGGTTGGCTTTTAATGGGATTACCAGGAGCTTTATATGTAAGTGGTTTTATAGATTCTTATATTGCGATCGGGCTTACCATAGGGGCTAGTTTAAATTGGATTTTTGTAGCAAAAAGACTTAGAATTTATACCAGTGTTATTGCCAATTCTTTGACTATTCCTGATTATTTTGAAACTCGTTTTGATGATGACAAACATATACTTCGCATAGTATGTGCGGTGGTAATTTTGATATTTTTTACCTTTTATGTTTCATCGGGGCTTGTAAGTGGAGCCAAACTTTTTGAAAGTACTTTTGGTATCAGATATGATTATGCTTTAACTACTGGAACGATTATTATTGTTGCTTATACTTTTTTAGGTGGATATAAGGCGGTTTGTTGGACGGATATGATACAAGGGCTTTTAATGATGATGGCTTTAATTATTGTGCCTTTGGTTATGCTTTATCATTTAGGTGGCTTTGGCGAAGCGATGAATATAGTTAAAGAAATTAAACCACAAGCTTTATCTATGGGCGAAGGAGTAGGAGTTGTAAGCATTATATCTGCACTTGCTTGGGGTTTGGGCTATTTTGGTCAACCACATATTTTAGTGCGTTTTATGTCGATTCGTTCTACTAAAGATATTCCTATGGCCACTTTTATAGGTATTGCTTGGATGGTGGTTTGTCTTTTAAGTGCTTGTATGATAGGTGTTTTGGGTATAGCTTATGTGTATAAATTTGAATTAAGCCTGCAAGATCCTGAAAAGATTTTCATCGTGATGTCGCAGCTTTTATTTAATCCTTGGATAGCAGGCATTTTACTCAGTGCTATTTTAGCGGCTATTATGAGTACGGCAAGTTCACAATTGCTGGTTTCAAGTTCTACTATAGCGGAAGATTTTTATAAAAAGATTTTTAGAGAAGATGCGCCAAGTCATGTTGTATTAAATTTAGGTAAATTAGGTGTTTTACTGGTAGCTGTAATAGCGTTTTTGATTTCTACTGATAAAAATTCAAGTGTTTTGAGTATAGTTTCTTATGCATGGGCTGGATTTGGAGCTTCTTTTGGTTCTGTAATGCTTTTTTCTTTATTTTGGAGTAGGATGACAAGAGTAGGAGCGATTTTAGGTATGATAACAGGAGCTGCTACTGTGGTACTTTGGAAGAATTTTGCAAATTCGGGTCTTTATGAAATAGTTCCAGGGTTTTTAGCAGCTTCTGTGGTAATTATTATTGCAAGTTTGTTTACAAATGTAAGATCTGGAACTAAAGCAGCTTATGAAAAGATGTTAAAAGAGCTTTGAGAACAAAAGCCTTTTTTAAGGCTTTTGTATTAAAAATCTTAGCGTGGGTCCACTTTGATCGATTTCAAGCACTTTAAAACCACGGTTTTTTGCATCTTGAGGTATGGAATTGATACTTTGTGGGCAATCGCAAAGCACTTCCAAAATTTCTCCACTTTTAAGCTTAGGTAAGACATCAAGTGTTGCTATAGCAGGATAAGGACAAGCTTCACCTTGTAAATTTAAACTATAAGTAATTTTCATTGTTTATCCTTTAAGTTGATTTTTAAAGAAGTGTTTTTTGTAAAATACTACAAAAACAAACATTAAGATGAATAAAATAAGATTGATAAAAAATCCATTTAAATTGCCAAATTCAGTTAAAAGATTGATTTTTATACCTTCTTTAAAAGCTTTTGGTAAAAAGTCATAACTTAAAGCTAAAATCATAGTTCCTATTATATTTGCAATTCCTACTATCATAAAATGACTTTGCCCTTCAAAGGCACGATAAGCCCAACCACACTCGCAACCTCCGGCAAAAACTATGCCAAAACCAAATAAAAATGCTCCTACAGCTACAGCAGGAGAAAGTTCTATGAGTTTGCTAGTATGGCCTTGTAAGATAAAAGCAAAAGCGATTAAAGAAGCGATAATCATGCCAATTAATGCGCCTTTTATAGCATTATCTCTACCAAATAAAAACAAATCTCTAAAGCAAGAGGTAAAACAAATTTGCCCCCTAGAGATAACAAAACCAAAAACAAAACCAAAAATCAGTGCTAAAGCTTTGTTTTGTGTGCTGATATTGCCGTTTGTAAAAACAAGATAAAACACCCAAGCTAAAAAGGCTATGAAAAGTAATATGCCTAAGTTAAAATATAGTTTTGTACGCAAACTTTGCTTGTTTAGCGGCAAGTTTTCTTTATTTACCCGTTCTAATTTAGCTTTAGGTTTAAAAAAGGAAGTGTTGCAAATTTTCACTCCTAGATAAATTCCTAAAACCATAAAAACAGTAAAAAGCCAAGTGTGTAAAGAAAAATAAGGTAAACCTGTAAAAAAATTAGCTAAATTACATCCAAACGCAAGTCTTGCTCCATATCCTGAAAGAATTCCACCTACTATTGCTTGAAAAATTCTTATATTGCTAGCAGGTAGACGAAATTTGACTTTGTTAGCTAAAAGTGCGGCTACTAAACAACCTATAAACATACCTATGAGCATAATACCATCAGTTCTTGTTAAAGGGGTTCCATTTAAATTTTGCTTTTGGTAATAAGAATATCCATCTAAATTCATACCTAAAAGTTCTAGAAATTCACCGCCCCAACGCGTCATTTCTCCAGTAACAGCCCAAACGCCACCAAAAATCCCAAAATACACTGCACTTAAAATTCCAAGTGCAATCATAGAATGGGAATTGTCCCAAAAATTGATTAAATATTTTTGTTTAAAAGAATTCAAAGAAAGATCCTAATAATGTAATCATCAAAACTTGATGCTAAAAAAGAGTGAGATTATAGCTTAAATTTAATATGAAGTCAAAAAGAATATTGATAAATTTATTTTGTTTTTCATTAAAAATCGCTATAATTATCGCTTTGGAAGATTAGCGTATCTGGTGATCGCCACTGACTTCAAATCAGATGAAAGGATAGTTGACTATTCTTTGGGGAGTTCGATTCTCTCATCTTCTCGCCAATATTAAAGTAAAATCAAGGAAATTTTTATGAGCAAAGCAGATATTATTGTCGGCATTCAATGGGGCGATGAAGGAAAAGGTAAGGTAGTTGATAAATTATGTGAAAATTATGATTTTGTTTGCAGAAGTGCAGGTGGACACAATGCAGGACATACGATTTGGGTAAATGGTGTAAGATATGCGCTTCATCTTATGCCAAGTGGAGTTTTGCATCCAAGATGTATTAATATTATCGGAAATGGAGTTGTGGTTTCTCCTGAAGTATTGATTGCTGAAATGGCTCAATTTGAAAATTTAAAAGGTAGATTATATATCAGCGATAGAGCTCATTTAAATTTAAAACATCATTCTTTAATAGACATTGCAAAAGAAAAACTCAAAGGCAAAAATGCCATAGGAACAACAGGTAAGGGTATAGGACCTTCTTATGCAGATAAGATTAATCGTACAGGACATAGAGTTGGAGAGCTTTTAGAACCACAAAGACTTTGTGAGGCTTTGATGAAAGATTTTGAAGCTAATAAAACTTTTTTTGAAATGCTTGAAATTGAAATTCCAAGTGCTGAAGAATTGCTTGCTGATTTAAAACGCTTTAATGAAATTTTAACTCCTTATATTACAGATACTACAAGAATGCTTTGGAAGGCTTTAGATGAAGATAAAAGAGTACTTTTAGAAGGAGCTCAGGGCTCTATGCTTGATATTGATCATGGAACTTATCCTTATGTTACAAGTTCAAGTACTATTTCAGCAGGCGCTTTAACAGGACTTGGGTTAAATCCTAAAGAAGCGGGAAATATTATAGGTATTGTAAAAGCTTATGCAACGCGTGTGGGAAATGGAGCTTTTCCTACTGAGGATAAGGGCGAAGATGGAGAAAAAATTGCACAAATTGGAAAAGAAATTGGCGTAAGCACAGGACGTAAAAGACGCTGTGGATGGTTTGATGCGGTTGCTGTAAGATATACAGCAAGGCTTAATGGTCTTGATGCTTTATCTTTGATGAAGCTTGATGTTTTAGATGGTTTTGAAAAGATAAAAATTTGTCGTGCTTATGAATATAAGGGCATGGAAATCGACTATATACCAAGCGATTTAGAAAATGTTCAACCTATTTATGAAGAAATGGATGGTTGGGATAAAGTTTTTGGTATAAAAGATTATGATTTATTGCCAGAAAATGCTAAAAAATATATAGCAAGACTTGAAGAGCTTGCAGGGGTTAAAGTAAAGTATATTTCCACTAGCCCTGAAAGAGATGATACTATCATCTTATGAAAAGTAAATATAATTCTGTTGTAAAAGTAAGAAAACAACAACTTGATAAAGCAGAATCAAATCTTAATCAAGCCAAACAAAGACAGCTTGAACATGAAAAAGCTTATGAACTTTCACGCCAAGAGTGTGAAAGTTTAGGCGTATTGCCAAAATCAGGATCTATAGCAGAGTTAAGATCAAATTTAAGTATGGCGCAAGTAGGACGCGAGGCTTTGGCAAGAGCTAAGGAGAAAGTAGAGCTTTCTAAAAAGGAAATGAATCATTATCAGTTTTTATATCAAAAAGCGCATTTAGATTATGAAAAAATGAAGGCTTTGGAAACTGAAGAAATTAAACAAAAACAAAAAGAACTTGCGAAGGCTGAAGAAAAATTTTTAGATGAAATTGCAATCAGTCGTTTTTTCAAAGGGGAAAAAGATGATTAAAAAATTTATATTGTTAGTTTTTATTTCAAGTGTAGTTTTTGGAGCTGAACAAGATTGTGAACAATATTTTGAAGCTAGAAAAGCTCAAATTGAATTGCAAGCTAGAGAATTTGATGAAGCAAGACAATCTTTAGAAGCTTATAAAGCCTCTTTTGAAGCTTTGCAAAAAGAAAGGCTTGAAAATTTAGAAAAAAAAGAGGCTGAGGTTAATGCGACTTTGGCAAAAATTGAAGAATTAAAACTTGAAAACGCAAGGCTTGTAGAAGAACAACAAAAGATTTTAAATTCAATCAATGATAAAACTCAAGGTAGGGTTAAAGAAATTTACTCCCAAATGAAAGATGCAGCCATTGCAGATGTTTTAAGTCAAATGGATGCAGAGGATGCAAGCAAAATAATGCTTTCTTTGGAATCGCGTAAAATTTCAGGTGTTTTATCTAAAATGGATCCAAAAAAAGCCAGCGAGCTTACTTTACTTTTAAAAAATTTAGATAATAATGCTAGTAATTAGGTGATTAAAAAAATGAAAATTTTTCATTTTTAACATTCTTTTACCAAAAATAAGCTATTATTTTAAACATTATTAAATAAAAGGTTTTTAAGATGCGTATAAAATTACCACATATTCCTTATATCGCAAATAAAATGATGTTAGATATAGCTAATTCTTCTTTTGTAGAAATTAAAGATCAGTTAGAAAAGCTTAAGGTATGTATAATAGAAGTTTTAGAGAAAGATATTCTAAATGAAAGAAAATTAGATGAAAGAGTCAAAGAGCTTTTAGAGCAACAAGAAGATGAAATGGAGCTTATGCAAGTAGATCGTAAAAATATGTTTTGGCTTGTGAAGAAAAAGTTAGCTCCTGAATTTAATGTGATTTTAGATTCTGAAGATAGACATAATCATCTAGCGCATCAAATTTTAGAAGAACTTGTAGAGAATGATTATATTAATTTTATAGTGAGTGAAAATAGAGTTAAAAATTTAATCTTTTCAAGCATAGAGTCTTATCTTAAAATTTATGAAAAACTTGAAGATGAGGTTTATGAGAAAATTAGCAATTATAAAACAAAACCTATTCCAGGTAGCGAAGAATACGATCTTATCTTTGAAAAACTCTATCAAGAAGAGCTTAGAAAAAAAGGTATGTTTTAATGAAGGCTTATATTTATTTAGAAAATGATATTTTTTTAAGTGCTAAGGCTTTTGGAAAGAGCGGTACTTTTTTTGGAGAGCTTGTATTTAACACTTCTTTAACAGGGTATCAAGAAATTATTTCAGATCCTTCTTATGCAGGGCAATTTATCGTATTTTCTATGCCAGAAATTGGTATAGTAGGAACCAATGAAAATGATAATGAAAGTAAGGAAATTTTTGCAAGTGGTGTTTTAATGCGTGAATTAAGTTCCAGTTTTTCAAATTTTCGCGCTAAAGAAAGTCTGCAAGATTATCTTGAAAAACATGGAAAAATAGGAATTTATGAACTTGATACGAGATATCTAGTAAAAATGATAAGAAATAATGGCAATTTAAGAGCTGTAATTTCAACTGAAATTTCAAATAAAGAAGATTTAAAAATCGCCTTAGAAAAATCAGCAAAAATTGATGAAGTAAATTTTGTAAAAGAAGTTAGCACTAAGAAAAATTATTCTCACAAACAAGGCGTTTGGAATGCTAGTTTTCAAAAATTTAATGACGCTAAAAGAGGCGAGAAAAAAGTTGCTGTTATAGACTATGGTGTTAAAACAAATATCTTAAATGAACTCGTAGAAGTAGGTTTTGAAGTAGAAGTTTATCCATATAATATTAAAGCAAATGAGTTGATTGCTCTGTATAAAAAAGGTGAAATTCAAGGTGTGTTTCTTTCTAATGGTCCAGGTGAGCCAAGAATTTTAAAACAAGAGATTGCAGAGATTAAAAAACTTGCAGAAGCTAAAATTCCTATGCTTGGAATTTGCTTAGGTCACCAGCTTTTAAGCAATGCTTTTGGATATGAAACTTATAAAATGAAATTTGGACAACATGGAGCAAATCATCCTGTGATCAATCTTGATACAAAAACGGTAGAAATTACCGCACAAAATCATAATTATAATGTTCCAGAAGAATTAGCTCAAGTGGCTCATATCACTCATAGAAATTTATTTGGCGATAATGTTGAAGGAGTAAGATATAAAGACTATCCTATTATTTCAGTGCAACATCACCCGGAAAGTTCTTCAGGTCCTCATGAAAGTAAGTACATTTTTAAAGAATTTATGAATTTGATGTGAGTATAGATTTTTTAGCTATTATCAGCGTTGCTTTTTTATCTAGTTTTGGACACTGCTATTCTATGTGTGGTGGTTTTAATTTACTTTTTATAAATTTAAATTCAAAAAGCAATAATTTATTTTTATTAACTTTTATTTATCATTTGTTTAGAATTTTTGCTTATATTGTTTTAGGGATAATTTTTGGGACTTTTGGGAATATCTTGGCAATCAATGCTAAGGTTCAAAGTTTGTCATTTTTTATTCTTGGTATATTTATGATGATTTTGGGTTTTGCTCTTATTTTTAGAGGCAATATGTTATCTTTTATTGAAAATAATGTTTTTTTTGATAGTTTTGTAAAGAAAATTATTAAAAAATCTAAAAATTTTAAAGGATTAAAATCAGCTATATTTTTAGGATTTTCAAATGGTTTTGTTCCTTGTGGATTGGTGTATTTTTTTATAGCCAATGCAATAAGTAAGCAAAATATTTTTGAAGGTATTTTGGTAATGATGATTTTTGGAATATCAACTTTACCTGCGATGTTATTTTTTTCTAAAATTTCACAATTTTTTAGTGATTTTTTGAAAAATTTGTTTAATTATTTATCGTATGGCATTATTGTTTGTTACGGTATAAATCTTGCCTATATAGGTTTTAAGGCTTTTCAATGAAAGATTTTTTTAAAGATCAGTTTTTTAAAGCTCTGGAAAAAAATACAATTTTTTCAAGAGCTGATGTGCAAGGAAATTTAATTTTTGTCAGTGATAAGCTTTGTCAAATAAGTGGATATAGCAAAAAAGAGCTTATAGGAAAAAAACATTCAATATTTAAACATCCAGATGTTGATGAATGTTATGTTGAGAAGCTTTTAAAAGATCTTTCATATAAAAAGCCTTATCAGGTTATTTTTAAAAATATTGATAAATTAGGCAAAACCTTCTATCTTGAAACTTTGTTAATCCCCATATTGGATAAAAATAATGAATTAATAGAAATAGTAGCGCTTTCTCATGATGTCAGTAATTCTTTTAAGCTTAATGAAGAGCTTGCTCTAAATCACGCTAAATTAAGAGAATTAAGTATTAATCTTGAAAATACAGTTAAAAATCACCAACAAGAATTTATACAGTTAGGTAAAAAATTTGAGAAAAAAATGAAAATTGCCTTGGAAAAAAATGAAAAAGATATTAAAATAGCATATGAAGAGATTTTGAAATCTTCATTAGAACAAATGATTAGTGATATAGCACATCAATGGAGACAACCGTTAAATGAGCTTGGTATTGCCATGTTTCAAATGAAGCAAAATCTTAAAGATGAAAAAGGATTTGCTGAAATTTATTCACAATCAAAAGATATGATTAAAAATATGTCAGAAACAATTGATGTGTTTAGAACTTTGTTTAACAAAGGAGTAGAGCAGTGTGTATTTATAAAAGAGACTTTAAATAAAGCCTTAGAAATTGCTTTTGAAACTATAGAAAAAAATCATGTAAATATTAATATTGTTTCGAAAAGTGATTATGAAGTTTTGGCGTATGAGAATGGTTTAATAAGAGTTTTTCTTAATTTGATTTTAAATTCAATAGAGGCATTTAAAAACAAAAAAAGGAAAATCATAACAATAAATTTTTCAAAATTTGGAAAAAACTATCTGAAAATTACAATAAAAGATAATGCTGGTGGGATTGATAAAGAAAATTTAGATAAAATTTTTCAACCTTATTTTACAACAAAACATCCCAGTCAGGGTATAGGAGTAGGACTTTATATAAGTAGACAAATTATTGAAAGTTTCCAAGGAAAAATAAAAGTTAAGAATGGAAAAGATGGGGCTTGTTTTGAGGTATTTTTAAAACTAAAAGAGAGGGTAGAGTAGAAATGTCACAAGAATGTAAAGAATTGATAATATTAGTAGTTGAAGATGAAATTAAGACTAGAGAATCATTGATTAATGTATTAAGCGAACGCTTTAGTAAAGTAATCGGAGCTCAAAATGGAGATGAGGGGCTTAAAAAATTTAAAAAATTTAAGCCGGATTTAGTTATCACAGATATTGCTATGCCTATTATGGATGGGCTTGATATGGCAAGAGAGATTAAGGAAATTTCAGATGATGTCCCAATTGTTGTTCTTAGTGCGTATTCAGAGAAAGAGAGACTTTTGCGTTCTATTGATATTGGTATAGATAAATATTTGATCAAACCTGTTGATATAGAAGAGTTGTTTAAAGTTTTAGATTATCTAATAGGCGAAAAAATTGAAGCAAATATGCTTGTAAAAATTTCTGAAGAATATCAATTTAACAAAACTAAAAGAACTTTGATTTACAATGGTGAAGAAATTGTTTTAACTAAAAAAGAATTAGCTTTTATTTCTTTGCTTTTAAAGCAACCTGGGGCTTTGGTTTTGCATGAAGATATAAAGAAAAATGTTTGGATAGGTGAACATGTGAGTGATACTGCTGTTAGAACTTTTATTAAAAGAGTAAGAGATAAAGTGGGTGAAGATTTTATAAAAAATGTGCCAAGTTTAGGTTATAAGATAAATATCAATAAATAAGACTGATTTAGCCTTAAAATATAAAGCATAACAAATGATTAACAAAATTATCATTTTTAAGAAAAAATGTATAATTAATATTCTATAATATTCTCTTATTATCAAAAATTTTAAGGAGAAAGTCGATGCATCCAGGTAATGTATTAAATTACGACTATACGGTTGCAAGATATTTTATGTTTACAACCGTATTGTTTGGCATTGTTGGTATGGCTATAGGAACTCTTATAGCTTTTCAAATGGCATATCCTAACTTAAATTATTTAGCAGGAGAATATGCTACTTTTTCAAGACTTAGACCACTTCATACTTCAGGTGTGATTTTTGGTTTTATGCTTTCAGGGATTTGGGCAACTTGGTATTATATAGGTCAGCGTGTTCTTAAGGTAAGTATGGCTGAGTCAAGATTTTTAATGGCTGTTGGTAAGCTTCATTTTTGGCTTTATGTGCTTACTATGGTTTTAGCTGTTATATCTTTGTTTATGGGTGTGACTACATCTAAAGAATATGCAGAGCTTGAGTGGCCTTTAGATATTCTTGTTGTTCTTGTTTGGGTTTTATGGGGTGTAAGTATTTTTGGACTTATTGGAATTCGCCGTGAAAAAACTCTTTATATTTCTTTATGGTATTATATAGCTACATTTTTAGGTATAGCTATGCTTTATCTTTTTAACAACATGGAAGTACCAACTTATTTTGTTACTGGAATGGGTAAATGGTGGCATAGTGTATCAATGTATGCAGGAACAAATGATGCTTTAGTACAATGGTGGTATGGACATAATGCTGTGGCATTTGTATTTACTGTGGGTATTATTGCTCAAATTTATTACTTCTTGCCAAAAGAAAGTGGTCAGCCGATTTTCTCTTATAAACTCTCTTTATTTGCATTTTGGGGCTTAATGTTTGTTTATCTTTGGGCAGGTGGTCACCATTTGATTTATTCAACTGTACCTGATTGGATGCAAACTATGGGTTCGGTTTTCTCTATAGTATTGATTTTACCTTCTTGGGGTTCAGCGATTAATATCTTACTTACTATGAAAGGTGAGTGGAGCCAGCTTCGCGAGAGTCCATTGATTAAATTTATGATTTTGGCATCAACTTTCTATATGTTCTCAACACTTGAAGGGCCAATTCTTTCAATTAAGTCTGTTAATGCTTTAGCACACTTTACAGATTGGATTCCAGGACATGTTCATGATGGAACATTAGGTTGGGTAGGATTTATGACTATGGCTGCGCTTTATCATATGACTCCTAGAGTTTTCAAAAGAGAGCTTTATAGCAAATCTTTAATGGAAGCTCAATTTTGGATCCAAACCACAGGTATAGTTCTTTATTTTGCTTCAATGTGGATTGCGGGTATTACTCAAGGTATGATGTGGAGAGCGACAGATGAGTATGGTAACTTGCTTTATAGCTTTATTGATACTGTTGTGGCTATTGTTCCTTATTATTGGATTAGAGCGATTGGTGGATTGTTGTATCTTATCGGTTTCTTTATGTTTACTTATAATATTTACAAAACAATTGCTTGTGGAAGAGTGCTTGATAAAGAACCAAAAAGCGCTTCGCCTATGGCAGCATAAAAAGGAGAAAATATGTTTAGTTGGTTAGAAAAAAATCCATTCTTTTTTGCTGTAGCTGTTTTTGTAGTGATTGCTTATGCAGGCATAGTTGAAGTTTTACCAAATTTTGCAGAAAATGCAAGACCAATTGAAGGTAAAAAACCTTATACAGTTTTACAACTTGCAGGGCGTGCAGTATATATTAAAGATAGTTGTAATGCTTGTCATTCACAGCTTATTCGTCCATTTAAATCAGAAACAGATCGTTATGGTATGTATTCTGTAAGTGGTGAATTTGCTTATGATAGACCTTTTCTTTGGGGCTCAAAAAGAACAGGACCTGATCTTGCTCGTGTAGGAAATTATAGAACAGTTGATTGGCATGAAAATCATATGTGGGATCCTACTTCTGTTGTTCCAGATTCTATTATGCCTTCATATAAGCATATGTTTAAAAATAATGCAGATATTGAAACTGCTTATGCTGAGGCTTTAACTGTGAAAAAAGTTTTCAATGTTCCTTATGATACAGAAAATGGAACAAAACTTGGTTCTTGGGAGGATGCACAAGCTGAAGTAAAAGCTGAAGCTCAGGCTATAGTTGATCAAATGAAAAATCAAGAAGTAAAAGATGCTTTTGCTAAAGGTGAAATCAAAGAAATAGTTGCTTTGATCGCTTATTTAAATAGCTTAAAGTAAAATGATGGAACATTTATCAATAGTTTTTGATGTGATTAAAAATTTAATCACATTTGATTTAGCAACAGTCCAAAAACATGAGTGGGAGATTTTCCAAGGTTATGGTTTTTTTGCACTCGTTATGTTTTTGTCAATAGTATTATATGCGTATTGGTATCATTTATATAGAACAGAAAAAAAAGGCGAGAGAAATTATGAAAATTATGCAAACCTTGCCTTAAAAGATGATATTGATGATAGTGTATTAGAAAGTAAAAGGAGTGCTTAATGCAATGGTTAAATTTAGAAGATAATGTTAATCTCTTATCTTTAATTGGAGCTATTCTTATCATTTTAATCACACTAGTTATTGTGAGTAGAATGTTTAAGCAGATGAAAGAAAAAAAAGGCGAGTCAGAGCTTAGTGAACATAGTTGGGATGGAATAGGAGAGTATAAAAATGCTGTTCCTACTGGTTGGGCTGTGGTATTTTTCCTGACTATTGTTTGGGCTATTTGGTATTTTCTATGGGGATATCCTTTAAATTCTTTTTCAAGTATAGGTCAATACAATGAAGAAGTAGTAACTCATAATACAAAATTTGAAGAAAAATTTAAAAATTTATCTCCTGAAGATAAAATAGCAATGGGTCAAAATATCTTTTTAGTTCAGTGTTCAGCTTGTCATGGAATTACAGGCGATGGTATCAATGGTAAAGCTCAAAATTTAAATATTTGGGGTAGTGAAGAAGGTATAATCAATGTAATTAAACATGGTTCAAAAGGTATGAATTTTCCAGGTGGAGAAATGCTTGGTGCTGCTGATTTAGGTGTGGCAGAAGAAGATATTCCTGCTATTGCTGCTTATGTAGCAAAAGATCTTTCAGCTATTAAGAAAACTGCAAATGAAAATTTAGTAGCAAAAGGTAAAGAAGCTTATGCAACTTGTGCAGCATGCCATGGAGAAGATGGAAAAGGTCAAGATGGAATGTTCCCAGATCTTACAAAATACGGTTCTGCAGCTTTTGTAGTAGATGTTTTACATAGTGGTAAGGCTGGTTTTATAGGAACAATGCCGAGTTTTCCAACACTTAATGATATTCAAAAAGAAGCTGTTGGCGAGTATGTAATTTCTCTTTCAAGGGGTGAATGATGGAAAATAATAATAGATGCGTGTTTTCTCTTTCAGGTGTTACAGGTATGTTAATTGCTACGGTTTTATTACTTGCTATCTTAGTAGTTTTAACTATTTGGGGTCTTAAAGCTCAGCAAGAAGTGATGCAAAAGCCATATAGTCTTAAAGATGCACAAAGTGTAAAGATGTTTGGTTCAAAAGAACAAGATCATAGAAGTATAAAGGAAGCACAATGAGTAAGGCTTTGGAATATTTAATTGTTATTGGTTTAGTTGTTGCTGCTGCAATTACCGCTTGGTCGGTTTTAACTGTAAATCATCTTCATATAGGATGAAAAAAATATTACAAGATGGCTTTTTTTTAGCCATCTTTTTCTTTGTTTTATTGCCTTCTAGGGTTTTTGCTCTTGATGCTGTACTTTTTAATGAAAATATTTTAAGTCAAAAAGTAAGTAATGAAATTAATCTTATAGGAAAAGAGCTTTACCAAAAAAGTAATATTTTTATCGGCGTTATGGTTGGTGATGAAACTGAAATTGAAACTTTATTAAATAAACAAAAAGAACTTCCTCAATCTTATATATTGCTTCTTTTGTCAAAAAATTCTCACAAAGTTGATATAGTGGGCTCAAAAGGTGCTTTAGCTTTGATTGATAAAGAATCTGTGCTTAGTCCTTATCCTGGAACAGGATCTATTTTGCCGATATTAGCTACAAATAAAGGTGATATTTATAATGCTGCTATACTTAATGGTTATGCAGATATTGTAGATCGTGTGGCAAAATCCTTGGGATTACAATTAGAACATTCTATAGGTAATGCAAATCGTGATACTATCAATATCTTAAGAATACTTATCTATGGATTTATTTGCTTTGCATTGTTATACTATGCACAAAGAAGAATAAAGAGGAAAAAAAATGTTAGAAACTAAAAGAAGTTTTTGGCCTTATGGTATTTTGCTTTCACTTTTGGCTATAATTATTGCTTGTATTGTAACGATTTTTATAGCAAGTCACCATCCTGTATATGAGGATGATTTTTATTTTGACTCTTATCAAAATGTTGAAAATAATTACAATCAAATACAAAAACAACAAGTAAATTTTGATAAATTTTTTAAAGTAAATTTTCAAAATGATAAAATCACTTTTATAGGTAAAAGAAAAATTCCTAGTTATGAAGTGGATCAAAATTCCTATGTTGCAAATTTTAAAATTTCTGCATTACAAAATATAAATTCTGATGATTTAAAAGTTCAAGTTCTTCTTACAAGACCATTCACTAAAAATTTTGATCAAAAGTTAGAAGGACAAGTTAAAAATGGAATTTTAAGTATCGCTTTACCTAAACTAGATAAAGGTAGATGGGAGCTTAAGCTAAAGTTTTATGCAAATCAAGAAACAGTGGGTTTTTTTAGCTACGAATTAAATGCTCAATGAAATTAAGAATTTTTAGTTCTTCAAGACAAATTAGAGAGTATTATAACCACAAAAAACAGCAAAATGCCTTATTAGATAGTGCTATTCATATAGGTGAATTTTTAGATAAAGTTTGTTTGAGTAATTTTCATAAGGCAAGTTCTTATGAAAGTTTGCTTTTAATGCAAGAAGCTTGTCTAAAAAGTAAGGATTTAGAAAAAAAACTAGGAATTTCGGTAGAATTTTTTGCTTTTTTGAAAAATAACGAATATCTTTTTTCTTTTTTTAAAGAACTTAGTTTAGAAAAAAAAAGCATAGAAGATCTTAAAAACAATGATTATTATGCCACCTATAATGAACATTTAGAAATTTTAGATGAGGTATATAAAAATTATCTTGCTTTACTTGAAAAAAATTCTTTTTATGATGATCTTTCTTTACCTAAAAATTACACTCTTAATAAAGATTTTTTAGATGAGTATGAAGCTATAGTTTATGATTTGCAAGGTTTTTTGAGTAAATTTGAAGAAAATTTATTAAGTGAAATTTCTCAGATTAAAGAAGTGGTTTTAAGTTTTAAAACAAGTAAATTTAATCTTGAATATCTTTCAAAACTTGATTTTTTAAAAATATTTGATTTAAAAATAAACACTCATTATGAAATCAATCTTTCAAAACAAGAGATTTTAAAAGAAGAAATTTTTAAAACAAAAAATTCAAAAATTAAACTCAAATCTTTTGAATTAAGGGCTTTACAATGCGCTTTTGTTATGGATGAAATTTCACATTTTGTACGCAAAGGTTTAGAGTCTGAAAATATTGTAGTTATAACTCCAGATGAAAGTTTTTGTGAGTTTTTAAGACTTTTTGATAAAGACAATATGCTTAATTTTGCAAGTGGGATTAGTATTAAAGAAAGTTTATTTTATCAAAAATTTCAAGCACTTTATGAAAGTGCTAGTAGTGCTTCTTTTGTTTATAAAAATCAAGAGGATTATTTTGAAGACACGCAGATGATTTTTGATTATCACAATACACTTTTACATTCTTTAAAGCTTGATTTTATAGAGTTTAAAAAGTATTTTGATGAGAAATGTGATTTTGAATATTTTGAAAAATTACTTGCTTTATTTTTAGAAAATGAAAAGCAAGAACTTATTTATTTGATACGAAAAGAACTTTATTTTATTAAAGATTTATTAAAAAATCAGTCTTTAACTCTTAAAGAGTTGATCCATCTTTTTTTCATGCAAATTTCACAACTTTCCCTTAGTGATGTAGGTGGAGGTAAGGTTACGGTAATGGGACTTTTAGAAAGTCGTGGGCTTTGTTTTGATGGGGTGATTTTGGTTGATTTTAATGAAGAATTTATTCCCAAAAGAAGTGTTAATGAACTTTTTTTAAACAATGAAGTGCGTAAAAAAGCAGGATTGATTAGCTATGATAGAAGAGAAAATTTACAAAGATTTTATTATGAAAGCTTGATGAAGAATGCTTTAGAAGTAAGTATTTGCTTTGTGGAAAATGAAGAAAAAAGCAAATCACGTTTTTTAGATGAACTTGATTTTGACTTTTTTTATGAAACTCATATCCACCAAAAAGCTTATCTTAATGCTTTAAAATTAGACTATGAAGGTATAAAACCTAATCTAACTCCTATAAAAGCTCCTATTTTAAGGCATAATCCTTTCGAGTTTCCACTTTCTTTTAGTCGTTTTAATTTATTGGAAAATCAAAAAAGAACTTATTATTATCGTTATATTTTAAATTTAGCAGAACCTAGGGTTTTAAGCGAGGAAAGCAAAGCGAAAAATCAAGGAAATTTCATCCATAAAATGCTTGAAATTTATTATAAAAATTATGCAAATAATGATTTTGATATAAAAGTTTTTACAAATTTATTGGATAAAGAATATCAAAAATACAATATCAGTGAACTTGATCTTGAAGTATTTAAATTAAAATTTATACAATTTGCTAAAAACGAAAAAGAGCATTTTTCAAAAGGCTTTTATGTCGCACATACAGAGCTTGAGTTAAACAATATTTTAAAGCTTGGAGCAGATAGTATAAAACTTAAGGGCACTATAGATCGTATCGATAGTTCAAAAGAAGGTAATTTGATCATTGATTATAAAAGTGGAAAAGTACCAAGTAATTCTTATCAACTTGCTTTTTACCAAGCCTTATATGATGAAAATGCAAGCGTAGGTTTTTATGATTTAAATAGTATGCAAATATTGCACCAAAAAGCTAAAAGTTTAGATGAGCTGAGAGAAAGACTTAAAGATTTGGTTCTTATGAGCAAGGAAGAAATAGAGTTTGAAAATGAACAAGATGAGTATTGTCCTTATAAACTCATTTATAAAAAGGAATTAAAATGAGTCAATTTGAGCCTTTTTTGGCATTAGAAGCGAGTGCGGGAAGCGGAAAAACCTTTGCCCTGAGTGTGCGTTTTGTAGCACTTATTTTAAAAGGAGTTAGGATTAATGAAATTTTAGCTTTGACTTTTACCAAAAAAGCTGCTAATGAAATGCAAAAAAGAATTATTGAGACTTTTTTAAACTTAGAAAAAGAAAATAAAACCAGTGAATGCAATGAACTTTGCAAGCTTTTAGGTAAAGATAAAGAAGAGCTTATTTCTTTAAGAGATGCTAAAAAAGAAGAATTTTTAAGAACAGAGTTAAAAATCAGCACTTTTGATGCTTTTTTCGGAAAAATTTTGCGTGTTTTTGCTTTAAATTTGGGCTTAAGTAGTGATTTTACAATGAGTGAAGAGAAGCTTGATGTAAGAGAGATTTTTTTAAAACTTCTTAAAAAAGATGAATTAAAAGATTTGGCTTATTATATTAATTTAGTTGATGAGAAAGAAAATTTTTTTAACGAGCTTGAAAAATTTTATGAGAATGCTTATTTTCAAAATCTTCCTAAAATTCCAAATCCATCTAAAGCTTATATCAATAAAGCCTATAGTGAGTTAAGAAGTTATTGTTTGGGTCTTACTCATGTAAAAAATTATAAAAATTTGTGTGACAATTTTAAAAGCGAAGTTTTAGATTTATCCGTGTTTATACAATCAAGCTTTATGACAAAATTTGAAAGTACAAAATATTTACAAGATTTAGAAAGCACTAACTTGCATTTTAGTACAAAAAGAATGGAGCTTATAAATGCTTTAAATACTTATGCTATAGAGCTTGAAAATTATAAAATTGCTAATTTAATGAATCTTTTAAATCATTATAGTGAAGCTAAAAATATATTTCATAAAGATAAAAATACCTTAAATTTCCAAGATGTGAGTAAAAAAGTTTATGAGCTAATAACCAGTGAATTTAAGGATATGATTTATTTTCGTTTAGATGGTTTTATTTCGCATTTGCTTATTGATGAATTTCAAGATACAAGCGTGATTCAATATCAAATTTTACGCCCTTTGATCGCTGAGCTTGTTTCAGGAGAAGGAGTTAAGAAAAATCGCACTTTTTTTTACGTAGGAGATAAAAAACAAAGTATTTATCGCTTTCGTAAAGGAAAAAAAGAATTATTTGATTTGTTAAAACAAGAATTTAGTCAAATTAAAAGTGATAGTTTAAATACTAATTATCGTTCTAAAGAGCTTTTGGTTGATTTTGTTAATGAAACTTTTAAAGAAAAAATCAAAGATTATAAAGAGCAATTTGCCTTAGAAAGTAAAAAAGGTGGTTTTGTGCGTATTGTGGAATCTAAAGAACAAAAGGTTAAAAACCAAGCCCAAGAAATCAAGGAAAAGACTTTAGAAACTTTATTTGAGCAAATTAATTTTTTAAGATCTAAAAATATTTCTTATGATGATATTTGTATTTTGTGTTGGAAAAATAGCGATGCAGATATGGTTTTGGATTTTTTAAGAGAGCAAAAAATTCCTGCGTTTACTCAAAGCAATGTTTTACTTGAAAATAAAGCAAGCGTAAGACTTGTTTTGGAATATGCTAAATATTGTATTTTTGGTGATGAGTTTTACTTGGTATTTTTAAAAGAACTTTTAGGTTTTGAGCCGAGAAAAATCACCCTTGATTTTTCAAAAAATGCTATGGAAAATATACTTTTTTTAATAAAAGAATTAAAACTTGATTTAAATGATATCGCTTTAATGCAATTTATCGAATATGCTAAAACTAAGGAAAATTTTTTAAAGCTTTTATTTGAGCCTTGTACTTTGAAAATAGTAAGCGAACAAAATATGGGTATTAGTATTATGAGTGTGCATAAATCTAAGGGTTTGGAATTTGATCATGTGATTTTGCTAGATAGTTTATCTAAAAACAATTCAAACAATGAAGATATCATGCTTGAATATGATATCAATCAAGGTTGGCAGCTCCATATTAAAGATAAAATTCGAGAGCTTACTAAAGAGCCTATTTATACCCTTTTTAAAGAAAATATTACAAGAGCAAATTATGAAGATGATATTAATAAACTTTATGTGGCTTTTACAAGAGCTAAGGAAAGTTTGATTATCATAAAAAGAAACGAAGAAAGTGTAAATGGAAATTATCCAAGTTATTTTAAGGGGGGATTTTTAAATATACATTCTCAAGAGAGAGGTTTTTTAGAAAGCAAAGAGCAAATTTTAAGTGTTAAAAAAGAAAGTATTCAAGCTTTACAAAAATTTGAAAAAATTAGCCCACAAGAAGTTCAAAGTGAAGAAAAGCTTGATAGTAAAGAGCTATATTTTGGAAATGCTTTTCATTTTTTTATGCAAAATTTAAAACTCCCTAAGAGTGAAAATTTTCAAATACTTACTCAAAGATGCAAGAGCAAATTTAGGCATTTTTTAGATGAGAGTGATTTTGAAAAGCTTTTTAAAAGAATTGAAATTTTGCTGAAAAATACTCAATTTCAAAATTTAATTAGCGATGGAAAGCTTTTAAAAGAGCAAGCTTTGAGTTTTAATGGAGAAATTAAACAATTAGACTTGCTTGCTCTAAAAGATGAAGAAGCTTTCATAATTGATTATAAAACAGGTCTTGCTATGCAAGATAAACATAAAGAGCAAGTAAGAACTTATAAGATTGCCATTAGTGAAATTTTAAAAAAAGATAAAGTGCGTGCTTTTATAGTTTATTGTTTGGAAAATGAAATTCAAATTTTGGAAATATAAACTTTATTTTTACTTAAATTAAGTAAAAATTAATATTATTTTTTATACAATCACATTTTAAATTTTTGGCAAAGGTAAAAATTATGACAAAGATAACAAAGCCAAACGAAGTAAAACGAGAATGGATTGTTTTAGACGCAGAAGGCAAACGCTTTGGCCGTCTTTTAACTGAAGTAGCAACAATTTTGAGAGGCAAAAACAAGCCTTGCTTTACTCCAAATGTTGATTGTGGTGATTATGTAATTATCATCAATGCTTCAAAAGCTGTATTTACAGGTGCTAATAAAGCAGAAGATAAGCTTTATCATAGACATTCAGGATATTTTGGAAGTGTAAAAAGCGAAAAATTTGGTGATTTACTTGAAAAAAATCCTGCAAAATTATATAAATTAGCAGTTAGAGGTATGCTTCCTAAAACAAATTTGGGCAGAGCTATGCTTAAAAAATTAAAAATCTATGCGGGTAGTGAGCACCCACACACTGCGCAAATTGCTAAAGAAGGAAAATAATCATGGCAACAACATACGCAACAGGTAAGAGAAAAACTGCTATCGCAAAGGTATGGGTAAAACCAGGTAGTGGTAAAATTAGTGTTAATGGTGTTGATTTAAACACTTGGCTTGGTGGACACGAGGCGATTAAGCTTAAAGTGGTTCAACCTTTACTTGTGACTAAACAAGAAACTTCAATGGATATTAAAGCAACTACTTTAGGCGGGGGCTATAGTGCTCAAGCTGAAGCTTTAAGACATGGAATTTCAAGAGCTTTAGCAGCTATGGATGCTGATTTTAGAGCTTTATTAAAACCTAAAGGACTTCTTACTAGAGATAGTAGAACTGTTGAGCGTAAAAAATATGGACGCCGCAAAGCAAGAAGAAGCCCACAATTCTCTAAACGTTAATATTTTTGGTGGGATTTTCCCACCTTTCTACAATTTTTTATAAAACTCATCCTTTTTTCTATCATTTATGTTATAATTGCGAAATTTAAATTTTTATTTTATAACACAATGAAAGGTTTTTTCTATGAAAAAAATATTCTTATGTTTAGGTTTGGCAAGTGTTTTATTTGGTGCTGATAACAATGTAAAATTTGAAATCACTCCAACTTTAAACTATAATTACTTTGAGGGTAATTTAGATATGGATAATCGTTATGCACCAGGGATTAGACTTGGTTATCATTTTGACGATTTTTGGCTTGATCAATTAGAATTTGGGTTAGAGCATTATTCTGATGTTAAATATACAAATACAAATAAAACTACAGATATTACAAGAACTTATTTGAGTGCTATTAAAGGTATTGATGTAGGTGAGAAATTTTATTTCTATGGTTTAGCAGGTGGAGGATATGAGGATTTTTCAAATGCTGCTTATGATAATAAAAGCGGTGGATTTGGACATTATGGCGCGGGTGTAAAATTCCGTCTTAGTGATTCTTTGGCTTTAAGACTTGAAACTAGAGATCAAATTAATTTCAATCATGCAAACCATAATTGGGTTTCAACTTTAGGTATTAGTTTTGGTTTTGGTGGCAAAAAGGAAAAAGCTGTGGAAGAAGTTGCTGATACTCGTCCAGCTCCACAAGCAAAATGTCCTGTTGAACCAAGAGAAGGTGCTTTGTTAGATGAAAATGGTTGCGAAAAAACTATTTCTTTGGAAGGTCATTTTGGTTTTGATAAAACTACTATAAATCCAACCTTTCAAGAAAAAATCAAAGAAATTGCAAAAGTTTTAGATGAAAATGAAAGATATGATACTATTCTTGAAGGACATACAGATAATATCGGTTCAAGAGCTTATAATCAAAAACTTTCTGAAAGACGTGCTAAAAGTGTTGCTAATGAACTTGAAAAATATGGTGTAGAAAAAAGTCGCATCAAAACAGTAGGTTATGGTCAAGATAATCCTCGCTCAAGCAATGACACTAAAGAAGGTAGAGCGGATAATAGAAGAGTGGATGCTAAATTTATTTTAAGATAATGAATAAAACTATTTTATTTGATTTAGATGGCACTTTAATTGATTCTACTGATGCTATTTTAAATTCTTTCCAAGGAGCTTTTAAAGCCCTTGGATTAACTTCTAAAAATAATGAAGAAATCAAAAATCTCATAGGTTATCCTTTAGAGCAAATGTTTAGAATGCTTTATCCAGATAAAGTAAATTTAAGTAAAGAATTTGTATTAGCTTATCGTGAAATTTATGCACAAATTTATTTAGAACAAACCACTCTTTTGCCTAAAGTAAAAGAAGCATTAGAACTTGGAAGCAAAATTGCAGATCTTGGCATAGTTACAACAAAAGGAGGTAAATTTACTCCGATTTTACTTGATTATTTGGGAGTTAAAAAATTCTTTAAAACTTTAATTACTCTTGAAGATGTCACAAATCCAAAGCCAAGTTCTGAACCTATAATTTTAGCTTTAAAAAGACTCAATAAAACTCAAGAAAATGCCTATATGATAGGCGATACAATACTAGATATTCAAGCTGCAATTTCTGCTAATATCACTCCTTTGGCCTTAACTTGTGGCTATGGCAATGAAAATGAATTAAAAGCTCATTCTATGGTATTTTTAAATGCATATGAGGCTGTTAATTATATAGCTAGATTAAACTAATTTCAAGTTTTCGTTAAACGCCTTTTAAGAGAATTTATAGTAAATTGATAGCTAAAAAATTATAAAAATTATCAATATAAAGGAAGGTCTCAATGGGTAAAATTATGAAAACTATGGACGGAAATGAGGCTGCTGCATACGCTGCGTATGCTTTTACTGAAGTTGCTGGAATTTATCCTATTACACCTAGTTCTCCTATGGCTGATTACACCGATATGTGGGCAGCTGCAGGTAAAAAAAATCTTTTTGGAGTTCCTGTAAAAATCGTAGAAATGCAAAGTGAAGCAGGTGCTGCAGGTAGTGTGCATGGATCTTTACAGGCTGGGGCTTTGACTACAACTTATACAGCTTCTCAAGGATTACTCCTTAAAATTCCAAATATGTATAAAATAGCAGGTCAATTACTCCCCTGTGTAATCCATGTAGCAGCGCGTTCTTTGGCTGCTCAAGCTTTGTCTATCTTTGGTGATCATCAAGATATTTATGCGGCAAGACAAATTGGTTTTGCTATGCTTTGTTCGCATTCCGTGCAAGAAACCATGGACTTAGCTGGTATAGCACATTTAGCTGCAATTAAGGGAAGAGTGCCATTTTTGCATTTTTTTGATGGTTTTAGAACAAGCCATGAAATTCAAAAAGTTGAAGTAATGGATTATGCACATTTTGATAGATTATTAGATAGAGAAGCTTTGCTTGAATTTAGAAATAATGCTTTAAATCCAGAAAATCCAAAAACACGCGGAACAGCACAAAATGATGATATTTATTTTCAAACTAGAGAAGTAAGCAATCGTTTTTATGATGCTTTACCTGATGTTGTTAATGAATATATGCAAGAAATTTCAAAAATTACAGGTAGAGAATACAAACCATTTACTTATTATGGTCACAAAGAGCCAGAGCGTGTGATTGTTGCTATGGGTTCTGTAACTCAAGCACTTGAAGAAGTGGTGGACTATCTTAATGCCAAGGGTGAAAAGGTAGGGATTTTAAAAGTTTATCTTTATCGCCCATTTAGTTTAAAATATTTCTTTGATGTTATGCCAAAATCAGTAAAAAAAATCGCGGTTTTAGATAGAACCAAAGAACCAGGAAGTCTTGGAGAACCACTTTATCTTGATGTAAAATCAGCTTTCTATGGAAGAGAAAATGCTCCTGTTATAGTGGGTGGAAGATACGGACTTTCTTCAAAGGATGTTGATCCTGCTCAAATGATAGCAGTATTTGAAAATCTTAAACTTGATAATCCAAAAGATGGCTTTACTGTAGGTATAGTTGATGATGTAACTCATACTTCACTGAGTACTGGAGAGAAAATTTCACTTGGAGATGAAAGTACGATCGAATGTTTATTTTACGGACTTGGTGCTGATGGAACTGTGGGCGCAAATAAAAACTCGATTAAAATCATCGGAGATAAAACGGATTTTTACGCTCAAGCTTATTTTGCTTATGATTCTAAAAAATCAGGGGGTTATACAAGAAGCCATTTAAGATTTTCTAAAAAACCTATCCGTTCAACTTATCTTGTTTCAACTCCGCATTTTATCGCTTGTTCGGTAGCGGCTTATTTGGAAATTTATGATGTTTTAGCAGGAATTCGCAAAGGAGGAACTTTCCTTTTAAATAGTATTTGGAATGCTGAAGAAACCATAAGACAACTTCCAGATGCAGTAAAGAAAACTTTAGCTGAAAAAGAAGTAAATTTTTATATCATCAATGCAACCAAACTAGCTCGTGATATAGGTTTGGGAAATCGTACAAATACCATTATGCAATCAGCCTTTTTCAAACTTGCAAAAATCATTCCTTATGAAGACGCACAAAAATACATGAAAGAGCTTGCGTATAAATCTTATAGTAAAAAAGGCGATGCTATTGTAGAAATGAATTACAAAGCTATTGATGTGGGGGCTGATGGACTTGTAAAAGTTGAAGTGGATCCAAATTGGAAAAATTTAGAGCTTAAAGAAAAAGAACAAACCAATGCCTATAAAGGCACTGAATTTGTTGAAAAAATCGTAAAACCTATGAACGCAGCTAAGGGTGATGATTTACCTGTTTCAGCTTTTTTAGGTTATGAAGATGGAAGTTTTGAACACGGCACAACCGAATACGAAAAACGCGGTGTTGGGGTTATGGTACCAAGATGGATAGAGGCAAATTGTATTCAATGTAATCAATGCGCTTCAGTTTGTCCACATGCTGTTATCAGGCCATTTTTGATTAATGATGAAGAAATGGCAAATGCACCTCGTGGAGTAAAAGATCATGCTTTAGAAGCTAAAGGAACCAAAGGAGAAAAATTAAGCTTTAAAATCCAAGTTTCTCCACTTGATTGTACAGGCTGTGAGCTTTGTGTTCATGAGTGTCCTACTAAAGAAAAATCTTTGGTTATGGTACCACTTCAAGAAGAGATGGATTTTGGTGAGCAAGAAAATGCGGATTATTTATTTAAAGAAATTACTTATAAAGATGATATTTTAAATAAAGAAACCACAAAAGGAGCACAATTTGCCCAACCTTTATTTGAATTCCATGGGGCATGTCCTGGATGTGGGGAAACTCCTTATATTACTTTAATTACAAGATTGTTCGGTGAAAGAATGATTGTGGCTAATGCGACAGGTTGTAGTTCTATTTATGGGGGTTCAGCTCCATCAACTCCTTATAGAAAAAGTGTGAAAAATGGACACGGTCCTGCTTGGGGAAATTCACTTTTTGAAGACAATGCTGAGTTTGGTTTGGGTATGAAAATTGCAACTGAAAACACAAGACACCGCATTGAACATATCATGAATGAAAGTATGCAAGAAGTTCCAAATGCTTTATCAGCCCTTTTTAAAGATTGGATTGCAAATAAAGACAATGGTGCTATGTCTGTGGAAATTAAAGATAAAATGATCCCTATTTTAGAGCAAAATAAAAATATTAAAGCCGTACAAGATATATTAGAGCTTAAACAGTATTTAAGTAAAAAATCTCACTGGATTTTTGGTGGTGATGGTTGGGCTTATGATATAGGCTATGGCGGACTTGATCATGTTTTAGCAAGTGGAGAAAATGTAAATATTTTAGTGCTTGATACAGAAGTTTATTCTAATACAGGCGGTCAAAGTTCAAAATCTTCTAGAACAGGAGCTGTAGCACAGTTTGCAGCAGCAGGCAAACCTATACAGAAAAAAGATCTAGGTCAAATTGCTATGACTTATGGTTATATTTTTGTAGCACAAGTAAATTCAACGGCAAATTATACTCATCTTATCAAAGCTATCACTGCAGCTGAGGCCTATGATGGACCATCTTTGGTGATTTGTTATTCTCCTTGTATAGCTCATGGTATTAAAGGTGGGCTTGGTTATTCAGGAGAGCAAGGTGAGCTTGCTACAAAATGTGGTTATTGGCCACTTTATACCTTTGATCCTCGTTTAGAAGAGCAAGGAAAAAATCCTTTAACTCTAACAGGAAAAGAACCTGATTGGGATTTATATGAGCAATTTTTGATGAATGAAGTGCGTTATAATTCACTTAAAAAAGCAAATCCTGAACACGCTGCTGAGCTTTTTGAACGCAATAAAAAAGACGCTCAACGTCGCTATAGACAGCTTAAGCGTATCGCTATGGCTGATTATAGCAATGAGGTTGAAAGCTGATAAAATATATTTTTAGTGCTACATTGTGTTTTAGCACTTTGTTTGCACAAGATAATTTTGAAGAGTACTTTAAACTTATAGATAAAGAAAATCGCATAAATTTTAATACTCTTCAAAACCCATTTGTGAATCCTACTTTTGAAAAATTAAGACATATTAAAATTACTGCAATTATGCTTGATAAAGTAAAAATTTATGATCGATGGTATAAAAAAGGTGATATGATTGATGATGCTATAATATATGAAATAAATACTAAAGAGATTAAATTCCAATATGATAACTTAGAAATTGCAATCCAAATAAATAAAAATGATAAGATTAATATTAATTAACATTCTTTTTTGCCATTATCTTTATGCTTTAGATTGTCAAAAGCGTCTTTTTGATATCAGTATTAATGAAAAATTAAGCATACAAGAAAGTCTTGATGAGCTTGCAAAATATTGTTCTTTTAGTATTATTGTTAAAGATAAAATTGCCAAAGAAAAATTAGAAACATTGCAAAACTCTGTCAATATTCATCAAATGAGTTTGGACGAAATTTTTAATTTTTTTATCAAAGAGCATGATCTTAGCTATGATTTTGATGGTAAAATTTTAAGAATTTCAGGCATTAATACGAAGATTTTCAAGATAAGTTATATCACTTCTATCAGAGAAGGACAAAGCATAACTAAAGCGTCTGTAGACGCTAAACCAAGGCAAAGTGAATATAGCGGTAGTTTTGATGACGCAGAAGACAATATGATTAAAAGTATGGAAAAATTTGATTTTTGGCAAAATATAGAAAAAGAGATTATTGTATTATTAAAAAATTCTCATGAAGATTATGAGGCTAAAACTCCCATTATAAATCCCAATGCAGGTCTTATTATAGTAACTGGAACAAATTCTCAGTTAAAAAGTGTGAAAAATTATTTGCAAAAACTAGAAAATCGTCTTAAAAAACAAGTTATTATCGATGTTAGCATACTTGCTGTGAGTTTAAATGAAAGCCATTCTAGTGGGATTAATTGGCAAAATTTTAATATAGGTTTAAATTCACAAGTAAATAATGAAAATTCTTTTATTCAGTTTCAAAATGGGCAAGGTTTTGTTAAGAATTTGGGTTTAAGGGCAAATTTAAATTTTGATTCTATTATTAACTTTCTTTCTCAAAATGGAAAAACTAGCGTGCTTTCTAATCCAAAGCTTATGGCTTTAAACAACCAACAAGCCATTATTTCTGTAGGCGATACTATAAATTATCAAGTCAAAGAAAGTTCTAAAGGTACTGAAAATGGGACTACTGTTAGTGAAAGTTATAATAATTATTCTATTTTTGTAGGCATTTTACTCAATATCTTGCCTGAAATTTCTGATGATGGAAAAATAATGCTTAGAATTAATCCAAGCTTAAGTGATTTTAAGTATCCAGAAGATAATAAACGACAAAAAGAGCCAAGAACTATTGCTCCTGATACTATACAAAAAAAGCTTTCTAGTGTTGTGCAAGTGGAGAATAATCAAACTTTAATTTTAGGTGGATTGATTTCTCACGATAAATCTAATGAGAAAAATTCTATCAATTTTCTATCAAAAATTCCAATTCTAGGTTCTTTGTTTGAAGGAGAAGTTTTAAATTCTAAAGCAACTGAAATTGTTTTTATTATCACTCCAAGTATAGTAGATAGTGTAAACGCTCCAAGTCTTAAAGATCTAGGATTTAAGCATTATGAGTAAAATTATTCCATTTAGAGAAGAAATTTTTCATCAAATCAATCAAATTTTAGAAAGCCAAAAAGCTTTTATTTTTTTATGGGGAAAAAGCGGTAGTGGTAAAAGTGTATTGTTGCAAAGATTGGCAAAAAAATATAATGTTGATTTTATTAATGAAAATTTTAAAGATCAGAGTTTCTTAAAAGAAAAAATTGAGTTTTTGATTTCACAAGGCCAGAGTTTAATTATTCTTGATGAAGTGGGAATGTATGATTATGCAATGCTAGAAAGCATCAGGATTTATAGTGATTCTATAAGTTTTGTTTTAAGTTCTCATAAAAAGTTGAATATACTTAAAAAAGAGCATTTTAAAAGTCGCTTAAGTGCTTGTTTTGAATTGAAAAATATTAGTCTTTTAGAGCTTGATGATTATATTAAATTGAAATTCGGAATGAATTTTTCAAATAAATGTCTTAAGTTTTTACAAAAAATTTCTCAAGGAAATTTAAGATATATTGATAAAACTTTAAAAAGTTTTTATGAGATAAATAGTTTTTTTGATAAAAATAAAAGTCAAGAGTATATTTTAAAGCTTAGTGCTTTAGAGAATGGCTTATTAAGGTAAGATATGCAAGAAAGAATTAAAGAGCTTGAGCTTAGGTATAAATACTTTTTACTTAAAAAATATTTAAAATATTTATTTTTAATTGTTTTAATCTTAGTGATAGCATTTTGTTTTTTTATGCTAATGCAAAAATATAATAAGCAAAAAAATATTTATTTGCAAGCTATTGAACATAAAAAACATTTAGAGCAAAAGATTCTTCAAGTGCAAATTTTACAAGAAAAAAATAAGATTTCTAGGGAAAAGTTATATAAAGAACTAGAAGAAGTTAAAGCGGTGCAGGAAAATACACATATTAGTAAGATAGAAATTGATTCTAAAATTTTAAATATTTCTGATTTAAAAAAATCTTTTTATCAAAATCCAAGCTATGAAAAGGCATTAAATTTAGCTAAGAAGTATTTTGATATTAAAGCTTATCAAAAGACAATATTTTGGGCTTTAAAAGCCAATGAACTTGACAAACAAAAACAAGATTCTTGGCTGATTTTTGCTCAGGCTAAAAGAGCTTTAGGCGAAGAAAAAGAAGCTCAAAGTGCTTTAGATGCTTATATAAATTATTATGGTTTAATGGAATTAGATGGAAAGTAGAATGGATAAAATTTTTCAAGCTTATATTGATAATGAAATAAGTCTTGATGAAATTTGCACTAAATTTAATATCACTTCTTGGGATTTTTTTAAAAAATTAGCAAATTTTTGTAATTTACATTTTGTTGATTTAGATGAAGATAATGATTTTATTTATGAAGGTATACCTTTTTCTTTACTTTTAAAATTTAAATTTCTGCTTATTAAAAACAATGACGGCTTTATGATTATTAGATCCAAACCTTGTTCTTTAGAGCTTTTAGAGCAAGTTAAGACTTTTATGATTTGTGAAAAAATCGACACTGCAATTGCCGATGAATTAAAGATAGCTAAAATTTTAAATCAAATTCGCATTCAAGAGGAGATTAAAAGATTAAGCATTAAGCTTAGACTTGAATGGCAAGAAAATCAAAAAAGAGATGATCAAAGTTGCATCAGTCAAATTTTTGATTTTTTATTACATGAAATTTTATCTTTTCATGCGAGCGATATTCATATAGAAGCAAGGAATGATGACGCTTTGATTAGGTTTAGGGTTGATGGAATTTTGCGTGAATTTGCTATTTTTGAGAAGGATGTTTATGAAGCTTTGGTTTTTCATGTCAAATTTTTAGCTTGTTTGAATTTAGCTGAATCAAGAAAAACACAAGATGGAAGTTTTGAATTAGATTTTGAAAATGAAAGATATGATTTTCGTGTTTCATGTTTGCCTTTGATTTATGGCGAAAGTGTTGTTATAAGAATTTTAAAACATGATAAAGAAATTTTGGATTTGTATAAACTAAATCTTGGAGATAAAAATTTAGAAATTTTAAAAAAGATTTTACATCGTCCCAATGGAATGATTTTATTAACCGGCCCTACAGGTAGTGGTAAAAGCACAACTTTATACGCGTGTTTAAACGAGTTGAAAAGTATTGAAAAAAAGATTATTTCCGCAGAAGATCCTATAGAGTATAAAATTCCTTTAGTGCAGCAAATTTTGCTCAATTCAAAAGTTGGAGTCGAGTTTAATAGTGTTTTAAGAGCAATTTTAAGGCAAGATCCTGATATTATCATGATAGGAGAAATTCGCGATGAAGAAAGTTTAGATATTGCACTTAAAGCTTCTTTAACAGGTCATTTGCTTTTAAGCACCTTGCATACTAATGATGCTCTTAGTACCATTGATAGGCTTTTGGATATGCAAGCAAAAAGTTACTTGATAGCATCGGCTTTGAGTCTTGTTATAGCACAGCGTTTGGTTAGAAAACTTTGTCCTTGGTGTAAGCAAAAAAGCAAAAAACATTATATTGAATTTGAAGGTGATTTTTTTGAACCAAAAGGATGTGAGCGTTGTCATCATAGTGGATTTTTTGGCAGAGAATTAATCGCTGAGTGCTTAGAGATCAATGAAGATTTAGCTTGTGCAATTAGGGAAAATCAAGATAAAACGATTTTAATGGAGCTTGCAAAAAAATATGGTTTTCAAACTATGTTTGAACAAGGTTTAAAAAAAGCCAAAGAAGGTCTTACAAGTATAGATGAGCTTTTAAGGGTTGTAAGATGAAATTTTATGAAGTAGAATTTCTTAAAAACAATCAAAATTATACAAAAACTATAAAAGCTGAAAATTTAAATATAGCACAAGCAAAAGCCTTATCAAAGAATTGGAAAATCATTGATATAAAAGAAATTCAAAAATCTAATTTTCAGAGATTAAAGGAAGAAAATTTCATACTCTTTTTTAAAGAGCTGGCTTTGTTGTGTGAAGTTGGATTAAGTGTTCAAGAAGCGATTAGAGAATTATATCTTATGCATTCTTGCAAGATTATGAAAAAAATATTAGACAATTTAATTTTAGCCCAAAATTTAAATCAAGCTTTTGAAAATGCTAATTTTGGATTAAATCGTGCGGAGCTAGCTTTGATTAAAACGGCTGAAAAGACAGGAAAAATCAGTGAAGTGTTTAGTCAAATTTCTAAACTTCGAGAAAAAAGCTTAGAGACTCAAAAACAATTAAAAAAGGCTTTTAGATATCCTACTTTGGTTTTTTTAAGTATTATCGGAGCATTTTTGTTTTTAATGCTTTTTGTAGTGCCTAATTTTAAAGATTTATTTGAAAATTTAGGCGCGAGTTTACCTTTTATCACGCATGTAATGTTAGAAATTTATAATTTTTTAGATGACTATGGAATTTTTTGCATATTTTTGTTTGTTATTTTTATTGTTATGCTTATTTTAGCTTATAAAAATTTTCATTCTTTTGCTTTTTCTTGCGATTTTTTATTTTTAAAAATACCTTTGATTTCTCGTTTGATTATTTATAATCAAAATTATTATTTTTTTATGGCTTTTTCTTTACTTTTAAAAAATGGAATTTCAATATCTAAAGCTTTTGATTTAGCTATTATAGGGCTTGAAAATAAATTTTTAATTTTTCAGTATAAAAAACTTTTTAGTTTTATAGATTCTGGTCTTGAGTTAAGTCAGGTTTTTAAAAAGATTGATATTTTTGATTCTTTGGTATTTTCTATGCTTAGTGTTGCGATGAAAAGTGGAAGACTTGAAGTATTAAGTGAAGAAATTGCCAAATATTATCAACAAAAAAGCGAAAATTTGATGGATAGATTTTTGGTTTTTTTAGAACCAATGATGACTTTATTTGTAGCGCTTTTAGTTTTGTTTTTGGCTTTAGGTATATTCTTACCTATGTGGGAGCTTAGCTCAGGGGTCAATTTTAACTAAAATAATCCCAAGCTACTTTAATGATAGTAGCTCCTACAACGATTAAAAATAAAGTTTTTATAAACTTTCCATTAGTTTTTAATACAAGTTTTGAGCCTAAATAAGCTCCTAAAACTTGTCCTACACCCATAAGCAAACCTACAGCCCATAAAAGTTCGTATTGCCATAAAAATATAGCAAGAGCAATGATATTACTAGTGAAATTTAAAATTTTAGTATTAATGCTTGCTTTTCTCATATTAAAACCTAGTAGCATTACACAAGCAAAAATCCAAAATGAACCCGTTCCAGGCCCTAAAAATCCATCATAAAATCCTAAAGTTAAGCCACAAATTAAATGAAAAATTTTGATATTTTTTATTTTAGGTTCGCTTTCGTGTTTGCCTAAGTTAGGACGCAAGGCTGTATATAAGAAAGTAAGAGTTAAAAAGATTAAGATAATAAGCTTTAATTGCTCATCTTTTACAAAAAGAACGCTATAACTTCCTATAGCTGCTCCTAAGGCTGTAAAAAAAACACCCCAAGCAAGATGAGGTAGAGTGGTGGATTTAAAATAAGTTAAAGTAGCCGTAAAAGAACCAAAGACGCTTTGGAGTTTGTTTGTTGCTAAGGATAAATGCGCAGGAATTCCACAGGCTATGAGTGCTGGTAGAGTAATAAGCCCTCCTCCACCTACAATAGAATCTATAAAACCAGCAAAAAGAGCTACAAAAAAAAGTATGAAATAATAAATTGTATCTAAGTGCTCAAAGCCCATTTTTCACTCCTTAAATTTGTCAATTTCCTTACTTTGCCCTAAACGATAGAGTGCAAAGTCATATTTTATGGGATCATTTGCATCTAATTTTTTTAAATTTTGCGTGAGTTCTAAAACACTTTTATAATCATATATTTTACGCTTTAGAAGTCCTAAAGTCAAGGAAATTTTATGTGTATGTGTATCAAGTGGAATTAAAAGATCTTTGGTGTGAATTTTGGTAAAAAGTCCAAGATCAAGTTCATCTTTTCTAACCATCCATCTTAGATACATATTATAGCGTTTAAGAGGTGAAGTAGGGGTGTTTTGCCAAATTTTTCCAAAGAAAAAATCATACCCATAACTTGAATATGAATTTAAGGTTTTGATTTTTTGCATAAAAGCTAAGATGGCATCTGTGGTATTTTCTCTTTTTTGATAGGCTTGATAAAAAAGTTCGTAGAGTGAAATTTCATTTTTAAGTCTTGAAAGAGTGATAAAAATTTCTTGTATATCTTTCTCATTTTGGAAGCGGTATTTTAAATTTTTAAGTTCTTTTTTTATTTGTTTTTCTTGAAGGTTTAATAAAGAAAAATCAAGTTTTTTTAGAAAATTTACTATATTTTTAGCATTTCCATAGGCAAATAAAGCACAAATTAAGGCAGTAAATTCATCATTGTGAATTTTAGCAATTTGCAAAGGATCTGGAGTTTCAAAAAGGGAATGATTGGTGTTTTTTTGATTGGCTAAAAAATCAAGCTTGGCTTTAAGATGGATAAAATTTTTCACTTGATATTACTAGAGCTTAAGATTTAAGTCCTAGTAAGGTATCAAGCATTTGATCTACAGTTGAGACGATTTTTGCTGCAGCACCGTAACTTGATTGGTATTGTATAAGAGCGGCTAATTCTTCATTTGTATTTACGCCACTTTTAGATTGGTATTCGCTATAAACAGAATTATAAAGAGTTTCATTGCTTGAATTTACAACATTGTTATTTTCACCATCTGAGGCTATTTTACCTGTAAGTTTGCGGTAATATTCTTCCATAGTAAGATTATCGATAGTACCATCTTCATTATAAAAATTAACTTTTTCATATTGAAGTTGGATGATTTTATTTGCCATGTCATTGCCACTATCAACCCCATTTGAGCTTGCTCTTACTGTGCTTGGATCATTTAAGATAGAATCTTTTACTTTCATGTCACTTGCATCAGTTCCACTGAAAAAACCACCTATGCTAAACGCACCTGCGAAATTTGTGCCTTTATCTTCAATGGCTACCTTAAAGCCTGATTTTGCATTGATTTGGAATAAACCGTCTCCAGTTTTTGCATCGTAGCTAAAACTTGCATTGATATGATCATCAACATCATTATTTGCATTGTGATCGTTATTATCATCTGTATTAGCATTGATTTGACGCATGATATCATTCATGGTTGTATTTACATCTATGGTGATGGTTTTGGTGAGTTTTTTATCGCCTTTATCATCATAAATGACTATATCAAAACTTCCTGGTTGTATGGTTCTGTCGTAATTGACTAAAGGAATATCTCCCTTAAGTCCAGATAGATAATCAGAAGTAACAGAACTTTTCGCAGAACTTGCATAAAGATTGTTAGTTTCATTGATCATGGTCTTAGCAAAAGTATCTAAAGAATCCATATAACCTTGGATAATTCCATCTTCATATTTTCCTTCGCTTTTGCTATAGTTTCTACCGCGTAAGTCAAGTTGAGCACCAAGCTGTCCACCGTTAATCTTTGCAGTAAGATCGCGAACTTTTTCATCAGGAGTTTCATAATAAATGCTATAAGATTTATTTTTATCATCATAATCAAGCTTTAAAGGATGAAAATTTATCCCGTCTACTATACTAAAACCTTCTATGCTTAGATTGTATTGATGTCCTGGATCAGTGATGGTTGTATCAAGGCGATTGTCTTGATTGATTTCATTTTTGCTTGCAACTGCACTAACTAGCTTTGAAAGAGTAAGCTCAAGTTCATCTCTTCTATCCCTAAGCTCATTTGCGTGTTCTGTTGGTAAGGCTTCTTGTCCATAAATTTGTTTATTTATAGTGGCAATTTCTTCACCGATTCTATTAATCTCATCAACCGTATTTTTAATATCATCATTTACTTTTTTTTGGATTTTATCCAAGGTTGCAAAAGTGTTATTAACGCTTTCTGTTAAGGTTTGAGAAGCTTTTACAAGGGCTATTTTTGTGGCATTTTCATTGGGGTTAGATGCAAAATCATTCCAAGCTTTGTTATAATTTTCTAAATCTTTCAAAATTCCAGTATTTTGTAAGTCTGGAAAACGCTGAGCGATTTCTTGTAAGGTTGAAGCCATGTATTTAGTGTATTCTAGTTGATTTGATGCACCTTTTAATTTATAGTAAGAATACTCATCATGCAAACGCACTATACTTTCTATAGCAGTTCCTGTGCCTACTTGAACTCCACCTGTGGTAATATACCCATTTGTAGTTTGCACTACTCTTTGGCGTGTATAAAAAGTTGCATTAGCATTTGAGATATTATTTCCAGTTGTTGCGATTTGAACTTCGCTTGCCTTTAAGCCTGTAACACCTGTGTATAATGTTCCAAAAATACCCATTATAAATCCTTATACATTGATCTTGAAAATTGACTCTGGATTTGTCTTTTTATCTCCATAAGCATTATTTGTTCCATCATTGATATCAAACATTTTATTTACTAAGCCATCAAGAAAATCTTTGACAATAAGAACAAATTTAGCATACTCTTTGTTTTTACTATGAAGGTTTTGAAGATTTTTTTTAAGTAGATCTAGTTTTTGTTTATCTTCATCATCTAAGAGTTCACTAAGCCCTTTTGTAGAGCTATTATTTAGCTCAACCAAGGCAACATCAAGTTGTTTTTTAGCTGTAATAAATTCGGCGATAAGTTTGTTTTTTTCTTCTACACTTGGCGTTACACTCTCATGTTTAGCCACTTTGATATTTTCTATATCTTCTTCGGTTAAAGTAATAAGTTTCGCTAAGATAGCATTTACTTCATCAAGTCTTTGTTTAAGCATATTTTCTCCTTTTCTATCTCAAAAAAAGGAGAATGAAAGTTTTAGATTAAAGAGTCAGCAATCGCAGCAGCTGTAGCTTTTGTATCGATTTTATAAGTACCGTTTTTAATCTGCTCTGCGATTTTACTCGCTTTATCATTTTCCGTTTTTTGAGTATCGTTTGTTTTAGTTTCTTTATCTATTCTATTTGTATTTAATGCGGTATTTACCACATAACTTTGTTGTATAGGATTGATCATTTCTGCCTCCTTGATCTTAGTTATAATCCTCTACAAACCATATCGACCCAAATTTAAAAAACTTAACCCCTTTCTTTTAAAAAATCGTATAATAATTTTGAAAAACCCATACCTCCACTTAAAGCTTTACTCATAGTATCGTTATACATGGAAGAGTATATTTCATCGCTGGCATCTTTTCCAAAGAGTGAATTTTGACTTTTTAAAGATACGTCTAAAACTTGCTTTAAAAAAAATGCTTCAAAAGCATCCGTTTGTTCTTTTAAGGCTTCATCTTCTTTGCTCTTTGTAACTATATCATTGTCATTTATTTTGATGCTTGATTCTAAACTTCTTGGTTTGGCTGCACGATCAAGTAAAGCACTATTCATACTATAAGTATTTAAAAAATTATCCACTTTCATTAGATGATCTCCAAATCCGCGTTAATTGCACCTGCGCGCTTTAAATTTTCCATAATAGCGATAATGTCATTTGGGGTTGCTCCAAGTTTGTTAAGCATTCTAGCTATATTTGCAACTGTGCTTTTTGCATTGTTGATTCTTAAGGTATTTGAACTTGGATCTACAAAACCACCATCTTTCATATCGATTTCATTTTGATTAGCTACTGCGTTATTGTTTGGATCTATTTTTATGGTGATATCTTTATGAGTGATTAAAACAGGTTCTACCTCTACATCAACTCCGGCAATCACTGTTCCTGTTCTTTCATCGATGATAACTTTGCTTTGTGGTTTATAGGCTATATCTTGTTCTAAAACTCTTGCCATAAAATCAACATTTGAAAGATCTTCAGGTTTTTTGAGTTTTACTGTGCGAGAGTCGATGGCTTTAGCCACTTCTTCGCCAAAAACGGTATTTAAAACTCTTTCTATATCATTTGCGGTTTTAAAATCTGCTACTTTTAAGCTTAAGGTTAGATCATTATTTTGGCTAAAATTTTGTGGAATTTCTCTTTCTACATTAGCTCCGCCCATTACGGTTGCAGCAGTTGAGTGAGAACCTGCTCCTCCTGGTCTAGGTGTTAAACCTCCTGTTGAGATAGAGCCTTGTGCTATAGCATAAATTTCACCATCAATCCCACGAAGTGCAGTCAGTAAAAGTGTTCCGCCTTGTAAAGATTTTGCATCACCCATAGATGAAACGGTAATATCAAGTTTATCTCCGCTTTTTGCAAAGGCTGGAAGTTTGGCTGTAACCATAACAGCTGCGGTATTTTTTGATTTGATATCGTTAGGATCTACTTTGATATTCATACCTTGCAAAAGGTTTGAGATGGATTGTAGTGTAAATTTAGAGCTTGTTCCATCGCCGCTTCCATTAAGCCCTACAACAAGTCCATAACCTATAAGTTGGTTATCTCTTACACCTACAGTGTTTGCTACATCCTTGATTTGTACTGCAAAAATGCTTGTCATAAAGAGTAAAAATATCGTTAAAACTCTCATGGATTCTTCCTTTAATCTATTGTTGATGATAGATCAAGCAAGAAGTGTTCCAAGTAAGTTAAGAAGCGTAAAAGCTTAAGCTAGTTGATCCAAATTTCTTTTCTTTGACTTTTTGAAAATTTTGGATTTTTTCGGGAGTTTTTATGGTTGAGTGGTGTTCAAAAATGATTAAATTTAAAGCCTTTAAATCTAAATTTTCTAAAAAATGATAAATTTTTTCATAAATATCGCTAAAACCTTCCCTAATATCAAAAGGTGGATCAAGATATAAGATGATTTTATTTTTTGAATTTTCTATGAGTTTGGGTAAAATTTCAAAAGTATTTGCATGGATAACTTCTAAATTTGGATCTATATTTTTAGCATTTTCTAAAGCAATTTTATAGGCTTTTACATCAAGTTCTATAGCATAAGCTTTTAAAGCATAATTACTTAGCGCTTCAGCCGCCATTAAAGCACTTCCACCAAAGGCTTCAATGAAAATTTTATCTCTTAAATCTTCCCTTATTACATTAAAAACACAACTTTTTACTATGCTTTTAGTACTTCTTGTTGTTGTAAGACTAGGTAAAAGTAGTTTTTTCCCTTTGTATTTACCACTTTCTATATTTGTATAAAGCTTTGTTTCTTTGACTTTTTTTATTTTTTCTTTAGGGGAACTAATTTCTTGTTTTTGAAGAAATTTTTTTCTTTTTTCATTGTGATTAAAAAAGTCTTTAACGCTTATAAATTCATCATTCATCATTAAGTGCTTTTACGAGTTTGTTTTTAAGATCTTTTATGGCAAGATCGATTTTATTTTCATAATCTTTTTTAAATTCCAAAGCAATAGCGTCAATTTTTTCTTCAAGCAGTCTTTTTTGTTCAAGTGCAAGTTGTAAAGCTGCTGCTTTTAAAGCATTGTCAAATTCATTTAAAGACTCAAACAAGGCTTCTTTGCTAAATGGCACGCTTAAAAATGGAGAGTTCTTAGAGATGATAAATAAGGGTTTTGCGGTGTGAATTTTTTCATCGCTAATGATAAAATCACAATCTTTTTTCATTACCAAATGATCTTTTAAAAAAAGTTCTAAAGTTTTTTCTATGATGAGGTCTTTACATTCTAAAGAGATTTTCATATCAAACTAACCTTTAAAGTGTGATTTTTTAATGATGGAGCTTGTATACCTTGGATAAGGGCTAAAAACTCAAAACGACTTAAAATATAAAAGTCTTCAAATTCTCTCCCACTTGTTTGCATAAGTTTTTTAGCACAAGTATCAAAAAGATAAAAATCCTTTTCTTCTTTTACTACCATAAAATCAGCCCCGCTATCATAAGCGTCCAAAACAATATCTGCAGCCATTTTATAGCTTAGTGTGGGATTTAAATTCAGTAAAGTAAAGCCATTATTTTTTGTACTGTTTTCATAGGAAATAAATTTAGCCTCAAGTTTGGATTTTAAAGTATCACAAGCATTAAAACCATAAAAAGCTATATTGAAATCTTTAAAATTATGTTTAATTTCTTTAAGTTCTTTGATCTCATTATCAAAAGCATTGGTTTTAGGTAAATCAAAGTGTAAAATATTTTTATCAAAAAGCCCTAAATTTAAAATTTCATTCTGTAGGTTTTTGATCGTTGTTTCTAAAATTTCATTTTTGCTTTCAAGATGATAAAAAATACCCTTTTCTTTATCTGCTAGAGTTTTTAAAATTTCTATCTTTTTTTTAGGATATTTTTCTATCATTTTTGAAGCCAAATAAAACACTCCATCACCCATATATTCAGGAAGATAGTCTAAAATTTCACTTGCATAATATAAATAATCATATTTTGCATAAAGCTTTTTATCCTCTTCATCCCCAAATTTTTCAAGATATTTGTATTTGTCTAAAAAATCATTTTTATCGATGATAAGATCTTTAATGGCTCTTTTTGTGCTTAAAGGCTCGATGCAAAGATTAAAATCAAATTCTTTTGCTATTTTTTCTAAAGGTGTAAAAAGTGGTATGATTTGCTTATTTACAACTATGTAAGTATCTTCATCTTTATCAAAATCAAAATACATATCATCATCTTGAACTTGCAAAAGCAGATCATAAAAGCTTGCAAAATTTTCATAATTATCATAAATATAAGGTTTATAATAAGCTTCATAATCCTTGGTTTTATCAAATCTAAAAATTCTTAATTCTAATTTTTTCATGGTTTTTCCTTAAATATTTCTATATTATATAAAATTTTTCTAAAATTCACTAGAATTTAAAAGGAAATTTTATAAAATAACGCATTATGAACAAAGAAGATTTTATTATCAAAGCTTTTTTAAATGAAAAAAATGGCGATGATGGAGCTATTATCAATGATTGGTGTTTTAGCAAGGATTTGTTTTTTGAAAATGTGCATTTTAAAAGAGAGTGGCTTAGCTTAGAGCAAATCGCTACAAAAGCAATGCTTGTTAATATCTCAGATGCTATTTCAATGAATGCTGTACCAAAATACGCACTTTTAGGACTTGCTTTACCAAAAAATTTAAGCGAAAATGAGATCAAAGCCTTGCAAAAAGGTTTTTTAAAAACAGCTAGGAAATTTAATATAAAAATCATAGGCGGCGATACTATAAGTAATGATAAAATAGACATTAGTCTTACTATCATTTCAAAGATTAACGATAAAGCCATTTTTAGAAAAGGTTTAAAAAAGGGACATTTGCTTGCTTATACAGGAAAACTAGGGCGAAGTTTAAAAGGGCTTGAGATTTTACAAAATGGGGGCACTTTAAAACCAAACCATGTATTTATAAAGCCAAAATTAAGAGCTAGTTTTTTTTATGAAATCGCACCCTTAATTTCTTGTGCTATGGATATTTCAGATGGTTTAAGCAAGGATTTATCAAGACTTTTAGCCTTAAATAAATGCGGTATTTCTTGGTTTAAAAAACTTGATGATTATACGCTTTATAGCGGAGAAGAATATGAAATTTTGTTTGCTTTTGATGAAAAAGAATGGCAAAATATAGAAACAATAGCCAAAAAACACGGCGTGAAATTAAATATCTTTGGAAAAGCAGTGAAAGGAAAATATGAATTTAGCGGAAGAGAACACCATTTTTAAGCCTTTGTATAGTTTAAAACACAGTCCTATTAATGCGTATTTTAGTAAAAATAGCGATGATTTTGTAGTGCGTGAAAGGCCTTTGTATGAATTTAGTGGTAAGGGTGAGCATCTTATTTTGCATATCAATAAAAAAGATTTAACCACAAATGAAGCTTTAAAAATTTTAAGTGAAGCAAGTGGGGTTAAAATAAGAGATTTTGGTTATGCAGGGCTTAAAGACAAGCAAGGATCAACCTTTCAATACCTTTCTATGCCTAAAAAATTTGAGAGTTTTTTATCAAATTTTTCTCATCCTAAACTTAAAATTTTAGAAATTTTTACCCATGAGAACAAGCTAAGAATAGGCCATTTAAAAGGAAATTCTTTTTTCATACGCTTAAAAAAAGTTTTACCAAGCGATGCTTTAAAACTAGAACAAGCTTTGATAAATTTGGATAAACAAGGTTTCGCGAATTATTTTGGTTATCAGCGTTTTGGAAAATTTGGGGATAATTATAAAGAAGGGCTTGAAATTTTGCGTGGTAAAAAGATGAAAAATGTAAAAATGAAAGAGTTTTTAATTTCAGCTTTTCAAAGTGAGCTTTTTAATCGCTATTTGAGTAAAAGAGTGGAGTTATCACATTTTGCAAATGATTTTAGCGAAAAAGAATTGATCCAAATTTATAAAATCTCCAAAGAAGAAGCTAAGGAACTTAAAAAACAAGAACAATTTTTTAAGCTTTTAAAAGGTGAGGTTTTAGGGCATTATCCTTTTGGAAAGTGTTTTTTATGTGAGGATTTAAGTGCTGAGCTTGGGCGTTTTAAGGCAAGAGCTATAAGCGCTATGGGGCTTTTAATCGGTGCTAAGGCTTATGAAACAGGAGAAGGTTTGGCCTTAAATTTAGAAAATGAAATTTTTAAAGATACTTTGGAGTTTAAGGCTAAAATGCAAGGTTCAAGACGCTTTATGTGGGGATATTTAGAAGAGTTAAAATGGCGTTATGATAAAGAAAAAGCCCATTTTTGTATAGAGTTTTTCTTGCAAAAAGGCTCTTATGCTACTGTGGTTTTAGAAGAAATTTTGCATAAAAATTTGTTTGAATGAAATAATTATGAGTTAAATTTTTACGTGATTTTTACTTTAGAATTTATTGCAAAAATGATATTTAAATTTTAAATTTAGGTATAGTTATATTAATTTAATTTTAAAACTAGGAGCAAAAATAATGAAAAAGATTTTAACAAGTGCTTTGGCTTTAGGAGCTATGACTTTGATTGTGGGTTGTGGCGATGGCGATTTAGTCGAGTTAAAGAACAATGGCAACGATCAAGCTATGTTTGATTTAGGTAATCAAGAGATTATGAAAAAATATCCAAATTATAAGCTTTATGATTATACTTCAGTCAGAGCAATTAGTGATATTAAAGATCCAGAAGGTAAAATCAAAGAAATGAAGCGTGATTTAGAAATAGATAAAACTCCATACTCAAACTATGTTTTCTTATTAAATCCAAACGATAAAAAAGACTATAAAGTTGTGAGTGTTTATTGCGATAAAGACTTTAAGAAAAGAATTTATTGTTCTGTGAATGATGCTTTTAGGTTTTATGCAAGATAATAAAACAAGCGGGAAAGTCCCGCTATCTTTCTAATTCTTTTTATACCGACATTTTGCAGAAATTACTTATTTTTAAGCCTGTTACTCCGCTTTTAAGGCAATTAAAACGCCTTCTATCATTTTTTTGATATCTCCATCAAGGATATTATCCACTTGAGAAAAAGCTTCTCCGCTGCGATTGTCTTTGACTTGCTGATAAGGGAAAAGTACATAAGAGCGGATTTGATGCCCCCAGCCTATCTCGCTTTTTTCTCCGGCATTAGCACTATCTTGTTGTTTCATGAGTTCAAGTTCATAAAGGCGAGATTTTAGCATTTTAAAAGCGGTGGCTTTGTTTTTGTGCTGACTTCTGTCATTTTGGCATTGTACAACTATGCCGGTTGGAAAATGCGTGATTCTCACAGCCGATTCTGTTTTATTGACATGTTGTCCGCCTGCACCACTTGCTCTGTAATAATCTATTCTTATGTCTTTTTCTTCGATTTCAATTTCTATATCATCATCAAGTTCAGGGCTTACCATAACACTTGAAAAGCTTGTATGGCGGCGTCCTGCACTATCAAAAGGAGAAGTTCTTACCAAACGATGGATACCATTTTCAGCTTTTAAATAACCATAAGCATTTTCTCCTTTAACTAAAAAGCTCACATCTTTAAGTCCTGCTTCTTCGCCTTCTTGAAAGTCTAAAGTTTCGACTTTAAAACCTTCTCTTTCACAAAATCTTAAATACATTCTATAAAGTATGCTTGCCCAGTCATTACTTTCCGTTCCACCCGCACCTGGGTGAATGGAAACAATAGCATTTTTACCATCATTTTCTCCGCTTAAAAGCATGGAAATTTCAAGACTTGTGATGGTATCTTCAAGTTTTGGTGCGTCATTAAATAAAGCTTCAAGCGTTTCTGTATCGTTTTCGCTATTAGCCAGATCAAAAAGTTCGCTTGCGTCATTTAGGGCATTAAAAGCATTTTCATAGTTTTTAAGTAGATTGGTGATTTTGGTTTTTTCTTTGCCTATGATCCCTGCTTGTTTTACATCGCTCCAAAAAGAAGGAGAATTTTCAAGCTCTTCGATTTCTTTAAGCCTTGTTTGGATATTTTCAGGCTTGATGATGGAGGCTATGTTGCCGACTTTGTTTTTTAAAGTTTTTAAAAGTTCGCTAAATTCGTAATTATCCATAAAATTTCTTTGCTATAATTATATTTTTAAAGTCAAAAATTATATCAAAAGAAAACTTTAATATAGGAAAAAAATGTCAAAACTTTATCTTATGTCTTTAGGTTGTAATAAAAATTTAGTCGATAGTGAGATCATGCTAGGGCGCCTTAGTGCTTATGAACTTTGCGATGAACCAAGTAAAGCCGATGTTTTGATCGTAAATACCTGTGGTTTTATCGATAGCGCAAAAAAAGAAAGTATTAATGCGATTTTGGATTTGCACGAACAAAGAAAAAAAGATTCTCTTTTGGTGGTTACGGGTTGTTTGATGCAGCGTTACCGCGAAGAACTTATGAAAGAACTTCCTGAGGTTGATCTTTTCACAGGTGTGGGTGATTATGAAAGAATCGATGAAATGATACTTAAAAAAACAAATTTATTTTCAAATTCGACTTATTTGCAAAGTGAAAATTCCAAACGTATTATCACAGGTTCAAATTCCCATGCTTTTATAAAAATCGCCGAAGGTTGTAATCAAAAATGCTCTTTTTGTGCTATCCCAAGTTTTAAAGGCAAGTTAAAATCTCGCGAGATAAGTAGCATTATAGCTGAGCTTAAAGATTTGGTAGCTAGAGGTTATAAGGACTTTTCTTTTATTGCACAAGATACGAGTTCTTATTTGTTTGATAAGGGTGAAAAAGATGGGCTTATACGCTTAATCGATGAGGTGGAAAAAATCAAAGACATAAGAGCGGCTAGAATTTTATATCTTTATCCTACGAGTGCGAGTGAAGCTTTGATCAAACGCATTATAGCTTCTGAAATTTTTGTAAATTATTTTGATATGCCTTTGCAGCACATAAGTGATAATATGCTTAAAATCATGAAGCGTGGGGCAAATAGCACAAGACTTAAAGAAATGCTAAATTTAATGAAAAGTGCGCCAAATAGCTTTTTACGCACGGGCTTTATCGTAGGGCATCCAGGTGAAAGTGAGGCAGATTTTGAAGAGCTTTGTGAGTTTGTTAAAGACTTTGGTTTTGATAGGGTGAGTGTTTTTGCGTATTCTAAGGAAGAAGATACAGCCGCTTTTGATATGGAGCAAGTGCCTTTTAAAGTGATCAATAAAAGACTTAAAATCATAGAAAAAATTGTTGATGAAGTGATAGAAAAAAGTTTTGAAAAAGAAGTAGGGCAAAAGCGTTTAGTAGTTTGCACAGGAGAAAGTAGCGAGGGAGAGTTTTTTATCGCAGCTAAAGATCTAAGATGGGATAGAGAGATTGATGGGGAAATTCTTATTAATGAAAGCGAATGTGGAAATTTGGAAATGGGGCAAATTTATGAATGTGAAATTTTACAAAACCTTGATAAAAAACTCCTTGCTAAGGCTTTAAGAAAAGTAGATGCAAATTAAAGATGAAATTTTAGCCCTTTTAAAAAGGGGTAAAAATTTACTTGCTTTTTCTTATGGAAGTGATTCTAGTGCGCTTTTTTATCTTTTAATGCAAGAAAAGATCGACTTTGATCTTGTGATGATAAATTATAAAACTAGAAAAAATAGTGATTTAGAAGAGTTAAAAGCCAAAGAACTTGCTTTAAAATTTCATAAAAAAATTTTCATAAAACACGCTCCTAAATTTCAAAGTAACTTTGAAAAAAAAGCCAGAGATTTTCGCTATGATTTTTTTGAAAAAATTTGTCTTGAGCAAGGTTATGACCATCTTATCTTAGCCCATCATTTAAACGATCAATTTGAATGGTTTTTGATGCAACTTTCACGAGGCGCAGGTTTGGCTGAAATTTTAGGTATGCAAGAGTGTGAAAAACGCTCAAATTATACACTTTTACGCCCTTTACTCTTTATAAGTAAAGATGAAATTTCATCTTTTTTAAAAGAAAAAGATATTTTTTATTTCCATGATGAAAGTAATGAAAATGAAAAATATTTTAGAAATTATATAAGAAAAAATTTCTCTAATGCCTTTGTGAGTGAATTTCATCAGGGTTTAAAAAGAAGTTTTTCTTATCTTGATAAAGATAGGAAAAAACTTTATGATTTTGAAAATATCAAAGAAATTCAAGGACTTCTTATTTGCCCTAAAAATGAAAGTTTGATTGCTAGAGCGGTGAAAATGAAAGGTTTGCTTTTAAGCACGGCACAAAGAAAAGAGCTTTTAAAAGGTGATTGTGTTTTAGGTGGTAAAATAGCACTTGTATATAAAAACGAACAAGCTATTGTTTTTGAGTATGAAACTTGTCAAAAATTAACTAAAAATTTTAAAGAAGAGTGTAGAATAGCTAAAATTCCAAGACTTTTAAGAGCTTATTTATACAATCATAAAATCGATATTTCAAGCCTTAGCTTTTAGTTTTAAAATTCTTTGATAGCCTAAATGTGTGAGAAAAATCACAAAAAACACTTGCAAAAAAAGTCCTAAAAGTGGTACTGATGAGAGTAGATAAAAACAAAGAGTGCTAAATTTAAACTCTAAAGGCGAAAAATCAGAATGAAAATTTTTAAAACTTTCTTTGTCTAAAATCGTGCTTGTAACATCAATCATTAAAAGTTTGTGAAAGAGATAATAAAAAGCAAGATAATATACAAAAATATTGATAAAAGGTAAAAATAAAGCCAAGGTGCAAAGCAATAAAATCCCTATAAATTTTATAAATATTTTAAAAATTTCAAAGATAGTTTTTAGGGTTGAAACTTCGTTTATATTATCATAATGGTAATATTTTTGGTTGATTTCTTTAGCGATAAAAGGAGTAAGAAAAGAAGTGATAAAAAGGGCTAAAAAAACCGAAGCAAAAACAACAATAAAACCTGAAAATAAAAAACTTATGATGGTGATTAAAATTTGTACAAAATGAAGGGCATAAAACCACGCCCAAAACGAATCTTCTCCAACGCTAAATAAAGAATTAAAATAATCAAGCAAGGCCGAAAAGCCAAGTACTCCTAAAAAAAGCATCAGTATAAGGCTAAAAATCAAAGGAATTAAGGCAAATTTTAAAAATTTAAGACTTAAAAAATCTTTGATTGCAAGTTTTAAAATATCCAAATTATGCCTTTTTGTAGCATTCTTCTAGTTTTTTATAAATAGTATCAAAATCAAGCTCTTGTTCTAAAATTTGAGCTAAAACTTCATTGTCTTCTTTGCCATTCCAAGTTTTTTTATAGCTACCATCTTTGTAACCATGGTTTTGTCTAAAGATATTTAAAACATTTTTACCTATGTAGGTTTTATAAAGAATTTCAAGATTAAGCCCACATTTAATAGCTAGGGTAAAATAGGTTGAAAGTAATTCTCCAAGATTAAATCCAAAACCACTGCATTTATGGATAATAAGCTCTATATCATTTAAAATGCCATAAATATCACCCTCATTAGGGTATTCTTCTTCTTTGCAAAAATCTTGAAATACGCTTACAGCATTAACTTCTGTGGCTATAGCTTTCAAATCTTTTCCATTTTTATCGCGATACTCTTCAAGTAAAAGACTTAAAATAAAATGCCAAATATCGACAATCTCTATACGCACATTTTCCCAATTTGTTGGACTTGAAATATTTTTCCAATGTTTCCATGCAAAAGAGTCTATAAGTTCTGCACATTCCATATAAATACAGCGTCTCCAACTGATCAGTTTTCCTTCTTTGGTGTAGCCATTTTCCCAATTTAAGCCGTTTGTTTCATCGTTGAGTTTTTGTTGGAGTTTGAGCATATTTTCTAAAATTTCGATATTTGTCATTAAAAACTCCTTGATAATTTTTAATATTATATGATTTAAGCGTAAAGATTTAAACTATCATCTGTCTTATCTTGATTTTCCTTGGCTTTTTCTTGTTGTTTTTCAAGTTGTTTTTTCATTTGTTCTAAAACTTCATCAAGAAGTTTTTTGCTATCTTCAAGCATAGAAGTGTTGATATCTTTATTATTTGTTTGATTTTGTTTTAGTAAATCACTGAGTTTATTTGTAAAATTATTCATAATAGCATTTTGATGGTTTTCATCATTTGGTGTTGGTAGAACATTTGCCATTTGCATAGCTGATTCTATAATTTCTTTTGGCTTTAACTCTCCGACTTTAGATTTTGCTAAAAAGTCTTTGATCATAGGTTCAACTTCTTTCATAGCATTTTTAATCTCATCAAGATCATTTTGCGTGAGCTTAGAGCCTTCAAAAGTAAAGCTAAAGCCATACTGACGCTTAAGATTAAGAGTTTTACCTTCTTCATTATTTGTATAACTCACGCTTTGATTGTCATACATAGATAAGGCTAAATGTTTGCCACTTTTTGTTGTATAATCCATCGAAAAACTTTGGTTTTTGCTAGCATCAATTTGCATTTCTTCCCCTTATATTTATAGTTTAAATTAAAAATCGGTTATTTTTAAAAATATTTTAGTATAATTTTTATAATCATGGATGAAAGAATTTTAGAATTTATAAAAAATGAGCAACTTTTATCTTGGGCTGTGATTGATGAAAAAGGTGTTTATACAGCTAGTGCTTTTTATGCTTTTGATGAGAAGAATTTAGCTTTTATTATCGCTTCTCATGAAGATACTAAGCATATAAGATTAGCCAGTGAAAATTCAAGTATAGCACTTAATATAGCCAAAGAAAGTAAAATAGCCTTTTTAAAAGGTGTGCAAGCTAAGGCCGAGTTTAAAATGGCAAGCAAGGAACAAATGAAAATTTATTTTTCTAAATTTCCCTTTGCTAAGCTTGATAAAAGTGCAAAAATTTATGCTTTAGAGCTTTTTTGGCTTAAATTTACTAACAATGCTTTAGGACTTAGTAAAAAGCTTGAATTTTGTAAAAAATAAATTTTTATGATTTTATTTAAAAAAATGAGTTATGATTATAGTTTATGTAAATTGTTAGGTATAGAAAATAAATGTTAAATGTAATTCACGCTTTATTTTTTAGGGAGTTAAAAACTAGATTTGGTGCTAATAGGCATTTAGGTTATCTTTGGGTAGTTGGAGAACCAATGTCAATAACACTTGCTATCACAGCAATTGTCACTATTATAAGAGAATATCATCATCAAGTTATGCCTGAAGGAATTTCTATTTTTATGTTTTTAATTTCAGGTATTATGCCTTATTTTATGTTTAGAAGTATAGTAACTCAACTTATGAATGGTACTCAGGCAAATTTGGCTCTTTTTGCTTATAAACCTGTAAAGCCTATACATGTATTTATTGCTAGAACTTTGCTTGAGTTTTGTATTTATTTTGTGATTTTTATCACTGTGCTTTTTTTTGTAGGATGGTTTTTTAGATTTGATGTATTCCCAGTTCATTTACTTGGAGTTTTATTTTGTATTTTTTTACTTATGTGTTCAGCTTTTGCTTTGGGGGTTTGTTTTGCTATTATTTGGCATTTTGTAGAGCCTTTAAGAACTTTATTAACTTATTTTAGCATAGTGTTTTATTGGACTTCAGGTGTTATACTTCCTACTTGGCTAACTCCTCGTCCTTTACTTGATATATTATATTATAATCCTTTACTTCATATTTTTGAACTTTTAAGATTTAATTTTTTTGAGAATTATCCTTTGCAAGATGAATATAGTTATTTTTATGCTATATTTTGGATTTTACTTGTTTTATTTATAGGACTTTTTGTCTATTACTATAACAGACAAGCTTTAACGGCGGTAAAAAAAGAATGATAAAGCTAATTAATCTAACTAAATCTTATCCTTTATTTAGCGGTGGAAGACATTATGTTTTTAAAAATTTTACTTTTGAATTTCCTGAAAATTGTAGTATAGGATTGATGGGGGGTAATGGTGCAGGTAAGTCCACTCTCATGAGACTTTTAAGCGGGGCAGAGCTTCCTGATAGTGGTAAAATAATTACCAATAAAAAATTATCTTGGCCTTTGGGTTTAAATGGAGCTTTTCAAGGTTCTTTAACCGCTAGGGATAATGCCAAATTTGTAGCTAGAGTATATGGTTATAAAGGACAAGAACTTCAAGAAAAAGTAAAATTCGTAGAAGATTTTGCAGAGCTCGGGAAATTTTTTGATGAGCCTATGAAGACTTATTCTTCGGGAATGAGTGCTAGAATAGCTTTTGGACTTAGTATGGCCTTTGATTTTGATTATTATTTGATCGATGAAGCTGGAGCTGTTGGAGATCCTGCTTTTAGGGAAAAAAGCGTGAAATTATATAGGGAAAGATTAAGCAAATCAAAAGTGATTATGGTATCTCATAATGTAGCTGAAATTAAAGAATGGTGTGATAAAATAATTTATATGAAAAATGGACAAATTACGGTTTATGATGATGTAGATGAAGGAATAGCTGTATATCAAGGAAAAGCTTAATGGAAGAAAATAAAACTTTATTAGAAAAAATCAAAGATTTAAGTGTATTTGATTCTTTTAAAATTGTTTGGTTTATAATGATTTTTGTTGTGATTTATTATACATTGATTGCAGCGCCAAGATATGTAAGCACGATGATTTTAGATGTTAGATCAACAAGTGGAGAAAGTGCTCAAACAAGTGGAATCTTGTCTTTGCTTAGTAGTACTTCTACAGCAAGTGAAGATTTAAATTATCTAAAAGGTTATATAGAATCAAGTGATATGTTAAAAATTTTGGATGAGAAAATTAAACTTAAAAGTCTTTATCAAGAACAACATATAGATTTACCTTTTAAAATTTGGGATTCAAGTTCGATAGAATCTTATCTTAAATATTACCAAGCAAGAGTTAAGGTGCATACGGATGAAACTACTAAGCTTTTGCAGGTAGAAGTAGAAGGTTTTACACCTAAATCAGCTCATTTGATTGCTCAAACTATTATGCAAGAAAGCGAAAAGTTTATCAACGAAATCTCTCATAAAGCAGCTAGAGAACAAATGGCTTTTGCTGAAAATGAAGTACAAAAATACAAAGAACGATATCAAAAAGCACAAAATGATTTGATTGCTTTTCAAAATAAATATGGGGTTTTTGATCCCTTGAAACAAGCTGAAGCTAAAGCAAGTTTGGTTGCGCAAATTGAGACTAATTTAGCTCAAAAAGAAGCTAAACTTTTAACTTTACAAAGCTATATGAATGATGCAGCACCTGAAGTAGTAGCACTTAAAGCAGAAATTGAAGCGATTAAAAAACAGCTTTTAAGGGAAAAATCTAAAATTTCAGCTAACAATTCTTCTCAAAAGCTTAATGATTTGGCTGCTAAATTTCAAGATCTAACTATAGAAGCTACTTTTGCACAAAAAGCTTATGAAGCAGCTTTAAAAGCTTATGAAAGTGCTAGAATAGAAGCATTAAGAAAAATAAAGCAACTTGTCATCATTCAAAGTCCAGATATTCCAGAAAGCGCAAAATATCCTGAAAGAATTTATGATATTTTAACAGCATTTATTGTATTATCTTTGATTTTTGGGATTGTTAAATTTATTAAAATGATAATAGAGGAGCATAAGTATTAAAATGAAAAAAATATTAATTTTACTTTTTAGTTGTATTTTATGTTTTGGAGCTGTGGATGTTTCACAAATCATTTCAGCAGAGGATCAAGGTTCTACTACAACTAGCATAGATCAAAATTTAAGCTCAAATTATGATATAGCAAATAAAGAAAATAATCTTACAAAAATTCATCAAATTTTAGTATTTGGCGCTCATCTTTTTAATGGAAATTTTAAAAATTACAATCAAAGAGTTTATAACCCAGATTATAAGATCGCAGTTGGTGATCAAATCAGTCTTAAAATTTGGGGAGCTGTTGAGTTTTCGCAAGTTTTAGTGGTGGATTCTCAAGGAAATATTTTTATCCCTAAAGTAGGAGCTGTAAATTTACTAGGTGTGAAAAATAGTGCCCTTGTAAGTGTTATAAAAGCACGTGTTAATAAAATCTATAAAAGCAATGTTTTTGTTTATGCAGATATGAATGCTTATCAAAATGTCAGTGTTTTTGTAACAGGAAGTGTTAATGCTCCAGGACTTTATCAAGGACTTAGTTCGGATTCAGTGATACAGTATCTTGATAAAGCAGGGGGTATAAATTTAGAATATGGAAGTTTTAGAGATATTCAAATTTTGCGTAATAACAGCGTGATAAAAAATATTGATTTATATGATTTTTTACTAAAGGGGCAAATGGATCTTTTTCCTTTTAGAAGCGGAGATGTTATTTTAGTAGGAAATGTTCAAAATTACGCTTTTGTTAACGGTGATGTGCAAAGACCTTTTCGTTTTGAACTTTCAAATGATATTAAAACTTTAGCTGACTTAGCTAGAGTATCAGGTGCTAAACCTATCGTGACTAATGCTATCGTAAAAAGTTATGGTGAAGATCATAAACTTGATGTCAGTGCTTATAATAAAATGCAATTTTCAAAAGTTTTACTTAGAACTGGAGATGAGGTAGAATTTCACCCTGAGTATGTTTCTGAAAATATAACTATAAGTGTAAATGGCGAGCATAATGGTTTAAAAACTTTAGTTGTGGGTAAAGGAACGACTTTAGAAGATATTTCTAAATTAATTAAAGCTAATCCACAATCAAACATGCAAGCTTTACAAGTGTTTAGAAAAAGTGTAGCTAGAACTCAAAAAGAACTTATCAATGCTCAGCTTAAAGAGCTTGAAACTCTAGCTTTAACTAGTGGTTCTGTTACAGCTCAAGGTGCAGCTATAAGAGCTCAACAAGCAAAAACGATTTTAGAATTTATCCAAAGAGCTAAGCAAGTAGAGCCTAAGGGTCAAATTGTCATTGATAATCCAAAGTCTTATAATTCGGTTATTTTAGAAGATGGTGATACTATTAATGTGCCAAGTAAGAATAATCTCATCATAGTTCAAGGTGAGGTTTCTTTACCTGGAGCTTTTGTGTATGATAAAGGAAAAGATTTAAGATATTATATCAATCTTGCAGGAGGTTATGGAGAAAGAGCGGATACTTCAAAAGTTTTGGTGATACGAAGCAATGGAAAAGCTGAAAAATATCATAGTGGTATAGATATGAAACCAGGCGATTCTGTGTTGGTATTGCCAAAAGTAGATAGTGAGAATTTGCAAATTTTTTCAATGTTAACTCAAATTCTTTATCAAATTGCTATTGCAACCAATGTTGTGCTTAATCTTTAAGGTTTAAAAATGAATACTCTTGAAATAGCCAAAGAAGTCTTTGAAAAAGAAGCACAAGCTATTTTGGATTTGGCTAAAAATTTAGATGAAAATTTTAATCAAGCTGTGAATTTGATGCTAAATACCAAAGGGCGTTGCATAGTCAGTGGAATGGGTAAATCGGGTCATATAGGTGCTAAGATAGCAGCTACTTTAGCAAGTACAGGAACGCCAAGCTTTTTCATCCATCCAGGAGAGGCTTTGCATGGAGATCTTGGAATGTTAACTCCTGAAGATGTTTTAATTGCTATTTCAAATTCAGGAGAAACTGAAGAAATTTTAAAAATCATTCCAGCTATAAAAAAGCGTAAAATTCCACTTATAGTAATGTGTGGTAAAAAAAATTCTACCCTTGTAAAGCAAGGCGATATATTTTTAAATATAGCTGTGGAAAAGGAAGCTTGTCCTTTGCAGCTTGCTCCTATGTCTTCAACAACGGCAACTTTGGTTATGGGAGATGCTTTAGCAGCTGCTTTGATGAAAGCAAGAAATTTCAAGCCTGATGATTTTGCACTTTTTCACCCAGGGGGAAGTTTGGGACGTAAGCTTTTAACTAAAGTAAAAGATCTTATGGTTTCAAGTAATCTTCCTATAGTGCATCCTGATACTGAATTTAATGATCTTGTTGATGTGATGACTAGTGGAAAGCTAGGGCTTTGTGTGGTGCTTGAAAATGAAAAATTGGTTGGTATCATCACTGATGGAGATTTGCGTCGTGCTTTAAAGGCAAGAGATAAGCTAAGATTTGATTTTAAAGCTAAAGAAATCATGAGCACTAATCCTAAAGTAGTCGATGCTGATGCTATGGCAAGTGAAGCAGAAGAAATCATGCTAAAATATAAAATTAAAGAAATTATAGTAGGGAAAGAAGAAAAAGTTGTAGGTATTATCCAGCTTTATGCTATAGGAAATGTTTAATGGCTCTTTTATCTGTTATTATCCCTTTTGGTTTAAGTAAAGAACGTCCCTATATAGAAGAAAGGGTTCTTCAGAAAGCTAAATCTTTTCAAAGTGATGAGAATATAGAATTTATTTTTGTTGAAGGATATTCATCTAAAGATCATGAGCTTAAAAATTTTATCCAAACAAATCATCATATTTATCTTAAAGATATGAATCAAAAAGCTTTTTCTCAAGGAAGATGTAGGAATTTAGGAGCAAGTTATGCGCATTCAAATGTTCTTTTATTTTTGGATGTGGATTGTTATATTTCTTTAGATAATTTTGAAAAAATTTTAAAACTAGTTCAAATTAAAAATATTTCTCAAAATATCAATGCTTTGGTAGTTTTACCCGTAGTGTATCTTAATAAAGATGCTAATGAAAAATTAAAACAATACGATGAGAAATTTTGGGATATTTTGATACAAGAGGATTTATTTACAGCAAAAAATACTTGGGTAAAATTTTTTGCCCCAAGTTCTACTTCAAGTATTGTGATAAATAAACATCAGTTTTTAAGATTAGGTGGAAATGATGAAAATTTTATTGGGCATGGTTATGAAGATTTTGATCTTTTTGCTAGAATTTTAAAAGCTTGTGTGAGTTTTGAAAAAATGCCTACTAATTTAAGCTATGATGCTAGAAATTGGAATTTTTTTAACTTTAAAGGTTTTAGATCTTGGTTTTCATTGCTTGGTCATGAGGCTTGTTTTTATGGAATTTATATGTATCATTTTTATCATGTAGAACCCAATCAAAATGCTTATATGCAAAATAAAGATAAGAATCATCAGCTTTTTTATAAGCATTTAAAAAATATCAAAAAACATGATTTAAAGCCTTTGCAAGTTTTTAAAGCCAAAGGTGAAAAAGTTTTAATGCTTTTTAAAGACCAAAATTATGATTTTAAGGATATTAGTGTTTATGTGGGAGAAACCATTTATAAAAATATAAGTGATTTTTTTATAGCTAAAGAGTTAAAATATAAACTTTTGTTGGATTTTTTACAACAAGAAAAAATCACTAAAATATTTTTGGATGCAAGTATAAAAGAAGAAATTGATGGTATAGATTATTGTGATATTTTTTATTTTCAAAAAGGAATTTTACCTCATTCTTGGTTTTTTGCAAAAAATTTAGATTTAGATTATAAACAAGATTTAATTTTAAGCGAGCAAAAACTTTATCAAGTGAAAGAATATTTCTTAACTTTAAAGAAGGATGAAAAAAAAGTTATTTTGGATTTTTTAAGCCAAAATAATGATGATAAGTGTGATTTGTATGAAATGCTTTATTATTTGATTAACGAAGTTTATAGTTTTGAGCATGATGGGATTTTTTATCAAATCATCATTGATAAAGAAAAAATGCTGATGGCACAAAAACATGATAAAAGCTTTTATCCTTTAGGATCTTTTATTTATAAACCTTATTTGTATGAGCTTAAGAGTATAAGACCTTTTTCATTTTTGATGAAAATTTTAGGTTTAGAGTATCTTGGTGCTATGATTTCACATACTAAATTTTATCGTTTGGCAAGAAAATTGTTTTTTAATCCTAAGGGGTTTTTTGAGGATTTGAGAGCTAAAAAGAATGCAAACATATAAATGTTTAGTTAAACCTAAAATTTCTGTTATTATCCCTTCTTATAATTCGGCTAAATATATAAAAGAATGTTTAGACAGTGTGATTTTTCAAAGTTTAAAAGAGATTGAAATTTTATGTATAGATGCATATTCAATTGATGGAACTATAGATATATTAAAATCATATAAAAAGCAAGATAGTAGAATTAAAATTATTTTTTCAAAAAAAAAGAGTTTGGGTTATCAAATTAATCTAGGATTAAAAGAAGCCAAAGGAGAATATTGCACAATAGTTGAAAGTGATGATTATGTAAAAATAGATATGTGTGAAAAACTTTATAGATTAGCTTGCAATCAAGATTGCCAAGTAGTTAAATCTGATTTTATTGGTTTTGAAGATAAGGAGAAAGAAAGAATTTTTAAAAACCTCTCTATATGTTATGATCAAGCTTTATATAATAAAAAAACTAATTCGTATTTAAATCCAAGTATTATTATAAATTCTTGGAATATGAATCAATCTAGTCTTTATAAAATGGATTTTATTAAAAAATACAATATAAGAGCAAATGAAACAAAGGGTGCTTCTTATCAAGATATAGGATTATGGTTTCAAATTTTAAGTTTGGCTTCAAGTATTTATTTTTGTCAAGAGGGGTTTTATTTTTATAGACAAGATAATGAAAATGCTTCGGTTAAGAGTAAAGATAAAATATATTGCGTCTGCGATGAGTTTGAGTTTTTAGATAAGTTTTTTGATAAGAATTTAGAGCTTAAAAGTAGATTGCAAGATGTTTTTTATTGTTTTAAATTTAAAATATATTCATGGAATTTAAAGCGTATTGATGATAAGTATAAGTTAGAATTTTTATATAAATTTTCACAAGATTTTTCACTTATTTATGATAAGTTAGATAAAACAGTGTTTAAAGTTAGTGAAATATCTGAAATTTCTTGCATTGTTCAAGATCCTAGTAAATACTATAAAAAATATAATAGTGTTTTTTATAGTATAAAAAAAAAGATTTTTAGAATAAAAAGAAAATATTTTAGGTAAAAGATGAATAAAACAGTAGGCGTAGTTATCCCAATCTATAATGTAGAAAAATACTTAAAAGAATGTTTAGATAGTGTTGTTAATCAAACTTATAAAAATTTACAAGTTGTACTTGTAAATGATGGTAGCACTGATGAAAACTCATTTAATATAGCTAAAGAATACACTTTAAAAGATGAAAGATTTATACTTTTTGATAAAAAAAATGGTGGTCATAGTTCTGCTAAAAATGTCGGCATAGAGTATTTTAGTGGAGAATATATACTTAAAAATAAAACTCAAATTTTAGAAAAAAATTCTTTAATAGAATTTAATATAGAAGGTAATAATCCCCATGAAATTTATACAGTGTATAAAAGTTATGAAGCTTTTCATACTACTAAAGATTTTTATCCTAGTATAGACTATATTATCTTTTTAGATTCTGATGATTATTGGGAACTTGATTGCATAGAAGAGTGTGTAAAAAGAATGAATGATGTTGATGTTCTTTGGTTTGATTATAAGTTTTTAAATAAAAATAAAGCAACTCAAATGGAAATTTATAATTACACAAAAGAACAAATCATTACTCCTTTGCAATGGTTAAAAAGGACTAGAGAAATAGGTAATTATTTATTTTGGTATGCTTGGCAAGGAATGATTGACTTTACTTTTTTGCAAAAAATTAATATTAAATTTATCAATCAGATCATCCATGAAGATCATCATTTTGGTATAGCGCTTTTTTCTATGACTGATAATATATATATATATCCTGAGAAAAAGTATATATATCGTTTCAGAGAAAGCAGTGTAAGCAATCAAAAACAATATAGCATAAATACTAACTCTTATTTGTATACTTTATACATAGAATTTGATAAAAATACCTATGAATTAAAAAGGTATCAAATGTCTATGAATTGGATTTTTACTTGTTTGGAATTGATAAAAGTTTTAAAATACAATTCAAATAATGCAATATCAATTCTTGTTGAACAAACCTTTTTACCTACTTTGCTTGATAGAACTTTGATTATTTTTTTTATAGATAAAGATCCATTGTTGCTTAAAAATAAACTGCAAGAATTAAAAGATTATTTTAAAAAATTTCATTTAAGTGGAGCAGAATGTCTTAAATATCAATTGTCTTATCGTTTAGGGCAATTTGTTTTATCTAACTATAGAAGTTTAAGAGGTTTGATAAAAATTGTTTTAAATGCTAAAAAAATGATACTAAATATTCAAAAAGAACAAGAGTTGTTTCAAGCAACAATAAAAAATTACCCTTTTATTGTTTTTTCTTCTTCTAGTGAAGATCTAGAAAGTAGAAAAATCAAAAAACATTATTCTTATCGTTTAGGGCGATTTTTAAAAATTATTTTAATATAAGCTAGTTTGAATTATAATAAGTTTTATAGAAATTAAGAAAGTATTTATAATGAAGGTTATTTTAATCACTGGGGGAACGGGATTTTTAGGTTCTAATTTATGTAAAAGATTGCTTAGTGAAGGCAATAAAATTATTTGTGTAGATAATAACTATACAGGTAGAATGGAAAATATCAAAGAACTTTTAGAAAATGAAAATTTTACTTTTATAGAGCATGATATTTGCAAGCCATTAAAAATCACACAAAAGCTTGATCAAATTTATAATTTTGCTTGCCCAGCTTCTCCACCTGCTTATCAAGGAAAACACGCCATAAAAACAACAAAAACAAGTGTGTATGGCGCTATAAATATGCTTGAACTTGCAAAAGAGCATAATGCAACGATTTTACAAGCTTCAACTTCAGAGGTTTATGGAGATCCACTCGTTCATCCACAAAACGAAGAATACAGAGGCAATGTAAATCCTATAGGAATTCGTGCTTGTTATGATGAGGGAAAAAGATGTGCTGAAAGCTTATTTTTTGATTATCATAGACACGAAGGTGTGGATATTAAAATAATAAGAATTTTTAATACCTATGGAGAAAACATGGATTCAAACGATGGTAGGGTTGTAAGTAATTTTATATGCCAAGCTTTAAGTGGAAAAGATATTACAATTTATGGAGATGGTTCGCAAACACGTTCTTTTTGTTATGTGGATGATTTAATTGATATTATTATTAAAGTGATGAATTCTTCAAAAGATTTTCAAGGACCTATAAATACTGGCAATCCTGATGAATTTACCATAAAAGAATTAGCGCAAAAGGTTATAGAAAAAACAGGTTCTAAATCAAAGATTATCTATAAAGATTTGCCATTAGATGATCCAACTCAAAGAAGACCTGATATTTCTTTAGCTAAAGCTAAATTTAACTGGGAGCCAAAGATAAATTTAGATGAAGGTTTAGAAAAAACTATAAAATATTTTAAAGAAAAAATTACAGAATTTAAAGGATAGGGTAATACATGAAAATAGGAATCATAGGAACAGGTTATGTTGGACTTCCAACAGGTGTTGGACTAGCAGAACTTGGCAATGAGGTTATTTGTATAGATAGAGAAAAATCAAAAATTGATGCCTTAAATAATGGAATTTTAACAATTTATGAGGATAATCTTGAAGAACTTTTTAATAAAAATGTAAAAGAAGGTCGTTTGAAATTTACAACTTCTATGCAAGAGGGCATTAAAGATGTAGATTTAGTAATTATAGCAGTAGGAACTCCACCGCACCCAGTTACAAAAGAAGCAGATATGAAGTATATCCATGCGGCTGCAACTGAATTAGCGGATCATTTAACAGGATATACGGTAATTGCTACAAAATCCACTGTTCCTGTTGGCACAGGCGATGATATAGAAAGTTTAATTAGCAAAAAAAACCCAAATGCAGATTTTGATGTTCTTTCTTTACCTGAATTTTTAAGAGAAGGTTTTGCGGTATATGATTTTTTCAATCCAGATAGAATTATAGTAGGAACAAATTCACAAAGAGCAAAAGCAGTGATAGAAAAACTTTATGAGCCTTTTAAAGGAAAAAGTAAGTTGCTTTTTGTAAATCGTCGTTCTTCAGAAACTATCAAATACGCCTCAAATGCATTTTTAGCTATTAAAATTCATTATATTAATGAAATGGCAAATTTTTGTGAAAAAGCTGGAGCTGATATTTTAGAAGTAGCTAAAGGTATGGGACTTGATACTAGGATAGGGGATCGCTTTTTAAATCCTGGGCCTGGATATGGAGGTTCATGTTTTCCAAAAGATACTTTAGCTATGGCTTTTATGGGCAAACAAAATGATATTGATTTAACTTTAATCAATGCAGCTATCAAGGGAAATGAAGAGCGTAAAAACCACATGAGTGAAAGAATTTTAAATAGTATTAAGGATATCAAAAATCCAAAAATAGCCGTACTTGGCCTTGCTTTTAAAGATGGCACCGATGATTGTAGAGAAAGTCCTGCCGTAGATATTGTTTTTAAACTCTTAGAGCAAAAACTTCCAATTTGTGCTTATGATCCAAAAGCGATGGATTTAGCTAAGCAAATTTTAGGAGATAAGATTGATTATGCTAATTCCATGTATGAAGCTATAAAAGATGCTGATGTGATTGCTATACTAACAGAATGGAAAGAATTTTCAAGCCTTGATTTAAAAAAGGCTTGTGATTTGTTAAATCATAAAAAAATTATTGATTTAAGAAATTTGATTGATAAAAATGAAGCTATAAAACTAGGTTTTGAGTATCAAGGTGTAGGTAGATGAAAAATATTTTAGTGGTAGGTGGTGCAGGATATATAGGCTCACATACCTTAAAGCATTTGTTAGATAATAATTACAATTGTATTGTCATGGATAATCTTATCTATGGACACAAGCAAGCTATAGACAAAAGAGCTAAATTTATCCATGCAGATTTACTAGATACCTTTTCTTTAACCAATATTTTCAAGCAAGAAAAAATAGACGCGGTAGTACATTTTGCAGCTTTTGCTTATGTGGGAGAAAGCGTTGTAAATCCTGCAAAATATTATCAAAATAATGTAGTAGGAACTATAAATCTTTTAAATGCAATGCTTGAATATAATGTTAAGGATATTGTATTTTCAAGCACTTGTGCAACTTATGGAGAACCACAATATACTCCAATTGATGAAAAGCACCCTCAAAATCCTATCAATGCTTATGGAAGAACCAAGCTTATGATAGAACAAGTTTTTGCTGATTATGAAAAAGCTTATGGTTTAAGGCATATTTCTTTAAGATATTTTAATGCAGCAGGCGCAAGCAAGGATGGACTTATCGGAGAAAGCCATGAACCTGAAACTCATTTAATTCCTTTAGTTTTAAAGGCTATAAAAGGAGAAATTCCTGCTATAAATATTTTTGGAAATGATTATGATACCGAAGATGGAACTTGTATAAGAGATTATATTCATGTAGAAGATTTAGCATTAGCTCATCGCTTAGCCTTGGAAAATTTACATAAATTTAGCGGTTGTATAAATCTTGGTACGGGAATAGGTACAAGTGTAAAAGAAATTATCAGCGCAGCTGAAGTTGTAAGTGGCAAAAAGTGCCCTATAAATTACGCACCAAGAAGAGAAGGGGATCCTGCAAGATTATACGCAGATAATAAAAAAGCAAAAGAAATCTTATCTTGGGAAGCAAAATATACTGATATTAAAGATATAATTAAAAGTGCTTGGGATTGGGAGAATAATAGAAAGTATTAAGATGAAAAAGGTAAAAAATTTAATTGTAGGTTGTGGGCTTAGCGGAGCTATTTTAGCTGAGCGTTTAGCTAGTAAAGGGCAAGAGGTTTTAATCATAGATAAAAGAGAGCATATTGGTGGAAATATTTACGATTATAAAGATCAAGAGAGTAATATAACTGTACATAAATATGGACCTCATGTTTTTCATACTAGCATAAAAGAAGTATGGGAGTATCTAAGTCGTTTTACAAAATGGCATTATTTTATGTATAGAGTAAAAGCTTTTATAGATGGTAAAGAGGTAAATATCCCATTTAATCTTGATACTTTACATAAAGTTTTTCCAGAGTATTTAGCTAAAGAGCTTGAACAAAAATTAGTAAGTAAATTTGCTTTTAATTCTAAAATCCCTATTTTAGAATTAAAAAATGCAAATGATAAAGATTTAGAATTTTTAGCTGAATATATTTATAAAAAAGTTTTTTTAGGCTACACAGTAAAGCAATGGGGTGTAAAACCTGAAGAACTTGATTTTTCAGTTAGTGCAAGGGTTCCTGTATATATAAGTCGTGACGATAGATATTTTGTAGATACTTATCAAGCTATACCAAAAGATGGTTATACAAAAATGATTGAAAATATAATCAATCATCCTTTGATAAAAGTACAATTAAATACCGATTTTAAAGACATAAAAAAAGATATAGAATATGAAAGATTGTTTTATACAGGAGCGATTGATGAATTTTTTGATTATAAATTTGGAAAATTGCCTTACAGGAGTTTAAATATAGTCTTTGAAACTTTTGATAAAGAGTATATGCAATCAGGGCCTCAGATAAATTATCCTGAAAATTACGATTTTACAAGAAGTGTTGAGTATAAATATTATCTTGATGAAAAATCTACTAAAACCATACTTTCTTATGAATTTCCTTGTGAATACGAAGAAGGTAAGAATGAAAGATACTATCCTATACCTAATGATGAAAATCAAAAGCTATATGAAAAATATTTAAAAGAATCTGCTAAACTTGGAAATGTGCATTTTTTAGGTAGGCTTGGAGATTACAAATACTATGATATGGATAAGGCTGTGGAAAAGATTTTTGATTATTTAAAATGTCGAGATAGTTTTTAGGTGTCACTATGATAAGTCCAATTTACAAAGATAAAATAGCTATAGTTTTTAGTGTGGATAATAATTACATTAATTATCTCTCAGTATGTTTAAATAGCTTAAAATTTCACTCGTCTCGAAATCATTTTTATGATATTGTGGTTTTATATGAACAACTACAAGAATATAAAATTAATAAAATTATTTCTATATATGAAGATAATAATTTCAGTATTCGCTTTTTTAAAATTAGTGAATATATAAAAAATATGCGTACTTATTTATATACTTGTGATCATTTTTCAATTGCCAATTATTATCGGATTTTAATACCAAATTTATTAAGTGATTATAATTTGGCTATTTATTGTGACTGTGATGCTATTTTTTTTACTGATTTAGCTAATATTTATGATATTGATTTGGGTTATAATTTATTAGCTTGTGTGCTTGATATTGAAGTTCAAAGAAATCACTATTCTAAAGACGATTATAGTAAAAATATTTTATTTTATTTAAAAAATATATTAAAACTAAATAATCCATTAAAATATTTTAATTCTGGGTTTTTAATTTTTAATATAGAGAAGTGTTTGAAATTTGATTTTGCTAGTAAAAGTATAGATATTCTAAAACAAATTAAGCCTAGATATGTTGATCAGTGTATTATAAATAAAGTAGCTGAAAATAAAGTTGCGTTTTTAGATTTAAAATGGAATATAGAAAATCATATTATGTCATTGTACGATATAAACAGTTTAAAATTACTATTTAAAGATATTTTTAATAAGTATTTAGAATCTTATAAGGATCCTTATTTTTTACATTTTACTGGTCCTTGGAAACCTTGGTCGCACCCATACCTTCCTTATGCGGATTGTTGGTGGAAATATGCTAGAGAAACT
>NZ_MJYJ01000026.1:0-4527 GCF_001763255.1 Campylobacter sp. BCW_4338
TAAATATAGGCGTATTCTTCATTGATTAAATATCCTTTTTCATCTACATTAGCATAAGCATCATAGGGTATATCTATAACCACAGATCTTAATCCACTTCTTATTGCTAAATATTTATATCTTTCTCTTTTGGTTTTTAAAGATTTATAATAAGCTTTTTCTGCTTTAGTCCAAGGAGCTATAGCTCCTTTGATAGGATCTTTTAAATAAATACTTTGCCAATCTTTAAATTCAAGCAAAGTAGATTTCTCCCCTGTGTGAAATTCAGGATCTAGGTATTGGGGTTTATAGTCTTTGTAGGGGGAGTTTTTCATAATATGATAAGATTTAAAAACCGCTTTGGAATATTCTTCGGTATAGTTGCCTGTGGGCTTAACATTTTCTTTAAAGAGTATTTTATTGGTATCTTTTTCCACATCTAATGTTAATCCATTAGGTGTATAAATCTCATAAGTTTCACTCATTATCTATCCTTTCTTAATTTAACCCATGTATAAACCATCTTCTATGATTATAGTAGTAGCTAGTCTGCCTATGAAATTAGGCGGAGTTTTTGTTTCTGATGTGATGTCAGCATTTGCACTTGCTTTGCTAGTGTTATTTTCTCTTTTGCCTATAGCTTTCAAGCTTTCTTTATTTCCATTTATCCCCATATACATAGCCTTAAGATTGTTTTGTCCTATGATATTGAGTTTTTCTAGTAATCTTCTGGTTTTATTTTTATCTTCTATATATCTTCCTGTTTTATCTTTACTTGTATTATAAATTCCATTAGCAAAATCTTGTAAAATTTGTAAAGCTTCATTGTAAGCATGAATAGGACTATCTTCATCCTTTTTAAAAGCACTAATTTGCTTTTCTTTATTTCTAAACTCTTTAAACAAAGGATGATTACAAGGAAGTTGATATATAGTGCATTTTTTAAGTTCTAAAGATTTTAACTCTTTAAAATAAAAAGTATAATCATCTATAATATATTTTTGTTCTTTTATATCCTCTAAAGCAGTTGCATTTCTTTTCTCATCAATAATCAAATAAGACAAAAGTCTTTTTAAAAGAAATTCTTTATTTTCTTCAAGCTTTTGATCTATTTCATAATGAAAGGAAAAATGAGTGTCAAAAACTCCTGTGCAAAGATCTATGCCATAAAAAATTTTCTTTAAATCAAAGCTAATGAATTTCGAATTGATTGCAAAAGGATAGGTTACAAAATGATCTCTTATAACCGCTAAAGGAGAATCATCTTTGAAGGTGTAAAGCTGATAAACAATGCTTTCATATTGTTCTTGTAGGGCTTTAAAATTTGTTGGAAAGAGATAATTTAAAAAAATACCCACAAATTCTCCAGCCACAATAGAAGCAAGGTCAAGTTTATTTAGCTTAGCATAAGTATAAATAGTATATTTTTGAGTTTGTATATCCATGCTATGCATAAGAGCAATTTTAGATATATTGCTTTCTTGATTAGAGTATATAAATAATTGTTTCATATATTTATCACTCCAATAAATCTTAATTTGTTTTTCATTAAAGTATTCTTTTATCTTTGTGATAAATAGATTTAAACCGGATGTATTTTTTTGTATTATTAAATTGGATTTTATCTCTTGTGCTAAAATCATTTGGATTTTAGTATGAATTAATTCTTTTTCTATTTGTTGCAAGCGTGCTTTTATTATTAAATTAGATTTTATGTGTATATGATATATACTATTCTTTTTTGGAGGTGCAAAAATACCAAGCTGTTCTTTAAAAAATTCTTTAAATCCTTCTTTGTTTATTTTAATACAAGCTTGAATAACATATTCTATTGTTTTTAAAAAATTAAAATCCCACAACATTTGAGCTGTAAAGCTGATAAAAGGACTAGCACTTAATAAAATTTTTAACATTGCATAAGTAAATATTTCACTTGTTTTTTGTTCTTTTGCCTTATTTAAATATTCTTTTCCATACATCTGCTCCAAAAGCTTTGATAAATCTGATATTTGTTTCTCTATATCCATCCATGCAACAAAAGCTCGTTGCGTTTCTTCGTCTAAATTCATAAATTCTTTAATGCATTTTTGTTCATCTAAATGATACATTTGCTTTAATTTGATTATTTTTTTATCTAATGTATTTGTTGTATCTAAATCTTTTGATAATTCATTAAAAAAATCATCTATAGTTATCGAATTATCATTTTCCACAAAAGAATAATCTTTTTTGTCAAGTATTTTTAATAATTGCGATACAACTTCATATGCTGTAATATTTGTTGGCTCATTATTTACATATATTGGACATTCATCTGTCCATAAAACATAAGTTTCCTCTAAGTATTTTATATATACAAAATTACTGCCTCCATATTTTTTCAAATCCAAATTGATATTTGGAAAAATAAGCTTAGCTTGATACAAGACAAATGAAATAAATAAACATTCCATTAAAGAATAGTTCCCAAATGAAGATTTATCCGATTTTTCAAAAAACTCTTTTTTCAAAAAAGTTAAATATTGATGAGCTATCTTCTTTTCTTTTTCTATGATGGATTCTTTGGCTTCGTTTTGTTTAAAGAATTTTTTGATATAAAAATAAGGAAGCCATTTTTTATCATTTATTTTTTTATTGTAGTCAATATAAGCTAAAATGTTTATTCGTTCGCAATGTCGTAAATTTTCCGTCTTTTTTACTATTTCTATCATTGGCTCATTTTCTGATATTGCTAATTTTTCTTTAGCTGTTTTTGCGAATTCTGGTAGCTTCTGCGGTGTAGCAACAAAATTTGTTAAATATTTATAAACCTTTTGCATATCTTCATAAGCTTTTTTACTATTCTCATAAGCTTCTTTGGATATTTTCACAAAAGGGCTTAATTGTAAAATATAAGGTTCATTTTCATCTTGTGGCATTTCTATGCTATATTCGCTATAATCTCTTGTGCTGTCATAAGTTTTTTTTGAAGTATCAATATTTTTTTTAATTCTTCTGTATTTATCTTGTATATTATAGTTGGCGATTTCTTGAGTTAAACTTTCACTAAGTCCTGCATTGTATTTATTGGGGATATTTGAAATAATCAAATAATTTTTACTCATTTTAGTTGTATTTAAATCTATTTGTGCATTTTGATTTTTTTGTGCGAAAAATTCAGCTAGTTTACTTGAGTTAAAATTTGGACTTTCTATATAGGAAAAATAAATAAATTGTTTAATATCTTCTTGCAAATTCTTTAAAATAGCATTGTTTTTTAAATACAAATTAGATAATTTTTGCGTTGAAATGAAAGCGGGTAAATTGCTCGATTTTGAATCATTGGGTGTATTTTTATATCCCTTGTCTTTTTGTTCTGGGTTTAAAAAGATTTCACTAAAAATATTTTCAATGCTTTTTATTTCTTCGCTTAAAGTGATTTTATAAGCCAAATTCGAAGCGATATTGCTTTCATCACTTCCAAGATATAATCCAAAACCACTTAAATCAATAATTTCTTTTTTATTAATAATTAAAACACAAGATAACAAGCGAGAATTAATATAATGAATAAACATAGCACATCTAGTGGCTAAAAATGCGGCTAAAGTCGTTAAAAGTGTGCCATAATCTCTTTGAGCAAATTCATAATACTCGCTTGCAGAACCCATTAAAGAAAATAAACCAGCAGCCAAAATAGCTAATCCTGTCCCACCTGTAAGAACAGCTACCACTGTGGCTATTGCAACACCCGCTATAGCACTTAGTATGATTTTAATTTTTTCATATTCTTTTTCTTCGGCAAGTTTTTTAATGTGTTCTAACAACTCATTGATAAATTTTTCATAAGTATTTTTTAAAGTGGGACTTATGCTATTTTTGAAAAAATCCGATTCTATGACATTTCCAATCTTTTCTAAAACTTTTTTCTTAAAATCATCAAATTTCTCACTGCTTATATCATCAGGATCAATGTTTTCGATTAACTCGTCTAAGGTTGTTATATCTTCAGAATCTTTAGCTAGTTCTTTTAAAGTATTGATAAATTCGATACAAAGATTATTTTTATCTGTATGATAAAAAAGATTAAAATCTTTACCTTGTTTCTTGTCTTGAATTTCTTCTTCTAAGTCTTCTAAATAAACTTTAGTGCAAATTTCACTGCTTGATAAATCTTTTAAATTTACATTTTGTCCAGCATCAAGCTCATTAAGGGTATGGATATTTATTTCTATATTATTGTGATTATCACAAGTTTGTTTTAAAATTTCTAGTATTTCCATAGCCAATATTTGATTTTTAGATAGCATTTTTCTTTGATGAAAATCAATATTTTTTAATATAGCGTGTAAAATAGAAAAATTAGGATAAATAAAATCAATCTGTTTAACTTCTTTATTGTTGATTGTTAAATTTTTAATAGTTTGAATTAACTCTGTTTTAGAACTTATAAACATAAAAGATTCCTTATATAAAGCATTATTATATCATTTTTTATTTGCTAATATTTTTTGTCTCTCTATTAATCTCTCCTATCCACCTAAGCACATTGCCCTTATCATCAATCTC
>NZ_MJYJ01000027.1:0-1946 GCF_001763255.1 Campylobacter sp. BCW_4338
TCCTTTAGCGGTTATAAGAGATCATTTTGTAACCTATCCTTTTGCAATCAATTCGAAATTCATTAGCTTTGATTTAAAGAAAATTTTTTATGGCATAGATCTTTGCACAGGAGTTTTTGACACTCATTTTTCCTTTCATTATGAAATAGATCAAAAGCTTGAAGAAAATAAAGAATTTCTTTTAAAAAGACTTTTGTCTTATTTGATTATTGATGAGAAAAGAAATGCAACTGCTTTAGAGGATATAAAAGAACAAAAATATATTATAGATGATTATACTTTTTATTTTAAAGAGTTAAAATCTTTAGAACTTAAAAAATGCACTATATATCAACTTCCTTGTAATCATCCTTTGTTTAAAGAGTTTAGAAATAAAGAAAAGCAAATTAGTGCTTTTAAAAAGGATGAAGATAGTCCTATTCATGCTTACAATGAAGCTTTACAAATTTTACAAGATTTTGCTAATGGAATTTATAATACAAGTAAAGATAAAACAGGAAGATATATAGAAGATAAAAATAAAACCAGAAGATTACTAGAAAAACTCAATATCATAGGACAAAACAATCTTAAGGCTATGTATATGGGGATAAATGGAAATAAAGAAAGCTTGAAAGCTATAGGCAAAAGAGAAAATAACACTAGCAAAGCAAGTGCAAATGCTGACATCACATCAGAAACAAAAACTCCGCCTAATTTCATAGGCAGACTAGCTACTACTATAATCATAGAAGATGGTTTATACATGGGTTAAATTAAGAAAGGATAGATAATGAGTGAAACTTATGAGATTTATACACCTAATGGATTAACATTAGATGTGGAAAAAGATACCAATAAAATACTCTTTAAAGAAAATGTTAAGCCCACAGGCAACTATACCGAAGAATATTCCAAAGCGGTTTTTAAATCTTATCATATTATGAAAAACTCCCCCTACAAAGACTATAAACCCCAATACCTAGATCCTGAATTTCACACAGGGGAGAAATCTACTTTGCTTGAATTTAAAGATTGGCAAAGTATTTATTTAAAAGATCCTATCAAAGGAGCTATAGCTCCTTGGACTAAAGCAGAAAAAGCTTATTATAAATCTTTAAAAACCAAAAGAGAAAGATATAAATATTTAGCAATAAGAAGTGGATTAAGATCTGTGGTTATAGATATACCCTATGATGCTTATGCTAATGTAGATGAAAAAGGATATTTAATCAATGAAGAATACGCCTATATTTACGATGAAGTAAGTTCTCATCGTGGAACATTAAAATCTTATTCTTTCTTTAATGAATGGGAATTGTCTGCTTTACTTTTGGGAAATATTAAAGCTAGTCCCACAGCTGCCGTAGGATTTAAAGCAAGACAACAACAAGCATTGTTTTTACAAGCTCAACTTGGAGATAAAAATGCTTTTAAAAGTTTAGGTTTAGCAGTATTGTGTTCTAATTCTTTTCTTACAGGGCAACATTGGAATAAGCTTAGAGCAAAAATGATTTACGATTTACACGATCATCATTATGAGAGTTTATTAGATGAATTTGGTATGCTTCCTTTTTTAGATGAGATTATAGGAGCAGATTGGACGATTGATTTAAATAAATATGATTTTGCCTATGATGAAGAAGGCAGGATCATTTGGGCTTTATATAATGATATTAAAAAAGCAAATTAAAAGATCCAAGAGATATAGATTCTACTTCTGAAAGTAGAAATAAATTTGATGATGCTATGGATGGATACGAAAATGGAATGGTAACAAGATTTGATGTAGATACTCCAAATGATTGGAGTGAACAACAAGCTACTTTATTCAAAGATACCCTAGTATTAAGCGCCAAACTAGCAGCCCTCACTCCTCCTCAAGGCTATCCTAATGCCCCTTATTATTTTACACCTGAAAGATTAGAATGGATTTATAAAAGAGGATATTTAGACAAACTCCTTGA
>NZ_MJYJ01000028.1:0-2734 GCF_001763255.1 Campylobacter sp. BCW_4338
CTAAAAATACTTCAGGCACGGGATAATCTTTTAAAAACTCTTTAACTTCTTTAAGTTTATTATCTTTAATAAGATCAAAAAACTCCCAACCTATCTCCGTTACCGTTTCTTCATCCATAGCTTGCATTTCTTCTAAAGTTTTCATGTGTTTTTCCTTGTGTTGTTATAATTTAAAAAATTAGTTTTAATCCACTCTTAGATCACCGCCTTTGATCCTTAAGCCCTTATCGTCTATAATAATTTGCATTTTACCTACTTGTATTACAATTTTATCTTCTGTTTGAGAAATGATTGTATTTTTTACCCTAGAAACAATATGTTCTTGTGCTACTAAAACGCTATCTTTGTTTGCTAAAGTATTAACTCTATCAGCTGCAAAAGTACAATCTTTTCTAGCTTTAAAACTAATAGAATCATCTGCTTCGGCTTTAATATATTCATTTGTTTCCAAGGTCATATCTTTTTTGGAATAAAATTTTACAGAGTGGTTAGTTTGGAGCACATAAGAACCTCTTATGGTTTCATTTTTATTATGTCCTACTCTATAAATAGAATCATTTTTAATATCTTGTTCTAGATTATTATTTACAAAGACTCTTTTGTCATTTCCTATTTTTTCTTCGTGGTTTTGCCCTATGTTTATTTCATTGCTAATCCCCACATTTAAAGTATTACTTAAACCTACATTGGTATCTTTAGAGAGTAAAGTATTTTCTAAATATTCAGCCCCTACATTGACATTTTTAAATCCTGCGATATTTTGCATATGACCTAAAGTGATAAATTCAGTATATAAGGCTCCTACTTCTGAAGTTTTATTATTTTTTATGGTTTGCTCATAATTATTACCTATTTCTTCTTTATAATCTTTTTGCGCTAAGATATAAATTTCTTCTTTGTCTTTGTCGTTTTTTAGGGTAATTTCATTCCTTGCTCTTGCATCGGTGTTATCCACTCCTATTGTAGAATTTGCTAAAGTAAGATAATGATTATTAATAGAGCTTAATTCATAATCTGTATTTTCTTGAAGTTTTAAGGTATCTAAGCCTTGATTGATCATAATAGGAACTTCGCTTAAATAACTTAAAGTGCTAGTGGCAATCTCTCTTTGATATCTTGGATAATTATATTGAGGCATAGTTGTAGTCCCATTATACAAACTTCCACTTACATAAGGCTTATCTATATCATCATCTAAAAAAGAAATAATCACTTCATCTCCTATTCTTGGAGTATGATAAAAACCTGAATGATTACTTGCTATACTTGAAGCTACTCTTAAAAAAGGAGTGTGATGATATAAACTTTCTTTTTCATCTAATTCTTCTTGATTAGCATAAAGATTAATCCTTACCTTAACCCTTCCATGCTCATCAGTATAAATAGTATTTCTCTCACTTTCTATATCCTTACTCTCTCCTATAACAATACCTTGAGTGCTATTAGGAGCTTTAGGTTTAGCTTTAAAACTTGGAGTAAAGATAATATTCTTTTTTAATAAAGTTAAAGTATTAGAATAAGATTTACTTAAATTTAAATCTTTTAAATTTAAATGATCATTAGTATTAATAGAATTAGCTAAGATGGCATCATCAATTAAGATTTGAGTATTAGCAATAATAATAAAGTCTTTAAGCAAAGAAGCTTTATCTTGTTTTTCTTCATCTTGATTTTTTATTTCTTCTTGATGATTAAACTCCTTATAATTTAAAGTGATAAAATCTCCTAAGCTAAGATGATAAATATTACTTTTTGCTAGTAAGCTTTCATTTAATACTAAGGCTCTTTTTTCTTTAAGAGAAGGCTTAGTCTTTAAATCAATGCTTTTTGTAAAAGAATATTCACTCTCATAAAAATGTTCATTATAATAAGCTTTGTTATTAAGTTCTTGTTCATAAGGAACTTTATTAGAATGTAAAGATAAAAGATTTAAAGGAGTATTGGCATTGATACTAGAATGTGTAAAAGAATTAGTTCTTAAGCTTTGTTCTTTATAAATAGAAGAAATACAAGCTTGATTTAAAATATTATTAATATTAGGATTATACTCAATTTCTTTATTTTTTACATTTTTATACACATCACAAAAATAAATAGTGTTCTCATCTTCATAAAAAAAGATTCCATTATTATGGCTTAATCTTGTAATAAAGTCTAAATCACTTTCATTGTATTGAGAGATGAGTTCTTGTTCTTCATAATTAAAATGTATATTAGAATAATCAATTTCTTTATGTAAGATATCTTGATAAAAACCAAGGGTTTGTTTAATCACTTCTATAATATTAGTATGAGTATAAATACGATTGGCTTTATTTAAAGAAAGTCTTATCAAGACTGATTGAAGCTTAAAAGAAAAAAAATGCTTGTATTTTATTTGCTTAGTATTTGAAGCGCTATCATTAATATTTAAAGCACTTTCATGATTAATACCTAGATATTTTATATAAGTGATAATTCCTTTATAATTTTTAACTTCATTTGTGTCAAAATTTAAAGTATTGTTTTCATAAGGATTATGAATACTTAAAATAGCTTCTTGATCGATTAAAACATTAGGATGAAAATTAAAATCTTGACTTAGATTAAATAAGCTTTCATCTAAACTTTCAAAAAAACCTTCACATTCTATAGAAAAAAGTTCTTCAAAACTTTCTTTGATGAGGGCTTTAGTGATTTTAAAGGGTAGGGGATTTGAAGTAGAATTTGATATATTAAGACTCATAAAGGAATT
>NZ_MJYJ01000029.1:0-1551 GCF_001763255.1 Campylobacter sp. BCW_4338
TCCCTAATCTTAAACCATAATTTAATAAATCCGCCCGTATACCAATTCTTACTAGCCTTAATAAATTCTTCGCCTAATTTATAAGTAAAACATTCTTTTTCTTTTAAAGCCTCGTTATAATCAGGATAAGTTTCTAAAGGAGGTAAGGCTGAATTTGGATTTTGTTTTATTTTTTCTTCATAGGCTTTTTGTTCAAATTGATGTTTATCTTTTATGTAAGATAATACATAAGGCATTCTTATATAGCCCCATAAACTTTTTGAATTAGCAATCAAAGCTTTTCCTAGTTTATAGGATAGATGATTTTGAATTCTTTGTTTAGCTGTGCCATATTCGGTTTGAAATTTTAAAATTTTTAATTTCCATAATTCTGAAGAATTAATAATTCCTTCCTTAAACCATTTATCTTGAATATATAATATCTGTTTAAATAAATTTACAAATTCTTCACCGTAATGTTTTTTAAAAAAAATACTAGATATCTCAATATCTTTTATATCCAACATATAAATCCAAGGCAAATTTAAAAGCCTAAAATATACCTTTAATTTATCTTTATCCAAATGATTATCATCTAATATACAATAACCTATATTTTGAAAATCTGGATCATATATAGTATAATGTTCCTTTAAATAATACTTTTTACCAAAAAAAGAAGAAAAGAGAATACTGCATATATTTGAATATGGCACATTACAATATATATGAAAAGTTAAATCATGCATTATAATCACTGCATTTTTTGATAAATATGGTAAAACAAATAAAAAATCAAGAGCTTCTCCTGGTGAAGAATGCATTGTATCTATAATGCAAAAATCTATATCTTTTCCTATTTTATCCATATGGTCTGCAGCCAAACCTGGAGTATAAAGATTCCAATACTTTTTCAAATTAGGGGCTAATTCATCAACTAAAAAACCGCTATTTTTAGAATTATCTCTATAATAAAAAGTATTGTAATCTATCGAATTTAAAGTTACATCATTTAAAAGATTATATTTAGCAAGATAATCCAATATTAAAACACTATTTGCTCCAGCTGCTATGCCAACCTCTAAAATTTTCTTCGGTTTATACTTATGCAATAAATTTAAAAGAAATTCTCGTTCTTTTACATGCATTTCAGAGTACTTATTTACTATATCGTCATCTAAAAAATTACTAAGTATATTTGTTTTATTTTCCATTTTTCCATTCCTTATAAATTTTTTTAATTTTAAATATAAATGTTAAAGGGTTTTTAATAAAAGCATTGCCTAGCCTATAAAATAAATACTTTTTACATTTTAACATTTCGTTATAATCAGCATATTGTTCCAATGGAATTAATTTAATATTTGGATTTATTCTAATAAGTACATTATACATCATCATTTGTATTTTATGCAATATATATAAATAAATAATAGTTAAAGGCAAAAATAAAGCTTTTATAGGATTTTTTGCCTTTATTATAGCTTTTCCTATTTTATAAGATAATTGGTTTTTTATTCTATCTACTGCCCCATATGGTTTATAATGATTTTGATTAAATTTGGAAATATT
>NZ_MJYJ01000030.1:0-2434 GCF_001763255.1 Campylobacter sp. BCW_4338
TCCCTAATCTTAAACCATAATTTAATAAATCCGCCCGTATACCAATTCTTACTAGCCTTAATAAATTCTTCGCCTAATTTATAAGTAAAACATTCTTTTTCTTTTAAAGCCTCGTTATAATCAGGATAAGTTTCTAAAGGAGGTAAGGCTGAATTTGGATTTTGTTTTATTTTTTCTTCATAGGCTTTTTGTTCAAATTGATGTTTATCTTTTATGTAAGATAATACATAAGGCATTCTTATATAGCCCCATAAACTTTTTGAATTAGCAATCAAAGCTTTTCCTAGTTTATAGGATAGATGATTTTGAATTCTTTGTTTAGCTGTGCCATATTCGGTTTGAAATTTTAATTTATTATTTTGACAATTTAAAGAATTTAATAACTCATAATTAAAATCTTTACTGCAAATATTATCAATTAGCATTAAAAAATACTCATAATCTTCTTCATCTAAACTATTTTTCAATATATAAGTGCAACATAAGATAGCGTTCTTTATATCTTTTTGATAAAAATAAATTTTTGATGCCACATGTGAAATATTGACATATAAATGAGAAGCATTGATTTTATAATTTTCAAATTCATTAAAAAATTCTTGATTATAAAAACAGCTCAACAATAAATTCACATATTTATCTCTTTGCTCTTTAAATATTTCATTTAATTCATTTTCTGCTTCTTTTATTTTGTTTTCACACATTAATAAATCAATATATTTTATCTTATAAGATAAGTTATCACTATCCAACTCATATGCTTTTTCCAAATATTGCATTTTAAGATTATTATCATAATTTAACCAACAAGATAGCAAATAAAGATAACCATAAGATGAAGCTTTATATAAATTATTAGTAAATATATTTTCAATATTATTTTTTATAATAATATATTGCTCCTCATAGCTAAATAGATCCACTATATTTTTTTTAATTATATTATTTTCAGATATTAAACAAGCAAAATTTTTAAATTGAGAATGCGATCCATATATAACACTTGCCTTACTCATTAAATTTAAACTAAAAAAATCACATTCAGCTTTTGAAAAATCTTTTCTGTATAAATCATTTAAAAAAATAATATTTTCATTTTTATTTAAATTTTTCCTGCATAACTCAAAAAAAGCATTATCATTGCAAAACAATATTACTTTAGTATCAGTATCTTTCACATAATTTAAAATTAATTCTATAGGAAAAATATACATAAATAAACTACAAATATTAAATTGTCTAATATAAGCATCGTTGACAACTTCACCTCCTCTCATATGAAAAACAATAAAATCACCTATATCATTTTTAATCTCATTGGAATAGCAAATAATATCTGTATATCTTTTAGAAAATCTTATATTCTTCCAAAATTTTTTAGCATTAATAATAAACTCTTGCTTATCTATATCTACCATAGAATTATACAACTCATTCCATACAGTAACATCAAATCCATAATCTTCATTTATAGCTTGTTTAATATTTTTTAATTGTATATTACTAGGTGTGTAATTATTGAAATTACTTTTTTTAACAATATTATTGTTAGTATATGAATACTCTAATAAAAAATCTGCTGAAAATATTTGTTCTTCTTTATCCAAATCAATAAAATTAGCATTTAAAGAATTTTCCTTCCATATAAAACCAAACTTAAAGTCTGTTTTGTCAGCTATGTACATAGCATTAATAATAGCAAACATCCTAGCACCAAAACCATCAAATCTATTGGCTAATGCAAGTCCTTTATATTTTCTTCTATAAACACTTATTTTTATATTTTCTAAATAATTAAATTTTAAAAACCTTGCTTTTATATTTTCCGTATAAGTTAATTCTATCTTACTTTCTTTTATTGAAAATATATTTTTGTCTAATAAAATCCAATCATTTTTAATTTTATAATATAAATTTAACCCATCTATATTTAAACAATTAAAAATAACTATACATTCTAATAATACATCATCTTTTAAATCTAAGACAATAAAATCCGCATTATCTTTATAAATATCATAATCAATATTTATAAGATCATTTTGCTTCCAATATGTTATATTCTTCATTAAATCCTCTTTTCATCCCTAATCTTAAACCATAATTTAATAAATCCGCCCGTATACCAATTCTTACTAGCCTTAATAAATTCTTCGCCTAATTTATAAGTAAAACATTCTTTTTCTTTTAAAGCCTCGTTATAATCAGGATAAGTTTCTAAAGGAGGTAAGGCTGAATTTGGATTTTGTTTTATTTTTTCTTCATAGGCTTTTTGTTCAAATTGATGTTTATCTTTTATGTAAGATAATACATAAGGCATTCTTATATAGCCCCATAAACTTTTTGAATTAGCAATCAAAGCTTTTCCTAGTTTATAGGATAGATGATTTTGAATTCTTTGTTTAGCTGTGCCATATTCGGTTTGAAATTTTAA
>NZ_MJYJ01000031.1:0-371 GCF_001763255.1 Campylobacter sp. BCW_4338
CCGGTAGAGCATCTCCCTTTTAAGGAGGGGGCCGTTGGTTCGAATCCAACACGGGACACCATTTTTATTGTTAGGGTTATGACCCTTTCGTCTAGTGGCCCAGGACAACACTCTCTCTGTGTGGAAACAGAGGTTCAAATCCTCTAGGGGTCGCCAATCATAGGTCGCTTAGCTCAGTTGGTAGAGCGCCACCCTTACAAGGTGGATGTCATAAGTTCGAGTCTTATAGTGACCACCATTTTATAAAATCATAAATAGGTTTTATAATCTCTACTTCTTTACTTTGGATGCAGCGGTAGTTCAGCTGGTTAGAATGCCGCCCTGTCACGGCGGAGGTCGCGGGTTCGAGCCCCGTCCGCTGCGCCATCTTG
>NZ_MJYJ01000032.1:0-2255 GCF_001763255.1 Campylobacter sp. BCW_4338
TCTTTAATCAGTTTTTGCAAATTCCTTTTTGTTTCTTCTTGTTCTTTTATGATAAAACATTTTGCTTTTGGCCAAAAATAACTTTTAGGATTTTCAAATTTTCCCCAACGCCAATCAAATCTAGGATGTAAAAGAACTATAGTAGGAATATCCATAGCTAAGCTTAAATGCGCTATAGCACTATCAATACTAAGCATACAGTCAATATCATATAAATAATTTAGAGTATCATTCCAATTTTCTATAAGCTTGCTTCTATCTTCTATTACCTTAGGCAATTCTTCTTTTAATTGCATTTGAAAAGAAATGATTTCATAATCTAAGTCTTTTAATATATCAAATAAAAATTCAAATTTTACATTTCTTAATAAATCAGAATTTTCAGCATTAGGAGTAGCATAAAAAATACCAAGTTTTTTTCTTTGATTATGCGGTTTTTTCTGTGGCAATATAGGTGTTTTTAATCGTGAAATCTCATCAAGCTTAATATCAATAAAAAAAGGCAAAGAACAAATAGGAATAGCATAATCAAAATTTGTAGGTAGATTTTTTAAAACCTTTACATTTTTAAAAATATCATCATTTTGATTTAAAAATTTGATTTGATTTTTAAACATTTCATACATGGCACTTTGAGGAGCAAATAAAACCTTTGAAGCGATTTTGCAAAGTTTTTCTAAGCATCTTGCATACATTATAGTATCGCCAAAGCCTTGCTCGCAAAATACTAAAACTTCTTTATTTTTAAAAGCATCAACGCCAAATTTATTAAAAGCTTTTAAGCTTTCATTATAATGATAAGTAGAAAAAGTTTCATTATGAGCATAAAATAATCTGCTTTCATAATATTTCTTGCCCTCTTCAAAATTATCATCCACTCCCATACGCATCAAAAGATAAGCCAAATCAAATTGATAGGTTGCATGAGAATCCAAACTAAGACATTTTTTATAAGCATAATAAGCTTCTTGATAGTTTGAATTAAATTCTAAGACCTTAGCATAGTTTTGCCAAAACTGTGCATGGTGTTGATTGGCTTCTTGTAGTGATTGAAAAAGTTCTAAAGAATCAGATATTCTAAAAAGCTTAAAAAGCAAGTATGCTTTTTGGGGTAAAATTTGATGAGTTAAAAAATCTTCTATTTTAGAAATAGTAAGATTTTCTTTGGTTTTACTGTGAAGCCTATCTTCGAGTTTAATTAAATTAAGATTGGTTTGTTCAGCAATGATTCCTTTTTGTAGTTTATCAATCAAATCTTGCATAAAATGACACAAGTGCTCATGTGCATTTAATGCCTTCGTAAAATCATGTTTAAAATAAATTTCTGCATAATTTTTCCATAGATTAAGATTATACATATCTTTAGAAAGTAATTCTTTGAAAATTTGTTCAGATTCTTCTAGTTTATTACTCAGTTTATAAATAAAAGCCAATTCTAACTTAAGTTCATCTTCTAAATCATCTTTGCGAGTTAAAAGTGTTTGTAATAAATTCAAGGCTTCATCAAATCTTAAATTTTCAATATAGCTTTTAGCAAGTATAAGACCATTAAAACTTGTAGGATTTAAAGAAAAAAGCTCTTGAGCATAATATAAAGCTTTTTGAAAAAGAGAAAGTTTATAAGAAGAAAGCATAGCAAATTCTAAAGCAAATTTTGGACTTTCTTTTAAAAATTGCTCACTCAAGTTTAAACATTTTTCATAATTAGCATTAAAATAATAATAATGAATTTTATCAAACATGATCTTCCTAGATAATAAAATTAAAATCCTATATTATCTTATAAGTTGCATAAAAAGATAATTATATTTTTATAAAATTAAATAATAAAACAAAAATAAATACAATAAAAACATCCATCCTAATAATTTTAAAATTATTAGGATGAAATTTTTAACAAGTAGGAGAGTAAAAACTAATTAAACTAAGGTATGATCTTTTATAAGATTACCAAAGATAATTAAACTGAGCAAATCCTGTATGGGTATTGCCATCTTTATCAAACATTCCATTATAGTTTAAACTAAAATAGAAAGCTTCATTAACAGGAACGATAAAAGAAGTGCTTACAAATTTTTGTATTCTTGGTAAATCAAACTCATCACTTACTTTTATATTACCAAATCTAGCCTCAGCTTCTACTTTAGGATTGATATTAAACTTAGCTCCAAGTTCTACTGAAGTTTTTAAATTAGGCAACCAATCTCTAAACCAAGTAAAGCTTGTTTTAGTAGAGAAAAGATTTAAATAGTTTG
>NZ_MJYJ01000033.1:0-85094 GCF_001763255.1 Campylobacter sp. BCW_4338
AGTTTAATTAGTTTTTACTCTCCTACTTGTTAAAAATTTCATCCTAATAATTTTAAAATTATTAGGATGGATGTTTTTATTGTATTTATTTTTGTTTTATTATTTAATTTTATAAAAATATAATTATCTTTTTATGCAACTTATAAGATAATATAGGATTTTAATTTTATTATCTAGGAAGATCATGTTTGATAAAATTCATTATTATTATTTTAATGCTAATTATGAAAAATGTTTAAACTTGAGTGAGCAATTTTTAAAAGAAAGTCCAAAATTTGCTTTAGAATTTGCTATGCTTTCTTCTTATAAACTTTCTCTTTTTCAAAAAGCTTTATATTATGCTCAAGAGCTTTTTTCTTTAAATCCTACAAGTTTTAATGGTCTTATACTTGCTAAAAGCTATATTGAAAATTTAAGATTTGATGAAGCCTTGAATTTATTACAAACACTTTTAACTCGCAAAGATGATTTAGAAGATGAACTTAAGTTAGAATTGGCTTTTATTTATAAACTGAGTAATAAACTAGAAGAATCTGAACAAATTTTCAAAGAATTACTTTCTAAAGATATGTATAATCTTAATCTATGGAAAAATTATGCAGAAATTTATTTTAAACATGATTTTACGAAGGCATTAAATGCACATGAGCACTTGTGTCATTTTATGCAAGATTTGATTGATAAACTACAAAAAGGAATCATTGCTGAACAAACCAATCTTAATTTAATTAAACTCGAAGATAGGCTTCACAGTAAAACCAAAGAAAATCTTACTATTTCTAAAATAGAAGATTTTTTAACTCATCAAATTTTACCCCAAAAAGCATACTTGCTTTTTAAGCTTTTTAGAATATCTGATTCTTTAGAACTTTTTCAATCACTACAAGAAGCCAATCAACACCATGCACAGTTTTGGCAAAACTATGCTAAGGTCTTAGAATTTAATTCAAACTATCAAGAAGCTTATTATGCTTATAAAAAATGTCTTAGTTTGGATTCTCATGCAACCTATCAATTTGATTTGGCTTATCTTTTGATGCGTATGGGAGTGGATGATAATTTTGAAGAGGGCAAGAAATATTATGAAAGCAGATTATTTTATGCTCATAATGAAACTTTTTCTACTTATCATTATAATGAAAGCTTAAAAGCTTTTAATAAATTTGGCGTTGATGCTTTTAAAAATAAAGAAGTTTTAGTATTTTGCGAGCAAGGCTTTGGCGATACTATAATGTATGCAAGATGCTTAGAAAAACTTTGCAAAATCGCTTCAAAGGTTTTATTTGCTCCTCAAAGTGCCATGTATGAAATGTTTAAAAATCAAATCAAATTTTTAAATCAAAATGATGATATTTTTAAAAATGTAAAGGTTTTAAAAAATCTACCTACAAATTTTGATTATGCTATTCCTATTTGTTCTTTGCCTTTTTTTATTGATATTAAGCTTGATGAGATTTCACGATTAAAAACACCTATATTGCCACAGAAAAAACCGCATAATCAAAGAAAAAAACTTGGTATTTTTTATGCTACTCCTAATGCTGAAAATTCTGATTTATTAAGAAATGTAAAATTTGAATTTTTATTTGATATATTAAAAGACTTAGATTATGAAATCATTTCTTTTCAAATGCAATTAAAAGAAGAATTGCCTAAGGTAATAGAAGATAGAAGCAAGCTTATAGAAAATTGGAATGATACTCTAAATTATTTATATGATATTGACTGTATGCTTAGTATTGATAGTGCTATAGCGCATTTAAGCTTAGCTATGGATATTCCTACTATAGTTCTTTTACATCCTAGATTTGATTGGCGTTGGGGAAAATTTGAAAATCCTAAAAGTTATTTTTGGCCAAAAGCAAAATGTTTTATCATAAAAGAACAAGAAGAAACAAAAAGGAATTTGCAAAAACTGATTAAAGAAATCTTAAACTAAAGCTTAGTTTAAGAGCTTTAGGTGGAAAATTTGGTTTTTGATAACATCAGCTAGCATTTTTGGCATTTGGTTTATAATATCTTGATAATTTTGCTTTGCATCTTGATCTTTTAATGTCAAATTTAATTTTGCATTTTTAGCTGAAAGAATTTTTCCATTGCTTGTAGAAATGATTTTAAAATTAATACTAGCCACACCTTCCTTGCTTGTTGTGATAAAATAATTTGTAATATTTACATAAAAATCTTGCAAATTTACCACCACAACATAATCTGTAAATTTAGCATACATTTTAGCCTTATCTTTTTCTTGTGTTAAAAAAGGACTTACATTTATAAGTTTTGCATCCTTAGGACTAAAATGTGACAAAGTTTTAGGACTTTGATAAATACCATTTGCAGCAGAATTAACCCAATTAAGCTTTAAACTTTGAATCAAATTTTTAGCAAATAATGTAGAAAACTCCTTATCACTCACCCTAAAACCATCTAAAAAATAACCGAAATTTTTCCTAAAAGTTAATACAATAGCAAAATCAATATCTTTATCTTTGCTGATTTGTGATTTTTTTTCAATCAAGGTAGAACTATCAAACAATGCTTTTTGTTGATTTAGATTTGGATTTGCAACATTTTGATTTAGATCTATTAGCTCAAAACTATCTGCGCTTTTTTCAATTTTAATAACTTTTTTCTGAGAAAAATTATTTGCCAAAAGATTAGAGCTTAAAACTAAACTTAAAAACAAAATGAAACAATACCTCATCTTCATCCCTATAAATTATTTAAATATAAAATTATACTCTTTATTTTATAAAAAATCTTGTAAAAAATTCTTAGATGAAACACAAATAAAAGGACTGGACTTATAATTTAAAGGGTTATATAAAATGTATTTTTTAAAAAAATCTCCCATAAATCCTCCATTTTGATTAATCAAAAAATCTCCTGCTACAATATCCCAAATATTAAGCTTTTCAAATCTTTTATAAACTCCTGCTTTAGCCTCTAAAATAGCACAAAATTTCAATCCAGAGCCTATATTAATAGCTTCTAATTGATGCTCTTTTGCAAAGTCTTCATCTTCTTTGCTAAGATGATTAACACTCAATAAGGCTTTATATTTATTTTTCTCGTATTCTTGCTGGTCAATTTGCAAAGGTTTATCGTTTTTATAAACCTTAGTTTTTACATGAGCATAGAACATATCACCTTTTGATGGATTTTGTATAAGCGATAAAACAGGGCGATTGTCATGAACTAAACTTATCATAACACAAAATTCATCACTGCCTTTTAAAAAACCACTTGTTCCATCAAGAGGATCGATAAGCCAAAAAGTTTTTAATTCTTCACATTCTTCTTTGCTGAGTAATTTTTCTTCTGATAAAATTTTAATATTCGTAGAACCTAAAATATCATTTAGAATTTTATTAGAAGCAAGATCTGCTGATGTAAGCGGGCTTTTATCTTCTTTTTCCCAAGTTTTAAAATTTTTTCTCTCTTCTAAAATAGCTTTAGAAGCTTGATTGCTAGCATTTATAGCAATTTCTAAAAATTTATCAAGATTAAGCATGATTATAAGACTTTCTATAAGATTTTTTAAAATTATACAAGAAGATTTTGTGGAATTTTTAATTTCCACAAAAATTTTAATTAAACTTTACTAGTTTCACCCAAATAAAGTTGTCTTGGACGGACTATTTTAAGACTTTCTTGCTCTTTTTGTTCTATCCACTGAGCTATCCATCCTGGGGTGCGTCCTATAACAAATAAAGTAGCAAACATTTCATTTGGAATACCTAAGGCTTTTAAAATAAGTCCACTATGAAAATCAACATTCGGATATAGCCCTCTTTGAACAAAATAATCATCATTTAAAGCAATCTCTTCTATACGCGTTGCTACTTTAATAAGATTGGTATCAATACCCAACTCATCAATAAGTTGATCACGAAGTTTTTTAAGTACTTTTGCTCTAGGATCAAAATTTTTATAAACCCTATGCCCAAAGCCCATCAAACGGAAAGGATCGTTTTTATCCTTAGCCCTTTTGATGAATTCATCTACCCTATCAACACTACCTATTTGCTCAAGCATTCTAATAACACCTTCATTAGCTCCACCATGTGCATGACCCCAAAGTGCGCCAATACCTGCTGCTATACAGGCATAAGGATGAGCATGAGTTGAACCCACAGCACGAACCGTTGAAGTTGAAGCATTTTGCTCATGATCTGCATGAAGCATAAAAACTGTATCAAGTGCTTTTACCTCTATAGGTTTAAGCTCTACATGATCGTAAGGATAAGTTCTTAACATATATAAGAAATTTTCTGTAAAACCACGATCTAAATTTGGATAAGCCATAGGAAAGCCATGTTTATATCTATAAGCGGTGGCGACTATAGTAGGGATTTTAGCTACTATTCTAGCTGCCATTTCCATATATTCTTCTTTTACGTTCATATTTAAATGATCAGGATAAAAAGCACTAAGCGATGAAACAGCACCTTGTAAAACTGCCATAGGATGAGCATTATCAGGGAAAGAATCAAAAAGACGATGCATACCTTCATGGATAAAAGAACGCTTTTTCATTTCATAACGAAACGCTTCAAGACGCGTAGCATCAGGTAATTCTTTATAAAGTAAAAGATGAACCACATCTAAATAAAGTTTGTTTTCAGCAAGCCACTCTATAGGATAGCCACGGTGCATTAAAATTCCGTTTTCTCCATCAATATAAGTGATTTTTGATTTACAAGTAGCTGTAGAAGTTAAGCCCTCATCATAAGAAAACATTCCTGTTTGTTTATAAAAACTTGACATATCTACAACGCTTGGCCCAGTTGTACCATCATATATAGGAAATTCATAGCTTTTTCCATTTCTATTATCGGTTATAGTAACGGAATCTGACATTTTCGCTCCTTTTATTGTTACTTTTATTAATTCTAACAAAAAAGGACGATTATGAGTTTTTTTATTATTGAATTTTTAAGATTTTGTTTGCTTTTTTGAGTAAAAAAGTAACTTTCATTTTTTAGAATTAGAAAGAAATTTAATCATACTCATAACAATAATAGCCTCAAATAACGCTGTTAAAATAAGTGCTGAATAAAGCTTCTCATCAATAACCTTGCCCGAATAACCCAGAGTAGCTGTTGCTATAAGCAAGGTTAAAGGCATAGAATGACTAAGACCAAATAAAATCATATTTTTAAAACCAATTCTTTTTAAAAAAACACTTGCACATAAAATTCTTAAACCCACCATAACAAACATAAGTAAAAATGCTTGTAAAACGATTTTATAATCTAAAATCATTTTAAGATCAAAGGTTGAGCCTATATGGATAAAAAAAATAGGGATCAAAAACCCGTGTCCAAAAGTAGAAAGCTTGTGCTCAAGATCTTTTTTATGATCAAAAAAAGTAGCTATAAATGAACCTGCTATAAAAGAGCCAAGAACGATTTCAAGTTTTGTAATAACCATAGCAACAATAATCAGTATAAAAATGGCCATACAGAATCTTATATCTTTTTCATTTTTATCTTCCCATGGCATAAGCACAACTTTAAGCTGAGGATACCACCAAAAAAGCACACCAAGCATTTTAAATCCGAGCAAACAAAGTCCCAAAAAGATATTAAGATATAAAATACTTTGCGCTACATCAATAATACCTGTTCCTTCGCGCAAAAAAGCTCCCGCTATAGTCAAAAGCACAATAGAAATCACTTCAGCTAAAGTAGCTACTATCATAGCAATATTTAGCCAATAACACTCTTTTCCAAAATCCTTAAAAAGTAAAGATAAAAGCCCTACACTCATCACAGGTATAATGATAATAAATACTAAAGAAAGTCCAAAAATCCATACTATAAAAGAAGATAAAGCGTAAAGTAAAAAAATATAAAAAAAACTTTTTTTGACAACTTCTTTATCCATATTAAAAAAGGCTCTTAAATTTACCTCCATGCCCGCTATAAACATTAGATAATAAAAACCTACATTGGCTAAAAGTGCAAAATTTTCACTTTTTCCTATGAAACCAAAATACGCTATTATTGCCCCTAAAATAATTTCAGTAGCCGAAAGAGGCAAGCGTAAAATTTTTGCAATATGCGGAGAAAAAAGTAAGCATAAAGCTATAACAATAAGAATTTTTAGATCAATTAAACCTTGCGGATCAATGACACTCTGATGCAAAAGTAAATCCCATTTCTTTTAATTTTATTATATCTTGACTTGGTTCTTCACCTTTAGTGGTTAAATAATCCCCTATAACAATAGCCCCAGCACCTGCTTGAAAAATTTCATATTGTCTTTCTCGTAATACCACTTCACGCCCACCTGCTACCATTACCACGCTTTGCGGTAAAGCCTCTTTGGTATCACGCACGATTTTTAAAGCTTCATCAGCGCCAAGTCTTGGAACTTGTAGTTTTAAATTTTCATTTGCTATAAAAAAATTAATAGGCGTTGAAAAAGGCTGTAATTCTTGCAAAGATTTTCTAAAACTTAGCCTATCTTCTTCACTCTCACCCATACCATAGATTCCACCACAACAAAGCATAAGCCCTGCTTCTTTAGCGTTTAAATTGGTTTGAAATCTACTTTCCCAAGTATGCGTGGTGCAAATTTGTGGAAAAAATTCCTTAGAAGTTTCAAGATTGTGATTATAAGAAAAAATTCCTGCTTTTTTAAGTTCTTTGAGTTGCTCCACGCTTGCCATGCCATTACAGGCAATTAAAAGCAAGTTAGGCACTTCTTTTTGCACAGCCTTAGCAGCTTCGCAAACATACTCAAGCTTTTCATCATCAATCCCAAGTCCTGCTGTAACCAAACAAAAACCCAAGGCTTCATTTTTCTTTGCCATTTTTGCTTCTAAAACGATTTGTGAAAGTTCTTTACGACGATATTTTTGAATATCTGTTTTTACATGGGCACTTTGGGTACAGTATTTACAGTCTTCTGAACAATTTCCACTCGCTATATTTGAAATAGCACAAAGCATGATTTGCATTTTAATCCTTCATTTCTTTTTTAATTTTACACTTTAAACATTCTAAGAATGTACCTTTTTTAAGCTCTTTTATCACTAAAGTTTCGCCACACTCTTCGCATTTTTCTTCGCTTGGTTTGTATTTACTTATAAAATTGCATTTTGGATAAGCGCTACAGCCATAAAATTTACCGCGTTTTGAAAAGCGTTCTACGATTTCACCTTTTTGACAACTTGGACAAGTAATACCTGTACCATTAGCTTTAGCTTTTGCGGCAGTATTTTCGCTTTCATTTTTACTTTCACTTTTTAAATTTCTTGAATACTTACATTTTGGGAAATTTAAACACGCTACAAATTCTCCAAAACGCCCTTTTCTAATAGCAAGTTCCCCACCACAATCAGGACAACTTTCACCTAATTTTGTAACAGTTTTTTGACTGGCGATTTTTGTTTTTCCTTCTTCGATTTTTCTCATAAAAGGATAGTAAAATTCTTTTAAAGTTTCTTGCCAATCTGCCTTATCTTCTGCGATTTCATCTAAAGTGTTTTCAAGATTTGAAGTAAATTTGCTATCTACTATATCGCTAAAATTTTTTTCAAGCACTTCGGTTACATTAAAAGCAACCTCACTAGGAATAAGTTGTTTTTTGTCTATTTTTACATAATCACGGCTTGTAAGTATAGAAATGGTTGGTGCATAAGTAGAAGGGCGACCTATGCCTAAACTTTCAAGTTTTTTTACAAGTCCTGCTTCTGAATACCTTGAAGGTGGTTCGGTAAAATGTGAGTTCATTTCTAAATTTTGTATTTTTAAATTTTCACCTATTTTAAAATTTGGTAAAATTTTATCCTTATCCATATCACCATAAACTTTATAATATCCATCGAAAAGGATTTTTCTACCGCTTATTTTAAAAACTGCTCTATCATTTTTTACAAATACATTTTGAGTTTGAGAGATAGCAGGATTCATCTGACAGGCTAAAAAGCGATTGTAAATAAGTGTGTAAAGTTTTAACTCATCTTTGTCTAAAAATTTGGCCGCAATTTCTGGAGTAAAACTTAAATTTGTAGGGCGTATAGCTTCATGAGCTTCTTGAGCACCTTTAGCCTTTGTAGTATATACATTTGCTTGGCTTGGAAGATAATCTTGGCCAAAATTTGCTTGTATGAATTTTCTTGCATTTTCTATAGCTTCTTTGGCCAAATTTAAACTATCAGTTCTCATGTAGGTAATAACCCCCATCACGCCCTCGTGAGTATTTACTCCTTCATAGAGTTTTTGAGCTATCATCATGGTTTTTTTAGGGTTAAAACCAAGGCGATTGCTAGCACTTTGCTGTAAAGTTGAAGTCATAAAAGGAGGTGGTGGAGCGATTTTTCTTTCTTTGCTTTCAATGTCACTTATAGTATAAGCTTCATTTTTGCAAGCTTCCAGTACAAGTTTGGCACGATCTTTGTTGATAATGGTAAGTTTTTCTATCTTAGCTTTGTCAAACTCAACTAGTTCTGCATCCAAATCTTTTTGAAAAATCATATCTATGCTAAAATATTCCAGTGGTACAAAGGCACGAATTTCTTTTTCACGATCGACTATGATCTTTAAAGCCGCACTTTGAACACGCCCTGCGCTAAGTCCTCTTTGAATTTTTTGCCCCAATAAGGGGCTGAGTTTATATCCTACAATGCGATCTAAAAGGCGTCTAGTTTGTTGAGCATTTACAGAGTGCATATCTAATTTTCTTGGATTTTTTAAAGCATTTTCTATAGCGCTTTTGGTAATTTCGTGAAAAACAATGCGCGGCAAGGTATTTTCATCTTTGCCTATAGCTTTTGCAATATGATAAGCTATGGCTTCTCCTTCTCTATCCTCATCCGTTGCAAGATAGACTTCTTTGGCATCTTTGGCTTTGCTTTTAAGTTCTTTAACTAAGGCGCTATGATCACTTGTGATTCTATACTCTGGAATAAATTCATCATCTTCTATTTTAATCCCAAAGCTTGATTTAGGTAAATCTCTAATATGTCCTTTAGAAGCAATCACTTCATAATCTTTTCCCAAAAAATTTCCTATGGTTTTAGCTTTTGCAGGAGATTCTACTATGATTAAATTTTTCTTCATTTTACACCCTTGTTAAATAAAAAGCTGAATTTAGCTAAAATTATTTAAAATTCTACTTATAAAATATATTTTAAAAACAAAACTATCATAACAAAATAAATAAAATATAATTTTAAGTAATTTTAAATACAAATCATAATTTTTGGAGTATAATAAAATAAAAAAGGCAAAATTATGAATGGCAAAACTTATAAATTTCATCCAAATGATACAAAAATGGATAAAAAAATAATTCAAATTACCGAAAAATCCGGATTTAAAGCAGCTGTGTTTTCTATGGCCGCTATGACTATGCTAGGAAGTGTGGTCATTTCATCTGCTCTGCCTGCTATCAACAGACATTTTGAAGAACTTTTAACCCAAAGTGGTGCTACTCTTGCTTCAAGTTTCACATTAGCTCATCTTGATATACTTGTTCGCTTAGTTTTAACCATTCCTGCTATTTTTGTTGTCATTTTATCTCCATTCGCTGGTATTTTAATGGATAAATTTGGCAAATTAAAATTCATTCTTCCAGCTATGGTGGTTTGGACTATTTCTGGAGTAAGTGGCTTTTTCTTAAATGATATTTATGCTATACTGACTTCAAGAGCTATTTTTGGTATGGCAACTGCTTTTATAATGACAGGCGCTTCGGCTTTACTTGGAGATTATTATAGTCGCGGTGGCTTTAATCGCAGAGAAAATGCTTTAAGTCTTCAAGGATTTTTTTGTGCGGTAGGGGGTGCTGTTTTTATTTCTATTGCGGGATTTGTTTCAAGTTATTCTTGGCGTTATCCTTTTTTGGTATATGGACTTGGAATTTTAATTACCTTAATGGCTATCATTTATCTTTTTGAACCTAGAAAATTTAAATTCTATAATCATACAAAAATAGAAGCAAAAACAAATTATTGGCAATTTTTTCCTATCTATTTTATAGGTTTTTTTATCATGGTAGTTTATTATATTTCGCCAACTCAACTTCCTTACTATATAGAAGAACATTTAGGATTGGATCCTAAATATATAGGTATTTCGATGTCTGTGTCTGCACTATGTTATGGTTTTTTCTCTCTAAGCTATAGATATATTATAAAATTCTTAAGTATTAAAACTATCTATGTTTTAACTCTTTTTATCGTATCTTGTTCTTTTTTGCTGCTTTTTTTAGTAGATAGCTTTTTCACAGTTTTAATCGCCTTAGCTTTGCTTGGAATGGGCGGAGGTATTATGCTTGTAAATAATACGGCTTATCTTTTTTCAATCTGTCCTGAAAATGCTCGCGCTAGGGCTTATGGAATTTTAGCAAGTTGTATATTTTTAGGACAATTTTTAAGTCCTATTATCTCTCAACCTATCGTTAGGCAAATGGGTCTTGTAGATGCTTTTTTAATATGGTCAATAGTAATTTTTATAGTGTGCATTGTGTTTTTATTTTTAAAGCAAAAACCTAGGATAAATTAGCAAGAAAAATCTTGCTAATTTTATTTATTACAAACCTACTGCACTTAAAGTTTGGTATTTACTCATATAAATTTGAGCTTCAATTTTTCTCATTGTATCAAGCGCTACTTGAACTACAATAAGTACAGAAGTACCGCCAAAATGAAAAGGCACACCCATAAATTTCACCAAAACCCAAGGCAAGGTTGCAACAAGCCCTAAATAAATAGAACCTGATAAAGTTAAACGAGAAGCCACTTCATTAAGATAATTTGAAGTTCCTTCACCTGGACGAATTCCAGGGATAAAACCGCCTTGCTTTTTCAAATTTTCTGCTATGTCTTTAGCGTTAAATACAATAGAAGCATAAAAATAAGCAAAGAAAATTACAAACAAGAAAGTTAAAACATGAAACAAATAACCATTTGGATTTAAAAAGTCATTAATGGCTTGTAGATAAGGATTTGTACTAGTTTGTAAAATCGTTGTTGGAAACATCAAAATCGCACTAGCAAAAATCGGTGGAATAACTCCACTAAGATTGAGTTTAATAGGAATATAATTCATAATGCGTTTGTTTTGATTTTGCATTACAACTTTACGAGAATAAGAAATAGGAATTCTTCTTTCTCCAAGTTCTACATAAATAATCACGCCTATAGTGATTAAAATCAAAGCAAAAATTGCAAAAGCGGTTAAGAAATTCATCTCACCTGAATTAATTTGTCCTACAGTTCCTGAAATCGCTCTTGGAATACCTGAAACAATACCTGCAAAAATGATTAAAGAAATACCATTTCCTATACCTCTTTGTGTAATTTGTTCGCCAAGCCACATTAAAAGCATAGTTCCTGCAAGCATAGAAATAGCACAAAGTGCGATAAACATATTTAAATCTTCCACCATTATAGCCCCTGCGCCACCACGACCATGTAAGCTTTGCAAACCTATAGCAACGCCTATACTTTGAACCAAAGTAATCACAATAGTCGCATAACGGATAATTTGCATATATTTTTGCATACTATCACGCTCTTTTTTCATCTTACCAATATTTGGAAAAGTTGCTGCAAGAAGCTCCATAATAATAGAAGCAGTAATATAAGGCATAATACCTAAAGAAATGATAGAAAAGCGTTCAGCCGCTCCACCACTAAAAACATTAAATAAACCCAAAGCATTGTTTTGATTGTTATTAAAAAATTCCGCAATCACATCAGCATTGACGCCAGGAACTGGCACATAAGCCAGAACCCTATAAGCAAACAAAAATGCTAAGGTGATTAAAATCTTATTCGTCAATGCTCTATTCATTATTTTGATCCGGTGACGCTAATATTCTCGTCTTTGATTTTTGATACTAAATCTTTTGCACTTGCACCAATTAATTTGATTTTATTCACAGATTTTGAAATTTTGTGAACACTTTTAATACTCTCAAATGTAATTTCACTAAGCTCTTTTACAGCTGTGATTTTTTCAACATTGATCACATAAGGTTTTTGAATTTTAGAAGTAAAACCTACTTTTGGTAGTCTTCTTTGAAGCGGTTGTTGACCCCCTTCAAAACCTCTTTTTTCATTATAACCTTTTCTAGCAGTTTGACCTTTACCCCCTTTAGTAGCAGTCTTACCCATGCCAGAACCTTGACCACGGCCAATTCTTTTAGTTTTATGCGTTGAACCCGCTGCTTTTGTTAAATTCATCTTCTTATCCTTTTAACATTGTTAAAGCTTTGATTGTAGCACGAACCACATTAGCTGAATTATTTGAACCCAAAGACTTGGTTAAGATGTCTTTAATACCTGCAAGTTCCACGATAGGGCGTGTAGAACCACCTGCGATAACTCCTGTACCTTCACTAGCTGGTTTAAGTAAAATTCTACTTGCATTATATTTTACCTCTACATCGTGAGCGATAGTTGAGCCTTTAGTTTTAACTTCAACGATATTTTTAAACGCATCGTCAACAGCTTTACGGATAGCATCTGGAACTTCCTTAGCCTTACCATAACCAACACCTACTAAACCTTTGCGGTTTCCAACGATAACTAAAGCAGTAAATCTAAATCTTCTACCACCTTTAACAACCTTAGTAACTCTGCCGATATCGACGATTACTTCTTCAAATTCTTCTCTATTATATTTTTCCATCGATTTACCCCTTATAGCCTAATGCCATTTTCTCTTAAAGATTCAGCCAAAACTGCAATAACACCATGATATACATAACCATTTCTATCAAAAACAGCTTGTTCTATCTTTTTAGCTTTTAAAGTTTTAGCAAATTCAGCAGCGATTTTTTTAGCGCCTTCTTTATTTGCTTTAACGCCAAGTTTGCGTCCATCAACTGCTGCTAAAGTTACAGCTTTTGCATCATCAATCGCTTGGATATATAGAGTTCTGTTCGATTTAAATACAGAAATTCTTGGAAAATTTTCACAACCTGAAATTTTCGCTCTAATTCTTTTTTTTCTTTTGATTCTTAAAGTTAGTTTTCTTTTTAATACATTTGCTCTCATATTCTACCCTTACTTCTTAGATGTCTTACCAGCTTTGCGGATAATGCGTTCATCAGAATACTTAACGCCTTTTCCTTTATATGGCTCTGGTGGTCTAAATTCACGAATTTGAGCAGCAACTTGACCTACAACTTGTTTATCACTTCCTTTAACTGCAATAGTATTTTTATCCACTACAATTTCAATTCCTTCTGGAATATCATAATTAATAAGATGAGAAAAACCAAGGCTTAGTTCTAAAACTTTACCTTTTAAAGCTGCTTTATAACCAACTCCATTGATTTCAAGAGTTTTTGAAAAACCTTGAGTTAAACCTACAACGATATTGTAAGCTAAAGCTCTGTAAGTTCCCCAATAAGCTCTACTTTGTCTATCTTCACCTTTTGGAGAAAAAAGAATATTATTATCTTTAATCTCAACATTTACATTTGCTTTAGTATCAAGTTCTTTTGCCAAATTTCCTTTTTTAAATTTAAGCAAATTTCCTTCTAATTTTACTTCTACTCCTGCTGGAATAGCAATCGGTTGTTTACCTATACGAGACATATTTTTCCTTTTTATTTGTCTAGGATATTTCTACTTTTTTAAAAGAATGGATACCCAATGCCATAAAAAGCAGATTTTTTACCAAATAGTACATAAAATTTCGCCGCCAACACCTGCTTTATAAGCTTCATCATTAGCCAAAACGCCACGACTTGTGCTAACTACAATAGTACCATAACCATTTTTAAAACGCTTGATTTCATCTTTACCTTTATAAACACGACGACCGGGCTTAGAAATTCTTTTAAGCTCATTGATAACACTCTTACCTTTTTCATCGTATTTTAAAACTACATTGATAAATTTCTTTTTATCTTCTTCAATAACGTTAAAACTCTCAATATAGCCCTTAGCTTGAAAAATTCCAACTAAAGCTTCTACAACTTTAGAATGTAAAAGCTTGGTTGTTTCAAGCTTTCTCATTCCTGCATTTCTGATACGAGTGAGTGAATCTGAAATAATATCATTTATCATATTTTATCCTTACCAACTTGCTTTCTTAAGACCTGGAATCAAACCTTCATTGCCCATTTTTCTTAAGCAAACTCTGCAAATTCCAAAATCTCTATAAACCGAATGCGGACGCCCACAAATTTGGCATCTCGTATAAGCTCTAACCTTAAATTTAGGCTTGCGTGCCGCTTTTGCAATCATTGATTTTTTAGCCATCTTACTTTCCTTTTGTAAATGGCACACCGATAAGTTCTAATAACTTTTGTGCCTGTTTGTCATTTTGTGCTGTTGTAACTATAGAAATATTCATACCATGAGTTCTTAAAATTTTATCATACTCCACTTCTGGGAACATCAACTGCTCATCAAGACCGAAGTTATAGTTTCCGCGTCCATCAAAACCATCTCTACTTAAACCTCTAAAGTCTTTCACTCTTGGCAAAGCAATAGAAATTAATTTATCGAGAAAAGCATACATATTTTCTTTTCTTAAAGTTACCATTACACCTACAGGAAAACCTTCGCGAACTTTAAATCCTGCAACTGATTTTTTAGCTTTAGTAATTACAGCCTTTTGTCCTGCAATTAAAGAAATAGTATCTGCAACATTTTGCAATACTTTTTGATCTTTAGCCAACTCACCAGCACCTACGCTGATAACTACTTTTTCGATCACAGGGATAAGCATAGGATTTTTAATATCAAATTCTTTAACCAATGCAGGTTTAATGCTTTGATTGTATTTTTCTTTTAATCTCATCATCGCTTACTCCTGAACTTTTGCCACATTGGAAATATCCATTGGCATTTCTTTATTGATAAAACCACCATTTGGGTTTTTCTCGCTCGGCTTAATAGCTTTTTTAGCAATTTTACATCCTTCAACTACCACTTTAAGTGTTTTTGGATATACCGCTAAAACTTTACCTGTTTTACCTTTATCATCGCCTGTGATAACCTTAACGCTATCACCTTTTTTGATTTTTAATTTAACCGCCATTATAATACCTCCGGTGCTAGTGAAACGATTTTCATAAAGCCACCATATCTAACTTCTCTGCCCACTGGCCCAAAGATACGAGTTCCGATAGGCTCTCTTTTGTTATCAAGAATAACCGCAGCATTTTCATCAAAACGAATCAAAGAACCATTATCTCTATGAATTTCTTTTTTAGTTCTAACGATAACCGCTTTTACCACTTGACCTTTTTTAACTTTTCCATTTGGTAAAGCTTTTTTAACGGATGCAACAATCACATCACCTACAGTAGCATATCTTCTTTTGCTACCCCCTAAAACCTTGATACACATTAATTCTTTTGCACCGCTATTATCAGCAACTGCAAGTCTTGTAAAACTTTGAATCATTACTCAACTCCTGTAGCTAATACAGATTTTAAGCGAAATGATTTTCTTTTTGAAAGTGGTCTGCATTCTACTGCAACAACAGTATCACCCACTTTAACTTCATTTCTCTCATCATGAATTAGATATTTTTTAAAGCGTTTAACAATTTTTCTATATCTTGGATGAACCACTTTTCTTTCAACCAAAACACTTGCGGTTTTTTCACCAGCGATTTTAACAACAACGCCTTGAATTTCTCTTTTAAATGCCATTTTCTCTATCCTTATCTTAAAGCGTTAATTGCTGTATTTATTCTAGCAATGTCTTTTTTTACTTGGCTAATCTCTTTTGGATTAGTAAGTTGCATTGTTTTTAGCTTTTGTTTTAAAGTGAATAAAAGCACCTTTTTTTCTTTTAGCATTGTTGCAAGCTCAGCTGCTGTTTTATCTTTAATCTCAGTATATTTCATTTTGGCTCTCTCTTGTAACAAACTTAGTTTTAAATGGAAGTTTATGCATAGCTAAAGTCAATGCTTCTCTTGCCATTTCTTCGCTTACTCCTGCCATTTCATAAATGATACGGCCTGGCTTGATATTCATTACCCATTCCTCAACAGCACCTTTACCTTTACCCATACGAGTTTCTAAAGGTTTTTTTGTCAAAGGCTTATCTGGGAAAACTCTAATCCAAGTTTTTCCTTGTCTTTTAACGAAACGAGTTAAAGCAATACGCGCTGCTTCGATTTGGCGTGAGTTAATGCGTCCTGCTTCAGTTGCTTTTAATGCAAATTCACCAAAAGTAAATTCTGTTCCACGATTAGCATAACCTCTGTTACGCCCTTTCATCATTTTGCGATATTTAGTTCTTTTTGGCATTAACATGATTATTTACCCCTTCTTGTGCGTCTTGGCTTTTTAGCTGGAGCACTTTCTTCAGTTTTTTCAGGTTGCATACCTTTGTGTAATACCTCACCTTTAAAGATCCATACTTTAACCCCTATGTTTCCATAAGTAGTTCTAGCTTCTGCAAAACCATAATCGATTTTTGCTCTTAAAGTATGAAGTGGAACGCGTCCTTCAAGATACCATTCTGTTCTTGCCATTTCAGCACCGCCTAAACGACCAGAAACTGAAACTTTAATCCCTTTAGCGCCTGCTTTTTGCGCGCCTTGAATTACTTTTTTCATTGCTCTTCTAAAAGCAATTCTTTTTTCAAGTTGAGTTGCAACACTTTCAGCAGCAAGTTGAGCTGAAGCTCCTGCTTTTCTTTCTTCTTTGATATTGATATTTACATCTTTACCGATTAAATCTTGCAATTCTTTTCTTAAATTATCAACATCACTACCTTTTTTACCGATGATGATACCTGGTCTTGCAGCAACTACAGTAACGCGAAGTTTTTTAGCAGTTCTTTCTACTAAAATTTGGCTAATTCCTGCGTAATAAAGTTTTCTTTTTAAGAAAGCTCTGATTTTGTAATCTTCACCGATATTTTCTACTAAATTTGCTTTAGTTGGAAACCATCTTGATTCCCAGTTTCTATTGATTCCTAGTCTTAGACCAATTGGATTAACTTTTTGTCCCATTAGCTTTCCTTTTTCGCTGTTGCTTTTTTAGTGCTTGTTGTTTTTTTAGCTGGAGCTTTTGTTGTAGTAGTTTTTTTAGCTACTGCTTTTTTCTCTTCAGCTTTCACTTCTGCTTTTGCCACTTCTACTAAAATATGTGAAGTTGGTTTTCTAATACGACTTGCACTTCCTCTAGCTCTTGGTCTAAATCTTTTCAACACCGCAGCTGCATCCACGCGACAACTTTTTACAACCACTTCGTTTGCTTCAAAGCCACCATTTGCTACTGCACTTGAAATTGCGTTTGCGATATATTTTGCACCTTTATTTGGCATAAATTTTAAACTAGCCATAGCTAATTCTGCATTCATCCCCTGAACTTCCCTAGCAATCAATCTTGCTTTAGTTGGAGATAATCTTATGAATTTAATTAATGCTTTACTCATATCTTATCCCTTACTTACCAATTTTCTTTTGCACAGAGCCTTTATGCCCTTTAAATGTGCGTGTTGGAGCAAATTCACCAAGCTTATAACCGATATGATTTTCAGTAATATAAACTGGAATAAAGCTTTTACCATTATGAACATTAAATGTAAGTCCTATCATATCAGGAGTAATTGTGCTTCTTCTTGACCAAGTTTTAATTGGTTTATTATCATTAGCCTTTTTAGCAGCGATGACTTTTTTCATTACATGATCATCAACAAAAGGACCTTTTTTTAGTGATCTAGCCATCTTACTTTCCTTTTCTTCTTGAAATTATTAGCTTATCGCTAGCTTTTTTACGACGAGTTTTCGCACCTTTGGTTGGTTTACCCCATGGAGTTACTGGATGACGGCCTGAATTTTTCTTACCTTCACCCCCACCGTGCGGGTGATCTACTGGGTTCATAGCAGAACCACGAGTTTGTGGACGGATACCTCTATGGCGATTTCTACCTGCTTTACCGATAGTTACATTAGCCCATTCTTCGTTACCTACTTCGCCGATACTTGCCATACATTCAGCTAAAACTTGTCTCATTTCGCCGCTTGCAAGTCTTAAAATAACATATTTTTCTTCTTTACCCATAAGTTGTGCGTAAGCACCCGCAGAACGAATCATTTGACCGCCTTTACCTGGCTTTAACTCAACATTATGAACAATAGTACCCACAGGAATGTTTTTAAGTTTCATTGCGTTACCTGGTTTAATATCAAGTCCGCTTTCAGCAGCTGCAACAATATCGCCAACGCTTAATCCACGTGGTTGAAGAATATATCTTTTTTCCCCATCTTTATAAGCAATCAAAGCAATTCTACAATTTCTATATGGATCATACTCGATTGCTTCTACTTTGCCTTCTATACCAAATTTACGGCGTTTAAAATCAATAATTCTGTAAAGTTTTTTAGCACCCGCTTCTTTATGACGACTTGTAATTCTTCCATAGCTATTACGACCTGCGTGCACTGGAAGTTTAACAAGTAGTGAGCGCACACTTGGTTTAGCTGTAATATCTTCAGAACTTAAACCTGTGATATATCTTCTACTTGGAGTATATGGTTTATAAGTTTTAATTGCCATCTTAAGCCTCCGTATTTTCTAAGCTAACACCTTCAGGTAGCTTAACATAGAATTTTTTGTAATCGTTTCTTTGACCTAAACGACCTCTAAAACGCTTAACTTTTCCATCCATTCTTAATGAATTGATGCTTTTTGGAGTTACACCAAAATACTCTTTTAAAACCGCTTTTAAGCCTGTTTTAGTCATCTTTGGTGAAGTTTGAATAACTACGACACCTTGCTCTTGCAAATTCAAACTTTTTTCTGTGTAAAGTATAGTCTTTATATCAGTAATATCTGCCATAATTATCCCTCTTTTGTAATAGATTCTAACGCTGATTTTTCTATGATAACAGCATTAAATACAGATACTAAATAAGCATTTACTTCGCTTACATCAACTACATAGCAATTTGCTAAATTTCTGTAAGCTAAAAGTGTTTTTTCATCTAGTAAATCTTTAACGATTAAAGCATCTTTGACGCCAAGTTTTTTAATCACAGCGTTTGCATCTTTTGTTTTGCCACTTTCAATAGCTAAAGAATCAGCAGTAAATAACGCACCTTTAGCTGCTTTATCTGCTAAAGCTCTTTCAAGCGCCAATCTTTTTTGTTTTTTATTTACTTTTTGAAAGTAGTTTCTTTCATTTGTTGGGCCAAAAGCAACCGCGCCACCTACCCAAACGTTAGTTCTTGTTGAACCCGCTCTAGCACCGCCACGACCTTTTTGTCTCCAAGGTTTTTTACCACCACCACTTACATCACTTCTACCTTTAGCATGAGCTGTATTTGCTCTTAAACTTGCAAGGTAAGATTTCACATATAAGTAAAGATTGTGTGGATTTACTTCCGCATATTTTGAAGGCAAATCAAGCTCACCTGCTTTTTCTAACTTATCATTTAAAACAACTACTTTACTCATTTTGCAATCCTTATTTTACCCATAGCACCATTATAACCTGGTACTGCACCTTTAACTACTAAAATTTTGTTTTCAGCATCATAAGATACAACTTCGTTTTTAACGGTTACTTTAGTATTTCCATAGTGTCCTGCCATTTTCATACCTGGTTGAACACGACCTGGCCATTCTCTATTACCAATAGATCCGTGGCGTCTATGAAATCTCGAACCGTGACTTGCTGGACCCCCTGCGAAGTTATGTCTTTTCATAACACCGCTATAACCTCTACCTTTAGTGTTAAAGCTTACTTTTAAAATTTTTGCTTCATTTAATGGAGTTTCATCTAAATCTCCTGCTTCAGTATTTGCTACTTCTAAAGTCGCAAATCTATTGTATTCTGCAGAAAGATTGTATTTTTTTTGTTGCCCTGCGACACATTTATTACTTGCTTTACCTTTTGGATATGCTACTAAAGCCTTTCCGCCTTCAACTTCACATACTTTTGCATTTACAACTCTTAGCAAAGTTACAGCGATACTTGGATTAGTAATTGTTCTGCTCATTCCGATTTTTTCTACAATATATTCCATATCTTATCCTTACTTACCCATAGCTCTTACTTCAACGCTTACTTCTGGCGCTAAATCAAGCTTAGTTAAAGAATCAACTGTATCTGGAGTCGCTGCTACTATATCTAGCATACGCGCGTGAATTCTTATTTCAAACTGCTCACGAGAATCTTTGTTAATGTGTGGAGATTTTAAAACTGTATAGCGTTTGATTTTAGTAGGCATTGGTATCGGACCTCTGATATCCGCACCTGTTCTTTTAACAGCTTCTACGATTGCTGCAACTGTTCTGTCTAGTACTCGATGGTCATAAGCTTTTAGCTTAAGCCTAATTCTTTCCATAATATTTCCTTTAAAAAGAACTCGTTAGTTAAAAACTAACCAATTTATAAAAATTGAAATGAGAGTATATAAAATCTTGTTTTCAAAGTCAAGGAATTTGATGAAATTTTTCTATTATTTTCCTTTTAAAAAGGATAATAATAGAATTTTTAGAATTTAAAAATTATCATTATTTTTTAAATTTTTGTATATAATGATCAATATCTTATTTCATTAAATTTTAAAAAATCTCTTAATTTTTCATATTCGCCATTTTCCAAATAGCGATGTTTTCCTGCCTTTAACATACCAAGATCTAAAGCCCCAAAAGCAACACGCTTAAGATCCATGACTTCAAGATCAAAATGTCCAAAAAAGCGTCTAAGCTCTCTATTTTTACCTTCATTTATAATTACTCTAAGCTTGGTATAACCTCCACTTGATCCAAAAATTTCAAAGTCAATAAAAGGAGCAAAACTCATAGAGGTGATTTTGGTTTTTGCGTGTGCGCCTTTTTTTTCATTTTTAATCTCAAGTCCATTTTGCATGGCTTCGATGACTTGTTTGCTCACCGTACCTTTAACTTTAAGGTAGTATTCTCTTTCTAAATCACTATGCATTAAAGCATCAGCAATCACAGGAGAATCTGTAAGCAAAAGCAAGCCCTCGCTTGCATAATCCAGTCTGCCTACGCTAAGCCAAGTACTAAATTGTCTTGGCAAGGTATCGTATATAGTTTTTCTTCCACGATCGTCTTTTTTACTGACAATTTCACCTTTTTGTTTATGGTAGATTATCACGCTAAATTGCGTTCTTTTTTGTACTCTTTTACCTTTAACAAAGACTTTATCATCAAATTTAACTTCATCACTTAAAAGGGCAATTTTGTTGTTTATTTTTACTAAGCCTTGTTTAATAAGTTCATCAGCTTCACGGCGTGAATAGCGGGTGTTATGGGATATAAATTTATTAATTCTCATTTGTTCTTCCTTAAAAAGGGCGTTTTTGCCCTTTTTTACATTACAAAAATAGTTGGAACTATGGTTGGGTATTTTTTAATCTTTCTAAAGATATGTTTTCTTAAAACTTGGCGGATTTGATTTTCTAAAAATCTTGGATCATTGAGTACTTCATCTTTAACATTGATGAAAAATTGTCCTAAAACTTCAGCCATATCTTTGCTAAAAGCATGATCGTGTTTGTCAGCTACTAGCCCATAGCTAAATACTCTTGGTTTGTTGATCAGTGTTTTTGTAGCTTTGTCAATTTGTGCGATAATAACCACTATACCACTATCTGCAAGTTTTTGGCGATCTATAACTACATCATCGGCAATTTGTTTGTTGATTTGATTATCCACAAAAACTTTACCTGTTTTTACGGTTTTTATGCGTTTGACGTATTTTTGGCAAAGTTCTACTTGATCGCCATCGCTCATAAGATAAATATTTCTTTCAGGGATACCGCACTTCATTGCTGTTTCTTTGTGCTTGGTGATGTGATTGTATTCTCCATGAACGGGTAAGAAAAATTTAGGTTTGGTAAGGGTTAGCATAAGCTTTTGCTCTTCTATACTAGCGTGTCCGCTTACATGAATTTCACTAAATTCTTGATACGCTACTTTAGCTCCTGCTTTTAAAAGATAGTCAAGCACAGCAGAAACACTTGCTTCATTTCCTGGTATAGCTTTAGCTGAAATGATCACTTGATCCGTAGGCTTAATCTTTATAAATTTATGCTCATCTGTTGCCATTCTATAAAGCGCACTCATAGTTTCACCTTGACTTCCTGTAGTTACGATAAGCACTTCATTGTCTTTGTATTTGCTTACTTCATCAGCATCGATGAAAATTTTTCTATCAAGTTTGATATAGCCTAATTCCATAGTGGTATAAAGATTTCTTTCCATAGAACGACCGATCACACAAACTTTTCTACCGTATTTTAAACCATAAGTGATAGCTTGATAAACGCGGTGGATATTAGAACTAAAAGTACTCATGATCACCCTGCCTTTGGTGCGTGCAAAGATTTGATCAAAAGTTGGCCCTACGGAGCTTTCACTTTTTGTATAACCTTCTTTGTACGAATTTGTACTATCGCTTAAAAGACATAAAACCCCTTCTTCTCCATAATGTGCCAAACGCCCTAAGTCTGTTGGATAGCCATCGATTGGAGTTTGATCAATTTTAAAATCACCTGTGTGGATAATCGTTCCTGCTTTTGTTTTGATCGCAAGTGCTGAAGCATCAATGATAGAATGCGTGATGTGGATCCACTCTATATCAAATTCACCTATTTCGTAAACTTTACGTTTTTCTACAGGACGAAACCATTTGCGTTCTGCTTTTAAGCCATGTTCTTCAAATTTGTTTGAAATCATTCCTAAAGCTAAAGGTGTAGCGTAGATAGGAAATTGAAATTCTTTAAAGAAATAAGGCACCGCACCGATATGATCTTCATGTGCATGAGTGATCACTATACCGCGAATTTTATCTTTAATTTTTCTTACATAGTCAAAATCAGGGATGATAATATCTACCCCATGCATAGTCCCATCTGGAAAACTCATACCTATATCTACTATAATTGCGTCTTTATTGGTTTCAAAAACACTGATATTTCCACCAATTTCCCCTAAGCCCCCTAAAGGAGTGATGCGGATTTTATGTTCGCTAGAATTATTATATTTTAAAGGGTGCAAGCGGTTTTCATGTGAAACACGGTTGGCTTCTATACATTCTGCAAGAGCGATTTGCCAATCTTCATTGCCTGTGAGTTTTGAAGGAAGATTACGATTTTTCTTCTTTTTTTTCTCAGTTTTATTTTCTGAGTTTTCAGAATTTTCCTTGTTGGAATTTTGATCGATTTTTGGAGTATCATTTTCATTTTGCAAAGAATCAACTAATTTTTTTCTACGATTTTTATATTTATAGCGTTTATTGTTTTTTGAATTTGAGTTCGGATTTTGTTCGTTTTTATTTATCTCTTTGTTTTCGTCCATATTCATCCTTTAATTTGTCATAAATTTTAAGGTATGAATCAACGCAAATTTCATGTGGTCTGATGTTTTCTTTTAAGCCAAGAGTGCTTAAAACTTCTAAAACTTTTGCTTTATATGTTTTTAAATTTCCTAAGAGTTGTTTTCTAGGAGCTTTAAAACAGTCTTTTAGAAAATTTTTGAAATTTTCTATTTCACAAAGTTCATCAAAATCCTTAGTTTTAATCAAACTCATCACCGCTGACACAACTTTTGGCGGCGGATTAAAACATTGTGGATCAACATCAAAAAGCATTTTTCTTTCGCAAATCATTGCACTTAAAACACCTAAGGAAGAAAACTCACTATTTCCTTCTTTAGCGCAGAATTTTTCAGCCATTTCTTTTTGCACCATTACAATAAGCCCTAGACAATTTTTATCTTCTAAAGCTTTTAATATAATGTGACTTGCAACATAATAAGGCAAATTTGCAACCAAAAAATATGGTTTTTCATCAAGACTAGGATTAAAAGCTTCGCTTGCGTCTTGATGGATCAAGTTAAATTTTCCACATTCAAGTTCTTTTTGAAATTTCTTTTTTAAAATAGGTATGAGATCATTATCGATTTCATAAGCTTTTACTTGAGAAATTTTTAAAAGTTCTTGCGTTAAATCACCTAAGCCAGGCCCAATCTCAATGATATTGTTCATCTCTTTGGGTATGGCTTGGATGATTTTTGCTAATACGCTTTTATCGATTAAAAAATTTTGTCCGTATTGTTTTTTTGCTTTAACCATAAGAAATAATTTTATCTAAAAATTCTTAATTAAGTCTTTTTAGGTAGAATTATTTTTATAAAATTTCATAAGGATCAAAATGATTGTTTGTGCGGGTGGAAATGAAAATTTTTCTTTTGCAAAAGCTATAGGTATAGGTTTGGTTGAATCAGCTTTTCATTTGGGTCAACTTTGCTTAAAAGAAAAACCATCAAAACTCATATTTATAGGAACTTGTGGGCTTTATGATAAGGGGGAAATTTTAGAAATTTATAGAAGTTCATGTGCTTTTAATGTAGAATTTTCTAAAATTTCACATGCTTTTTATACTCCTGCAAAATATGAAATTTGCTTAGAAAAAGAAAATGTTTCTCGTGAAACAATCAAAATCAATTCTTCAAATTATATTTGTCAAAATTCAAAAGCAGCAAAAGAATTTTCGAAATTAGGTTTTTTTGCAGAAAATATGGAAGCCTTTTCTGTTTTAAGCGTAGCTCAAAATTTAGATATTGATGCAGAGTGTATTTTGTGTGCGACAAATTTTTGCAATGAAAATGCTCACGAAGATTTTATAAAAAATCATCAAAAGGCGAAAGAAAAATTAGAAGAATACTTAAAAAAATATCACTATATTTAAAAATTCAAAAAGGAAAATAATTTTGAAAGAGCTTGTTAATATTTTAGATTTTTTACCCGAAGAATTAGGAGAAAAAATCAAACCGATGTTTCGCGTGAAACAAATTTATCAATGGATTTATCAAAAATACGCCAATAATTTTTCCGATATGTCAAGTTTATCAAAAGATCTACGTTTAGAACTTGCGCAAAATTTTCATTTCTCTCCTGTAAAATGTGTTAAAAATGAGCAAAGTAAAGATGGAAGTATAAAATATCTTTTTGAACTCGTTGATGGTTTAAGGGTAGAAAGTGTGCTTTTGCCTATGAAAGAAGAAAAAATAGACACAGAAGGCAAAAGAATTTCTCATGCAAGATACACTATCTGTGTTTCTTCTCAAGTGGGTTGTAAAAGTGGATGTAGTTTTTGTCTTACTGCCAAGGGTGGTTTGAAAAGAAATTTAAGCGCAGGGGAGATAGTCGGACAAATTTTATGGATCAAAAAACAAAATAATATCCCTTATGAACGCCGTGTAAATATAGTATATATGGGTATGGGCGAGCCTTTGGATAATCTTAAAAATGTTTCTAAAGCGGTAAAAATTTTAGCACAAAATGAGGGGCTTGCCATAAGTCCCCGCCGTCAAACCATCAGCACTAGTGGTTTAGCAAAACAAATCAAAGAATTAGGTCAAATGAACTTAGGTGTTTTACTTGCTATATCATTGCATGCGGTTAATGATGAGCTTCGAACCGAACTTATGCCTATCAATAAAGCTTATAATATCGCTGCGATTATGGATGCGGTGCGTGAATTTCCTATAGATCAAAGAAAAAGGGTAATGTTTGAATATCTTTTAATTGATGGTATCAATGATAAGCTTGAACACGCTAAAGAATTAGTCAAGCTTTTAAATGGCATTAAAGCCAAAGTGAATTTAATACTCTTTAATCCACATGAAGGAAGCTTATATAAACGCCCTAGTTTAGAAAATGCGATTAAATTTCAAGATTTACTCAGCAATAAAGGTGTAACTTGTACTATAAGAGAAAGTAAAGGGCTTGATATCTCAGCTGCTTGCGGACAGCTTAAAGAAAGGGCGAAAGAACAATGACAATGCTAGATATTTTTGAAATCGTTTTTATAACAGCTGTTGTGATTATAGGTTTTGGCGGAATTGTTTTTGTAGTAACAAAAGAAAAAAAATAATTCTTACACTTAATGGTGTCAAGGGGGAGACTTGAACTCCCGACCTCCGGCTTATGAGACCAGCGCTCTAACCAGCTGAGCTACCCTGACTAAAAATAAAAATATAATTATACTACTTTTTACTAAAAATTTTCTGATTTTTTTAAAAAATAATTTTATTTTCAATATTTACAAAATTTCTTTATTTTTAAAGCTTTTATTAGATATAATAAAAGCTTTATTTCATAGACAGGTGTCCGAGCGGTTGAAGGAGCACGCCTGGAACGCGTGTAAAGTGCAAGCTTTCGAGGGTTCGAATCCCTTCCTGTCTGCCATTCTTATTTTTAATATTTAAAAATTATTGTTCTGTCAAAAGTTATTTTATTGTTTACAAATTCTTAAATTTTTGATAAAATATTAAAAATTTTATTTATTAGGTTTTTTATAATGCTACAATCAAGACTTTTGATGAATTTAAAAGAAATAGGAATATCTTTTATACCAAAATATTTTTTCAAATAAATTTAGATAAAATTTTTAATGATATTTTAAAATACAATATTAAAGACTTAGAAGAAATACAAACTCGAGTTAAATATTATAATCAAATAAATGAATTTTTTACACCTACAGCAAAGGAAAAAATAGGAAAATTTCCTTTTAAAGACACCTCTTATGCTTTTGATGCTTATGAAATCAGTAAATACTTTAAAGATGAATTTTTATGGAATAAAGAATTTGGCGATGTAAGACATACTTTTAAAGAAGCAACTATTTGCAAATCAAGATCTTTGGAAAATAATATAAATAATATTTTATTAAAACTTGATAAAAATAGGCATTTTTGCTTTTTAAAAGATAACATAAACTATGAAAATAAAAAGGATATAGCAATATTTAGAGGAGCAGTATATTAAAAACATCGAAAAGAATTTTTTGATTCTTATTTTGATAGAACTTTTTGCGATATAGGAGATACTTCAAAACAACCTAGCCAATGGAAAAAAACTTTTTAAACAAAAAAGAACAAATGAAATATAAATTTATAATTTCTTTAGAGGGTGGCGATGTAGCAAGCAACTTAAAATAGGCTATGAATTCTAATTCTTTAGTTTTAGCTCCAAAAATAACTTGCGAAACTTGGTTTATGGAAGGAACTTTAAAACCAAATTATCACTTTGCTTTGATTGATAATGAGAATTTGTCAGCAGTAATTGAATATTTTAAAAGTCGCCCAAAAGATGCATTGGAAATTATTAATAATGCTCATCAATATATTAAGAAATTTTTAGATAAGAAAAAAGAATTCCATATAGGAATTTTGGTTTTGACTAAATATTTTTATTATTCTAGACAACTTGAACTTAACAAAAAAAGAGATATTTTAGAATTAATCAAATAATTTTTCATAAAATAAATCTTTTTATACATTTATCACAGCTTATCATTTTTGGCAAAAATATATGGGTATTGTTAAATTTGGGAAAAATGGTTTTGTGCTTACATCGAATATAGATGAAGATGCGGAACAAGGTGGAGAAATAACTTATTATGAAAAATATTATTATAATTTTGAAATCGTAGGCAATATCTATGAAAACAAGGAGTTATTAGAAGTTAAGGAGTGAAAATTTTATAATATAATACTATATAATATAATATTGATTATCTTTGGAATAAAAGGAGAAAAAATGAATAACAAAAGAAAAGTTAGGGAATTTCTGTCTTATATGGAGAAATATCTGTTTTTTGTATTGGGATGGTTAAATTAATAGAAAAATTGATAAAATAAAAAAATATTCTATCATTATAAAAAATAGGAAAAGAAAATGAATTTAAAAGATGTTCTAAAGGAAATTGATATTCTAAAAGATTTTTTGAAAGAACACAAACTAGCTTTTGAAACTAAAAAATCACTAGAAGAAGATTTTAAATTAAGATATACAAATGATTCTAATGCAATCGAAGGAAATACACTTACCTTATTTGAAACAAAAGCAGTGCTTGAAGGTATGACTATTGCAGGAAAAAGTGTAAAAGAACACTTAGAAACCATAAACCATTCACATGCTATTGATTTTATGTTAGAACTTGCAAATGCTAATACAATTTTAAATGAATTTGATATTAAATCTTTACATCAAATTATTTTACAAACAATTGATATAAAGAATGCTGGAGTATATAGAAAGGCTAATGTAGTGATTAGCGGTGCAAAACATATTCCACCTGATTATTTGAGTATTGATTTTGAAATGAAAAACTTTTTAAATTGGTATGAGAATGAAGCACAAAATTTACACCCTATTATTAGAGCTTCAAGAATACATATTGACTTTGTTAGAATACACCCATTTATTGATGGTAATGGAAGAATGTCAAGGCTTTTAATGAATTATGAGCTTGTTAAAAATAATTATCCACCTATCAATATTAAGTATTCTTCAAAAGAAGAATACTTTCAAGCTTTGGAAGAAGCTTGTTATTATAAAAACTTTGAAAAATTTGACACAATAGTAATAAAAGAAGTTAAAAATGAACTAGAAAAAAGAAAACATTTCGCTCTAAAAAATGAAAAAAATGAATATCAAGAAAATTTAAAAGATAAAATAAGAAGGAACTAAAATGAAAAAAGAAAAAAGTTTGCATTTAATTATTTTTGGATTATCTTTAATTTTTATAGGTTGTGGAGAACCTAAAACTTAAAGAATATACTTATAATTCAGAGCAAGGAAGTAAAGAAGGATATGAATTTGCACTTAAAAAAATTGATGAAGAGTATAAAACACGTGGAAAGTATTCTTTAATTGATTTAAACGAAATAAAAAATATTAAAACACTTAAAGAAAGAGATTATAATTTTCTTTTAAATTCACAAAAAGAATCTAAAAAAGAAATTGAAAATGGAAGATATCAATATGCTGATATAATGATTATAAATTATAATGATCATTATAGTATACTTAGCGTTGAGTGCAATTTGCGAAGGAAATTTTGTGATATTTCTAATAATTAAAATGTTTTTATGGGTTGAGTTGTGTTAATGCCTAACTCTTCAGCTTTTTTATCTAGTGTTTCTTTGAGTTTAGCATTTTTCGAAAAAACTTTTAATCACTTTCGATTAAAAGTTTCCATATCTTTCATAATAAGATGATAAATATATGTATTTAAAGGAAAACCTAAACTGTCAGCTCTCTCTTGAAGGTATTCTTTCGTCTTATCGCTAATTCTTAATTGTATAAGATTGCTCCCCTTACTTTCTTTCTCTTCTACCATTTTCTTTTTATCCTTTTCTATATCTTTTTTCTTTTGCATTTGGATTTGTAATCATAATATCAAGATGATTTTTTCTACTTCCTATAATCAGTTCCTAAAAATTTTTAAAACATTTCTCTATGCTACAAAATCATAATAATCTGTTTTTTTCATTTTAAATCCTTGTATTTAAATAAATTTAAATAAATTTAATTTTTCAAGTTCTTCTTCTATAAATTTTTCATTTATTTTTATATAATTTGCTTTTTCTAATCCATAATAAAGCATTTTTTCATCATAATCATTGCCTCCAAAACCATCTGTTACAATTTTAAATCTATCTACCCATACATTTTCTTTATCTTTTTGGAAATATATGTTAATCATTCCTTTTCTTTTTTTATCAATTATTCTTATGAAATATTCTTTTGTTGTTGAAACTAACAAATTTTCAAATTGTTTGTCATCAATGATAAGATTTTTATATAACTCATTTAAAAAAACAAATAAGCACAAGGTAACTTCCTTTTTTTATTGAATGCTTCCTATCTTTATCAAATAATTTTAATTTATCTTTTATATTTTTTTAAATTCATTGTTTCTAAATACATTATCAAAAAATATTTCCATTTCAGCATTTTTTAAATTATGGAAATGCTTTAAATTTACAAACTTTGTATTTTCATTTCTTGCTAGGGTTAAAATTGCAAAAAATTTATCCATATAATTTTTTGCAATATCATCAATATCATTTTGTAAGGAATGAAAAAAATACTGATTATTTTCTTGTATATTCTCTAATAGCATTTTAACTCCTTTTTTCTTGCTAACTAAAATTTTTTATGCAAAAGTTTATACTCATCTTCAATTGATTTACTGCAAAGAATGGTGGTTATATATTTTAATTCTTTAACTTTTAGTTCTTTTAGAAACATAAAAATTATTTTGGGCTTAAATTTTCATTATTGCCTAATTGAAAATAAGGAATTATTTTTATATTATGCTTTTTAAAAAAATCGGGGATTATAAAATCCCAATTTTTAAAATCAATCTTGATAGTTTGTTCTGCTAATTCTTTGAAAAATGGGGTTTCCATAAATAATTTCACAACTTCCATATTGTTTTCCACTTTTGGATTATTAAGAAATTCATCAAAATATTCTTTTCCTACCCACACTCTAAGCGACATTTCAAAATAATCATCGCTATCATATTCCTTTTCATTTTTATAACCAAATATAACTCTTATTACATCGTTTTCTATAAACTCTTTATAATAGTCTTTCTTGTCCATCATTGCAAGTTCCATCATTAAATTGCTCATTTTCTTCTCCTTTGAAATTTATATTCTTTATTGGAATTTTCTTCTTTTATATTATTTTTGTTAAAATTAATAATGTGATTTACTACTTTTTCAATATCTTTTAAGCATAAATCTTCATCTAACTGAGTATTTATCCTACTTTTATTCCAAGAATGATTTTGATCAAAAAATATGATTTTAGTAACATTCTCGTCTTTTTCAAATAAATCAGTGTCAAATTTTTCTAAATAAATAGGGGCTATACAAACTTCATTTTTCAACTTATTAAAATCTAATTTTTGTTCGTGTTTTAAGCCAATATAGCCACAAAGCCATTGTCCTTTGTCATTTTGCATTAATAAATCCTTATCTTTTAATTCTTTTAGATTAGGATATTCAACTTTCAAAATAGTGTATGGAATGTCATTGATTTGTCCTTCTTTTCTTTCAAGTTCTATATATTTTTTTTCATTTTATTTTCCATTTTATTCCTTTGTATATATTTGGTTTAGTTGAGATTTCTTTAAACAATATTTGCTCTCTTGTTTAAAGTGTTTTCCATACCTTGAGAAATCATTTCACTTTGTTTTCCATCAATACCTACTAATGATAAAGCCCATGAAGGCCCTTTAATAATTAAATTCCACATAATTACCGCTGAAGCAATTTTTGCAAATATGGTTAATAAGCCTGTGATTGCACCTATAATAAAGTTAGTGTGAAAATTATATACGCTAGTTTTAATTCCTGTAAATTGTTCTACAGAAACAAATAAGAAAAATTCGTCTACTAAAACATTTATAAATAATGATAAATATATAAAGAGAATAATTAATACTGGTTTTAAAAATATAGCCATACCATTAATTAAGAATTCAATAATTTTATCCATTCTTTTAGTTGCTAAGGAGAAAGCTACAACGAATGGTGAAATATAAAAATATTTTATCAAAGAAACTAAATAAGATACAAATATTATAATAGAAGCTGTAGTGCAAACCAATAATGGTATTTTTTGAAAAGTCCATTCTATTAACATTATAGCTATAGCATATCCTGTAATTGTTGAGGCAACTGTTCCTGTTATGTATCCAACGATAGCTCCACCTACTGTTCCTATGATTGGCACAGTAGAAGCTGCTACTGCTTGAATTACAGCCATGAATTTTCCAGTATTTTCCATTACAAAATCTTTTATAGTTGAAGCTCCTGGTAACATCATCCATACTAATTTACCTGCTATCCATCCTAAAGAGCTATCTGTAATATCATCTTTACTAATTTCAATATCTCCTTTATTTATATTTTCTTTAGTGTTTTGAATATTTTTTTTAGTTGCTTTAATCATCCTTTCTTTTTGTTCATCTTCATCAACTTGCTCTTCTTTAAACATAGTTACTTCTGCTAAAATTGCACTACTTGGCGTAAATAAAGAATTTATCCATCCAAGTTGCATTTCTCTTACTGCAAAATAAGCATCAAGATTTTTCATTTCATTGATTTTTTGAGTGTTATCTCTTAATTTATCAATTTTTTCCATTTGAGAATTTATTTTAGTTATTTCATTTCTTGCTTTTAAAATATCAGCTTCTAAAGCTATACAAGCTTCCAAGGAAATATCGCCATTTTTTCCTGCCATATCATTACTATCTTCAGCTAAAAATCGTTTTATTTTTTCTTTATCTTCATCTGTTAAAGAAGTGATATAGCTTTCTCTAATGGCAGATAGTTGGTTTTTATATCTTAAAGAACAAGTTTTTTTATAAATTTCATCTCCTTGACTTATAAGAAACTCATTTTCTTTCTTTTTTTCTAATAAGGCTTTAATACCTTGAATATTTACTCCACCTATACTTTTATAAATTTTATCCATATAGGTTTTTCCACCAATTGCACTAGCCATATCTGCAATATCTGTTAATTTTAATGCAAAATATCTAATGACGTTTTGCATAATTGTTGAGTGAGCTAAACCATTTCCTTCAGGTATAGGCATAAAAAATATTCCCATCATAATCATTGGAATATAAAATTTATGTAAAAATTTTTGTTTTCCTTCATTTTCGCCCCTATTTTCTAAGTAAGCTTGAATTTTTTCTGCACTAATTGAAGTAAGAAAAAATCCGCCAACTAAAACAAGAATTAGAATTTGTAAATGTTGATAAATTTTTTCATTGGTTAAAAATAGATTTGAAAAATATGCCATATTGTTTTTATTAAAACCATCTACAGCTGAAGCTTCTTGCAAACTTATACTTGAAGTAGAAAATCCTTTATTTTGATTTAAAACAGAATTTGGAGCTATCAAAAAATCCATAAAACTTTGATTTTTTTGTATAGTTTTAATGCTAAAATTATCTATACCATCTTTTAAGGTTAATTCTCCTAAATTATAAGTTTTTTCTCTATCAATAATATTTGGATTTAAAGTTGCTAAAGCAACTAAATATTTTGCAAAATTAATTTTAGTATCGCTTGGCGTCCATTTAATTATACTTTCTAAATTAATTTTTCTATCTATATTTTCATAATTTTTTAATTCAGTATCAAGTCCTGTATACACTTGTTTAGCACAAGATAAATTAGTTTTTGAAGCATTAAATTTTAAATCTAAATCAAAATTTTCATTTTTATAAACTCTACAAAAAGTTGTCCCATTTTTAAAATCAAATCCTATGATTTGAGTTCCATATCCGCTATTAACCTTTCTACACTCCCAACTACATTCATTTTTAGAATCTATGTCATCATCACTATTAGGAAATATTTTTTGCATTTCTTCTTTAGTAGTTTCAGAAACAACTCCTTGCCCATTATTTGTTCCTTCTGCAAATAAGAAATTAAACAGCAATAAAAATAAAATTATTTTTTTCATTTGTATTTAACCTTTTGCTTATAATTGTTTTGAAAATTATTTTTAGCATTTAAATTAGGTTCGCCATTTAATTCAGGACACATAAATTTACAACCATTTTTCCATTCAGAACAACCATACCAAAATTTGTTTTTTTCATTTTTACTTTCTCTTTTTATTAAGTCTCCTTGATTACATTGAGGACATTTAAAAGATGTATTTAAATTAGTGCTTTTATTTTCTAATTCAGGTTTTCCATTAACAGATTTTGCCTTAAAATCACAACCATTAGAATATTCAGAACAAGAAAAGAATTTTCCAAATTTTCCATTTATTTCTCTTAAAAAACCTTTTTGACATTTAGGACAAGTTATTTTTTCTTTTTCTTCATTAGAAACAATTTTTTTGTTTAAACTCTTTTCATTATCAATTATTTTTAAAATAAAATCATTAATTGAATTTAAAAAATCGCTTCTTTTTAGTTTTCCTTCTTGTATCTCTTTTTGAGATTCAAACCATAAAGCTGTCATGTCTGGATTTGTCAATATAGGATCTAAATTTTGGATTAAATTAATTCCAAGTTCTGTAGCATTAACAATTTGCTTTTTATCCTTTGAAACTACAATATAGCCTCTGTTTATTAAAGTTTCTATGTGATTACTTCTTGTTGCTGGAGTTCCTATTCCGCCATTTTCGCCTTTTTTATCTTTATCTTTTTCTATTAAAAGTTTTTTAATTTTTTCATCTTTAACATATTTAGAAACTTGATTTAAATCTTTTAATAAAGTAGTATATTACATCATAAATTAAAAATTTGATTTTAGTTTTCAGCCAAAAACAAGTAATATTGCGATAAAATCTCAGACTTATAAAGGGGCATTAGCTCAGCTGGGAGAGCACAACGCTGGCAGCGTTGGGGTCAGCGGTTCGAACCCGCTATGCTCCACCATATGGTTCCGTAGCTCAGCTGGTAGAGCACTACCTTGACATGGTAGTGGCCGTTGGTTCAAGTCCAATCGGAGCCACCATCACCCTTCCTTATACAAAGGATTATCATGCAAAACACTATCATACAAAAAGCCATCCATAAAGATTTAAATTCTATACTTGAAATCACAAAAGATGCTTTAAATGCTATGAAAGCTATGAATTTTCACCAATGGGATGAGAATTATCCCAATGAAATAGTTTTTCAAGAAGATATACAAGCACAAGAACTTTATGTGTTTAAAGAAAATGATGAAATTTTAGGCTTTATCTGTATCAATGAAAAATTTGAACCTGAATTTTATAAACAAGTTATTTTTAACAAAAATTATGATGATAAAGCCTTTTATCTACACCGTTTAGCCGTCAAACAAAAGGCAAAGGGCAAAGGCGTAGCACAAAAACTTTTAAATTTTTGCGAAAATTTTGCCTTGGAAAATTACAAGGCAAGTTTAAGAGCAGATACTCATAGTAAAAATTTTCCTATGAATTCGCTTTTTAAAAAGCTCGATTTTAATTTTTGTGGAAATTTTGACATACCCAATTACCAAGATCCTTTTTTAGCTTATGAAAAAATTCTAAACCAAAAAGCTTTTTGAGTTTTTCTCATAGGCTTTGATTTGTGCTTCATGTTTTAAAGTTAAAGCTATATTATCAAGTCCTTCCAAAAGACAAATTCTGTGAAAATCATCTAAATCAAAAGAAAAAATCTTATCTTTAAAAAATACTCTTTTTTCCAACAAAGAAATTTCTATATTTTTATCTTGGGATTTTTTTAACTCATCAACTATTTCCAAAACCTCATCTTTAGCAAGTTCTATGGTAAGTAAACCATTTCCTAAGGCATTGTTTTTAAAAATATCCGCAAAAGAAGGTGCGATAATAGCTCTAATACCATAATCAACCAAAGCCCAAGGCGCATGCTCTCTTGAAGAGCCACTACCAAAATTTTCAAAACTCACCAAAATAGAGCTATTTTGATATTCTTTTTTGTTAAGATTAAAATCCATATTTAAAACACTTTCTTTATCATCTAAATAACGCAAATCATGGAACAAATGCCTACCAAAACCTTGCTTAGACACTGCAAGTAAAAATTGTTTAGGTATAATTTGATCTGTATCTATGTTAGCATATTCTAAAGGACAAGCTATACCTTTATGTATAATAAATTTTTGCATATTAAACTCCTAAATACTTTCTATTATCACAAATAACACCTTCTATGGCACAAGCTGCCGCACTTGCAGGACTCATCAAATGAGTGATAGAACCTTTACCTTGTCTGCCTACAAAGTTACGATTTGAAGTTGAAGCAACTCTTTGACCTGAATTTGCTTTGTCATCATTCATACCAAGACACATAGAACACCCTGCATATCTCCACTCACACCCTGCCTCGATAAAAATCTTATCAAGTCCTAAATTTTCAGCTTCTTTTCTTACTTGCATTGAACCAGGCACGATTAAAGCTTTAACATTTTTATGAATTTTGCGCCCTTTTAAGATATCTGCGGCTATTTTAAGATCTTCTAAACGCCCATTTGTGCAAGATCCTATAAATACAATGTCGATTTTTACCCCTTCTATAACTTGATCTTGCTCTAAATTTACATAAGATAAAGCATCAAGTAAAGATTTTTGCTCACTTTGATTTTTAAAATCACTTATTTTTGGAATTTTTTCATCTATGCCAATCACTTGCGAAGGATTTGTTCCATAGCTAATTTGTGGTTTTATCTTGCTTACATCTAGAGTAATACTCTCATCATATTTTGCTCCTTCATCACTTCTTAAACTCTTCCAATACTCACAATACTTTTGAAATTCTTCTCCTTTAGGTGCAAATTCCTTTCCCTTAATATACTCAAAAGTGATCTCATCAGGAGCTATCATACCTACTTTCGCTCCAAATTCTATAGCCATATTACAAAGAGTCATTCTAGCTTCCATACTTAAATTTCTTATAAGTTCTCCGCAAAATTCTATAGCATAGCCCGTGCCTTTTGCCGTGCCGTATTGTGCGATCAAATACAAAATCAAATCCTTAGCATAAACACCTTTTTGAAACTGCCCTTTACATTCGATTTTCATAGTTTTAAGTTTGACTTGTTTTAAAGTTTGCGTTGCCATGACATGCTCTACTTCACTCGTGCCTATACCAAAGGCTAAAGCTCCAAAAGCCCCATGTGTTGCCGTATGAGAATCCCCACAAACTAAAGTAACTCCAGGCAAAGTAAAGCCAAGCTCAGGACTTACTATATGAACTATGCCTTGATTTTTATCTCCAAGTCCTAAAAGCCTTACTCCAAATTCCTTAGTATTTTGCATCAAAGTTGTAATTTGCTCTTTTGCCATATCAGAGCAAGCATTTAAATCCACACTTTTAGTTGAAACATCATGATCTATAGTAGCTAAAGTTAAATCCGCTCTTGCCATTCTACGCTTAGCCATTTTAAGCCCTGAAAATGCTTGAGGACTTGTTACTTCATGGATTAAATGCCTATCGATATAAAGTATAGGAAGTTCGTTTTTGCCTTCATAAACCACATGAGCATCAAAGACTTTTTCATATAAAGTTTTAGCCATTATTATTCTCCTTTAAAATTTCTAAAATACAATCCCCCATTTCATCAGTATTTAAATACGACTTAGCATTTAAATCCTTAGTCATTTTTCCTTGTGCCAATGCCAAAGATATAGCATTTTCTATATCCTGTGCGGCTTGTTCTTCTTTGAAACTATACTTTAACATCAAAGCCGCACTTAAAATTTGAGCTATGGGATTGGCTATATTTAAATGAGCTATATCAGGCGCACTTCCACCTGCTGGCTCATAAAGTCCAAAACCTTTATCGTTTAAACTTGCTGAACTTAACAAACCTAAAGATCCATTAATGGCAGCTAACTCATCACTCAAAATATCACCGAAAAGATTTGAACAAAGCATAACATCAAAAATGCTAGGATTTTTTACAATCTGCATCGCAGCATTATCCACATACATGTACTCTAAGTTTATATCTTGATAATCTTTTGCAACATTTGCCACCACTTCTCGCCATAAAATAGAACTTGCTAAAACATTCGCCTTGTCGATTAAATGCACTTTTTTCTTTCTTATTCTTGCACTTTCAAAAGCGATATGAGCTATCCTTTCTATCTCTTTTTTAGTGTAAATTTCAGTATCATACGCACTTTCTTTGCCTAAATCTTGCTTACCAAAATAAATCCCACCTGTAAGTTCTCTAACACATAAAATATCCACTCCTTTTTGGATAATCTCATTTTTTAAAGGTGAAACATGAGTTAAACTTTCATAAATTTTACAAGGACGCAAATTTGCAAACAAATTAAAATGCTTTCTTAAAGGCAAAAGCGAGGCTCTTTCAGGTCTTTGATCTATGGGCAAATTATCCCACTTAGGTCCACCCACAGAACCAAATAAAATCGCATCACTTTGCTCACAAAGCTTTAAAGTTTCATCACTTAAAGCCACTCCATAAGCATCTATACTTGCACCACCTATTTTAGCTTCGTTAAATTCAAAATTAAAATTGTATTTTTGCTCAATAAAAGTTAAAATTTTTAAAGCTTCTTTCATTACCAAAGGTCCTATACCATCTCCTGCTAGGATAGCTACTTTATAAGTTTTCATGCCATTTTCCTTTCTTCTACTTTTAAAGAGCGATAAATCGCATTGTAAGCACTCACAAAAGCCTGCGCTGAAGCTTCTATAACATCTGTTGAAAGTCCTTTTCCATGGAATTTTCTCCCTTTAAATTCCAAATCTACATCCACTTGTCCTTGAGCATCTACCCCTGAACTTTTTGCATTGATACTATAAGCTTTTAGCACAGGCTTTAAATTTGTTATCCTAGCAATACAATTAAAAACTGCTTCAACAGGACCATTTCCTGTGCAAGCTTCAGTTTTTAGCTCTTCTTTGATACGCATACAAACACAAGCTGTTGGGATATTGCCACTAATCACGCTTAATTTTTCAAGCACAAATTCATTTTCTTCTTCATTTTCATAGCTTAAAAACATCAAAGCTTCCAAATCATAATCATACACTTGACCCTTTTTATCCGCAAGGCGTAAAAAACGCTCATAAACATCATCTAAATTATAAGTATTTTCATCATAGCCTAAATTTTCAAGGCAAGTTTTTATCATAGCTCTTCCGCTTCTTGCCGTCATTAACATACGATTTTCATGAATTCCTATAGCACTAGGGCTTATGATCTCGTAAGTTTGCCTATTTTTAAGCACTCCATCTTGATGAATGCCAGAACTATGAGAAAACGCATTGCTACCCACTATAGCTTTATGCGAAGGTATGCTTTCATTAGTAATAGCTGAAACTAATTTTGAAGTTTTAGAGATATTTTCACATTTAATATCAGTATAAAAACCTTTTAAATAATCTTTCCTAGTTTTTATCGCCATAACCACTTCTTCTAAAGCACAATTGCCCGCCCTTTCACCAAGTCCATTTATAGTGCACTCTATCTGTCTTGCACCTTGTAAAATAGCACTTAAGCTATTACCCGTTGCCATACCTAAGTCATTGTGACAATGCACAGAAATGATAGCTTTGTCTATATTTGGCACTTTGTTAAATAAAATTTTGATGATATTAGCAAATTCACTTGGCAAGGTATAGCCCACAGTATCTGGGATATTTATAGTTTTAGCACCTGCTTTTATCGCATTTTCCACCATAAAACAAAGATTATCTATAGGAGTTCTTCCTGCATCTTCGCATGAAAATTCTACATCATCAGTATAAGATCTTGCTCTTATAATCGCTCTTTTTGCCATAGACAAAATTTCATCAAAATCTTTTTTTAATTTATCTTGTATATGCAAAGTTGAAGTGGCTATAAAAGTATGAATTCTAAAATGCTTTGCCACTTTTAAAGCTTCATAAGCCATATCTATATCTTTATCCAATGCCCTAGAAAGTGCACAAATAGTTGAGTTTTTAACCTTAGAAGCGATCTTTTGTACCGCTTTAAAATCCCCTTGTGAAGATACCGGAAAACCTGCTTCTATAACATCTACGCCTAAATTTTCAAGCGCTAAAGCGATTTGTAATTTTTGATTGATACCTAAAGAACTGCCTAAAGCTTGTTCTCCATCACGCAAAGTGGTATCAAAGATTATGATTTTATTATCTTTCATGATTTAATCCTTTAAAACGAAACAGACTAAATGAATTAAAAATTCAAAAACTTAACAACAATGATAAAAAATTAAAAATGTAAAAAATGATTAAAAATAAAATTGAGTTTTAGAGTGAGAGTTGCAGTAGCAGATTAAAAGTATTGTCTTTACTTTTTTGTTGGACTGAATTTGAAATTTCAAAAATTTGTTTCATCTTTTCCTCCTTTGTTTCAAATTAATCCTTAATGTATCATATTTTTAGTAAATGTGTTTGTAAAATTCTTAAATTAAGAAAATTATTGATATAATTGTAATTTTAAGTAACAAAAAGGATGTTGATGTTAAAAGAACTCTTAGAGATTAAAAAAGAAATGGAACCTGTTATTCACGAAGCCAATGTAAAATTAAATATGCTAGCCCGTGAAGTCATAGTCCGAAAAAAAGAATACGAAATTTATGGCCCTATGGTAGATCGTGTTTATCTTGATAATGCCATTTATGTTAAAGTTATGTCAAGTGGACGCGATGTAAAAACAGACAATGTAGCTATAAAAAATGGTTTTTACATGGTTTTTGTCGCCCCTGAAAAGGAAAGTACAAAAGATATCAAAAACAAACTCAAAGTAGCTTATGAGGGACTTGATAACAAATTTATCGCTACACTCATACGATCTTGCCAACGCTTTAAAGAAATCATAAATAAAACCCAAGCCACACTCGCTAAAGCTTCTAAAATGAATGTAGTAGTAAAAACAAATTTAGGAGAAGCAAGCGCTGCGCTAAAATTTAACATCAATATAGAATACACTAGAGACACTCAAAAACTCACTCGCGAAAATTCAAAATCAGCAGGAAGCTTTAGAGATACTAAAACTTATATAAATCTTATAGTAGAAAAAAACACAGATTCTCAAATTTGTGAAAAATTACTTGATGATGTTGAAAAATACTTTATTGGTGGAGGTTGATTTCATTAATGCAAGTTATAAAAACTTGCATTAGATTAAAATTTATAATTATATCCTAAATATACACCATAATTTGTTTGTTTAGGATCGTAAAAGTTTGAGCCCACTTTATTTTGATAAAAATTTCTAGAATTATAATGAATTTGCTCTGCTTTAAAGCCTAATTCTATTTCATTATGTGGTGTCAAATCATATAAAGCACCTATTTTCGCTCCATAAAAATAACCGTCAAAATTTTGCGACAAAGATAAAAAGCTTGTTTTTAAGGTAAGATCTGTTCTTGCATATCCTCCATACACACCTAAAACAGCTCTGGTTTTTTCAAAAAGCTTAGGAGTAAAATCATAACCTGTTAAAAATTTATGTGTAGTAAAATCACCTTCGATTTGAATTCTAGGAGTTTTGATAAAATCACTAAATTCATCAGAATAATTATAACCAGCATAAATTCTATGATTTTCATTTAAACGATATCCAAGTTTTAGACCAAACGATGGTATATTACCTGAAATATCTCCATTGAAAATTTGCTTAGTTGTTTTATTATGCTTTAACTCACTTTTTACTTGAGCATGCATCCAAGCTGCATCAGCACCTATAAAAAAACCGGAATTCTCATCTGCTAAAGCCAAATTTGAAAACAAAGTAGCACTTGCGACAATGCTTAATAATTTTTTATTCATAACCTAACTCCTTATAATAAAATTCGATCTAAAAATTTTAGATCTTTTTATATTATATATTCTTCAAAGATTAAATAAGAATTTTTTATAAAATATTTAATCTTTACATAAAAATATGTGAATATTTTACTCAAATATTATTTTGGAACAACTATATCACTACGACATTCTATTACCGTATGCACATTTCCACGCGGGTTAAAATCCCCCACAACTTTAATCCATTTTGGTTTTAATTTATCTTTTAAAGTATTATAAATTTCATTGATACTTGCTTCATGTGAAACATTTCTATGCATAAAAGTATTGATATAAAGCTTTATCGCCTTAAGCTCAACCACAAATTTATCAGGCATATATTCAAGATAAATCGTCGCAAAGTCAGGATAACCCGAACGCGGACAACAACACATAAATTCAGGCAAAGTAATTTTAATAATATAGTCATTTTTCGCATCATTTGGCCAAATTTCCATATTTTCTACATCAAATTCTTTGATTTCTTTTTCACCATAACGCATAGATTTTCCTTAAATTTAAATTCAAGCAAAAATTATAACAAAATAAGTTTTTAAAACGATTATGATACAGATAAGAAAATGCAATTTTATTGCAACTCACCCCTAGCAAGAGTGAGTTAGCAATAAATTGAAGGCAGTTCAAGCCTAAGCCTAGTATTACAAGACTACCAAGATAGGCTTGTAAAGCAAGGCTTGCTCCCTTTAAGGGAGCAAAAAACAATATTTTATAGAATACTAAGCTTAAATTATTGTTTAAGCTGGATCAAGGTTTGAAGCATTTGATCACTGGTTGAAATGGTTTTTGAGTTTGCTTGATAACCCCTTTGGATAATGATAAGTTCTGTTAAAGAACGACTCAAATCCACATTTGACATTTCAAGAGCTGAGGTTTTCATCTCACCACGACCCCCTGTTCCTGCTTCACCTACTACGATATTACCACTATTTGCAGTAACTTTGAAAAGGTTTCCGCCGATTTCCTCAAGACCTGAGTTATTAGCCACTGAAGCCATAGCGATTTTTGCCACTGCAAAGGTTTTACCATTAGTAAATTCGCCTAAGATATTTCCTTTATCATCAACGCGGATAGCATCAGGTTTTAAGTTACCCGAAGTATAACCATCAGTTGCTTGTCCTGTTAGAGTTGAAGCAGAGTTTGAGCTTACAAGGCCGTCATTGCTTCCGCTTGTTCCAAAGGAAAGTTTGATTTGTTGATTTGGCGCAGCACCATTATTTGGTGAGAAATTGATCGTTTTTGGTGTATAGCTTGCCAAAGATCCATCGTTATTAAATCTTGCTGTTCCTACGATGATATTATTTGGACCTTCACCTGTAGTATTTATCTCTGCAGGTTCAGGCACACGGATGATCATTTGCCATTCATTACCCCCATCTTGAGTGGTGCTTTGCTTGACAAACTGCACTTCTAAAGTGTGTTTTGAACCTAAAGAATCATAAATTTCAAGTCCCGCTGAAAAAGCTGAAAGTTTAAATTGCTCACTTTCTTTAATCTGACTTCCTATAACTAGAGGCCCATCAAAAGATTTAAACATAGCTGTAAAAGCATCATTTTTACTAACTGTGCCTTCTTTGTTAGTATAGGCTGTGATATTAAAACTCATATTTTTTGGATCTGTTTGAGTTACTTGTCCTACACCATTAATTGCATTAGCTGGAATATCTGATTTTTCATTAGCATTTGAGATAGCAAAATTTCCATTTTCTGTTACCACTACTTTTACATTTTGATTGATATCTGCTGCTGCAAAAGTTCCACTTCCATCATAATCAACCCCATATCTAGCATCTCTTTGCAAAAGCTCTCTTAAATCTTCTGTGGTTCTAAAAGTTCTTGCATTTGTATTTAAAAGTCCGCCATTAACTGCATCCCAATAGGCTGCTGAAGCAGGATCTGTTGGTCTTGTGGTTTGATTAGCTCCAGCTTGAAATCCAGGGCCGCCATCAGGATTATACATAGGGCCTATGTCCACAGGATTTGAGCTATAAATATATTTATGAGCTGTTATTATCTTGGCACGATCTGGCCCATTTAATGTTATAGCATTGTTTCCATTTGGTGGGTTAGGCGTCATTTTATTAGCTGTCCATAAAGAACTACCATTTCTATTAATGGTAGGTTGCATTCCAGTTCCACCTGTATTAAAAGTAAATTTTGAATTTTGTTGGTCCCATACAGCATTCCAAAGTTCCCCTGCTGTATTAGTATTTGCAACCACAAGATCAATATTTTTCATATTATCTGTAGTACCATCAGAATTTGTGTTGATAAAATCAATTCCACTACCATCTTTATTTTTAACCGCTTTTACTCCTGTGCCTTCTCTAGTATCAGTTGGAGCGGTAAAAGTATTGATATAAGCTATAGCATCATCAATGCTTTGAATATTAGCATTTTGAATTTTAACCCCATTTAAAGTTATATCCAAATTTACTTTTTGATCTGCATTTCCCCAAAAAGCCGCAGTTTGACTTGCTTGTAAATTTGGATCAAAAGCATTTACGCCTACTTTATTTGTCTCAAATTTCGCATCGGCATAAGATACCCAAATGCCTTGCCCATCTCTTAAATTTAAGCCTTGTCCTTTTGCATTAAACAAAGAAGCCGCATCCACACCTTTTTCTGTTACTTCTATAGCATTTTTAGAAGTGGTATAAAACTGAGTGGTTCCTGTATCGTTTTCATCTTCTGCTCTATTGGTTTTGTTATTATAACCATGAACAGAATCAAGTGCATAAAGATTTCTACTTGAAGTTCCTATATTTAAACCACTATTTAAGTTTGCTTTTATAGCCACTTCAGTTGATTTTGCTGCAGGGATGTGCATACCGGGATCGATGAAAATATTTTGTGGAGTTCTTGAACTATCTATGGTTTGATCATCCCAGTTGATATTCCATCCTTGAACCACAAAGCCTGCATTATTTACGAAATTCCCATAAGCATCAAGTTTAAAATCCCCGCTTCTTGTAAGATAGTTTGTAAGACCACCATCATCACTCACCATGAAAAAACCATCACCATTGATAGCAACGTCAGTGTTTTTATCTGTAGTTTGAACTGAACCTTGAGAGTGAATTCTTGTTGTAGAGCTTACTGAAACACCAAGACCAATTTGAAGTGGGTTTGATCCACCTCTTCCGTCAGTTGGTGCTGTAGCGATTTTCACAGTTTGGCTAAACATAGTTCCAAAATCTGCACGAGAGTATTTAAAACCAGTGGTATTAACATTTGAAATGTTATTACCTTCAACATCCATCGCAACTTGATGTGCTTGTAGTCCGCTTACGCCAGACCAAAGTGATCTCATCATCTTAAATCCTTTATAAAATATTGCTTTAAAAATTTAACGCTTTGACTTTAAAAACTTTTGCGTTTATGTGAAGTTTTACAAGCAAGTTCTGTTCCAACTTTTGAAATTTTTTATGAATTTTTTAAAAATTTATAGAAAAAATTTAAAGGTATTTTAGGAGTTTATGGAACTTTGGGCTTTTATGTAATGAAAATTACCAAAATCACACCCTAACTCTTAAATTTGCCGCATGGGTTAAAGCCACTGCTATAGCATCTGTGATATCTAAAGGTTTGATATCTTTGCTAAGTCCTAAAAGTCTTTTTACCATAAAAGCAACTTGTTCTTTGGTTGCTTTGGCTTTTCCTGTGACGGCTTTTTTCACTTGTAAGGGAGTGTATTCTGCAAAGTCTCCATGAATTTGAAGAATTTTTAAAGATAGGGCTCCACGAAATTGTGCAAGTTTTAAAACGGTTTTTGGATTGTAAGCAAAAAAGATATCTTCTATAGCCACCTCATCAAAAGAATGATTTTTAAAAATCAAGTCCAAACCCTCGCAAAGCTCTGTGATTTGATACTGTAAGGTGCTTGGCTTTATCTTTATAAGCCCTGCTTCTATGAGAATGTTTTTTCCTTTGCTAGCTTCTATAATAGCATAACCACAATTTCTTGAACCTGGATCTATACCTAAAATTTTCAAATTCATACCTTTTGAAAATAAAATACAAAAGCGGATTTTAACCTTTTTTTATGAAATTTAAGATAAAATTTATACATTATGCAAAATTTAAAGAGAGATTATGAATCCAAGCCAAATACTTGAAAATTTAAAAAAAGAATTAAGCGAAAACGAATACGAAAACTATCTATCAAATTTAAAATTCAACGAAAAGCAAAGCAAAGCAGATCTTTTGGTTTTTAACGCTCCAAATGAACTCATGGCTAAATTCATACAAACAAAATACGGCAAAAAAATCGCGCATTTTTATGAAGTACAAAGTGGAAATAAAGCCATCATAAATATACAAGCACAAAGTGCTAAGCAAAGCAACAAAAGCACAAAAATCGACATAGCTCATATAAAAGCACAAAGCACGATTTTAAATCCTTCTTTTACTTTTGAAAGTTTTGTTGTAGGGGATTCTAACAAATACGCTTATGGAGCATGTAAAGCTATAATACATAAAGACAAGCTTGGAAAACTTTATAATCCTATCTTTGTTTATGGACCTACAGGACTTGGAAAAACACATTTACTTCAAGCAGTTGGAAATGCGAGCTTAGAAATGGGAAAAAAAGTCATTTACGCTACAAGTGAAAATTTTATCAATGATTTTACTTCAAATTTAAAAAATGGCTCTTTAGATAAATTTCATGAAAAGTATAGAAACTGCGATGTTTTGCTTATAGATGATGTGCAGTTTTTAGGAAAAACCGATAAAATTCAAGAAGAATTTTTCTTTATATTTAATGAAATCAAAAATAACGATGGACAAATCATCATGACTTCAGACAATCCACCCAACATGCTAAAAGGTATAACCGAACGCTTAAAAAGTCGTTTTGCACATGGGATCATAGCTGATATAACTCCACCTCAACTAGATACAAAAATAGCCATCATAAGAAAAAAATGTGAATTTAACGATATCAATCTTTCTAATGATATTATAAACTATATCGCTACTTCTTTAGGGGATAATATAAGAGAAATCGAAGGTATCATCATAAGTTTAAATGCTTATGCAACCATACTAGGACAAGAAATCACACTCGAACTTGCCAAAAGTGTGATGAAAGATCATATCAAAGAAAAGAAAGAAAATATCACTATAGATGACATTTTATCTTTGGTATGTAAAGAATTTAACATCAAACCAAGCGATGTGAAATCCAATAAAAAAACTCAAAATATAGTCACAGCAAGACGCATTGTGATTTACCTAGCTAGGGCACTTACGGCTTTGACTATGCCACAACTTGCGAATTATTTTGAAATGAAAGATCATACAGCTATTTCACATAATGTTAAAAAAATCACAGAAATGATAGAAAATGATGCTTCTTTAAAAGCAAAAATCGAAGAACTTAAAAACAAAATTCTTGTTAAAAGTCAAAGTTAAGTGAAAGGATGTGAAAAATAAATTCTAGAGTGTGAAAAAAAGAAATTAAGCAAAGTATGATAAAATACAAATTTGATTATTTTGCTTTGAAGAATTTCACAATTTCAACAAGCTTATTATTACAACGAATTTAAATTAAAATAAACCAAGGAGAAAAAATGAAGTTAAGTATCAATAAAAATACTTTAGAATCTGCAGTGATTTTATGTAATGCTTATGTAGAAAAAAAAGATTCAAGCACCATTACTTCTCATCTTTTTTTTCATGCTGATGAAGATAAACTTCTTATTAGAGCTAGTGATTATGAAATAGGTATCAACTATAAGATAAAAAAAATCCGCGTAGAATCAAGTGGTTTTGCTACTGCAAATGCAAAAAATATTGCAGATGTTATTAAAAGCTTAAATAATGAAGAAGTTGTTTTAGAAACTATTGATAATTTCTTATTTATAAGACAAAAAAGCACAAAATATAAACTTCCTATGTTTAATCATGAAGATTTTCCAAATTTTCCAAATACAGAAGGAAAAAACCAATTTGACATTGATTCAAGTGATTTAAGCCGTTCTCTTAAAAAGATATTACCAAGTATTGATACAAACAACCCAAAATACTCCTTAAATGGTGCATTTTTAGATATAAAAACAGATAAAATTAACTTCGTAGGAACTGATACAAAACGCCTTGCAATCTATACTTTAGAAAAAGCAAATAATCAAGAATTTAGTTTTAGTATCCCTAAAAAAGCTATCATGGAAATGCAAAAACTTTTCTATGAAAAAATAGAAATCTTTTATGATCAAAATATGCTTATCGCTAAAAATGAAAACTTTGAATTCTTTACAAAACTTATTAACGATAAATTTCCAGACTATGAAAAAGTTATACCAAAAACTTTCAAACAAGAACTTAGCTTTTCAACCGAAGATTTTATAGATAGTCTTAAAAAAATCAGCGTTGTAACTGAAAAAATGAAACTTCATTTTAACAAAGATAAAATCATCTTTGAAGGTATAAGTTTAGACAATATGGAAGCAAAAACAGAACTTGAAATTCAAACAGGAGTGAGTGAAGAATTTAATCTTACTATAAAAATCAAATATTTACTTGACTTCTTAACTTCTATAGAAGAAGAAAAATTCACTTTAAGTGTAAATGAACCTAATTCAGCATTTATAGTCAAATCCCAAGGACTATCAATGATTATCATGCCTATGGTTTTATAATAAGAACAAGTAAAAGATAAAGGAAAAATATGCAAGAAAATTACGGTGCGAGTAATATTAAAGTCCTAAAAGGCCTAGAAGCTGTTAGAAAACGCCCAGGTATGTATATAGGAGATACAAACATAGGCGGACTTCATCATATGATTTATGAAGTTGTGGATAATTCTATCGATGAAGCTATGGCAGGACATTGTAATACTATAGATGTAGAAATCACTACTGAAGGAAGCTGTATAGTTAGTGATAATGGTCGTGGTATTCCTGTTGATATGCACCCAACTGAAAATATGCCAACTTTAACTGTTGTTTTAACTGTCCTTCATGCAGGGGGAAAATTTGATAAAGATACTTATAAAGTTTCAGGCGGTTTGCACGGTGTTGGGGTTTCAGTTGTAAATGCACTTTCTAAAAAACTTGTAGCTACAGTTGAAAGAAATGGAGAAATTTATCGTCAAGAATTTTCAGAAGGTAAAGTTATCAGTGAATTTGGTGTGATAGGAAAAAGTAAAAAGACAGGAACAACTATAGAATTTTGGCCTGATGATCAAATTTTTGAAGTGACTGAATTTGATTATGAAATTTTGGCTAAAAGATTTCGTGAACTTGCATACTTAAATCCAAAAATCACTATAAATTTTAAAGATAACCGCGTAGGCAAACATGAAAGTTTTCACTTTGAAGGTGGAATTTCTCAGTTTGTTACAGACTTAAATAAAAAAGAAGCTTTAACTAAAGCAATTTTCTTTAGCGTAGATGAAGAAGATGTGAATGTTGAAGTAGCTTTGCTTTACAATGATACTTATAGCGAAAATTTACTCTCTTTTGTAAATAATATCAAAACTCCAGATGGTGGAACACACGAAGCTGGTTTTAGAATGGGCTTAACTCGTGTGATAAGTAACTATATAGAAGCAAATGCAAGTGCTAGAGAAAAGGATAATAAAATCACAGGCGAAGATGTGCGTGAAGGTTTAATCGCTGTTGTGAGTGTAAAGGTGCCTGAACCACAATTTGAAGGACAAACCAAAGGAAAACTTGGTTCAACTTATGTGCGTCCTATAGTTTCAAAAGCAAGTTTTGAGTATTTGACTAAATATTTTGAAGAAAATCCTATCGAAGCTAAAGCTATAATGAACAAAGCTTTAATGGCTGCTCGTGGTAGAGAAGCAGCGAAAAAAGCCAGAGAATTAACGCGTAAAAAAGAAAGTTTAAGCGTAGGAACTTTACCAGGGAAATTAGCTGATTGTCAAAGTAAAGATCCAAGTGAAAGTGAAATTTATCTTGTGGAAGGGGATTCTGCAGGAGGTTCTGCAAAACAAGGTAGAGAAAGATCTTTCCAAGCTATATTGCCTTTGCGTGGTAAAATTTTAAATGTTGAAAAAGCAAGACTGGATAAAATTTTAAAATCTGAGCAAATTCAAAATATGATTACCGCTTTTGGCTGTGGTATAGGTGAAGATTTTGATCTTTCAAAACTTAGATATCATAAAATCATCATCATGACAGATGCGGATGTTGATGGATCACATATACAAACCTTGCTTTTAACTTTCTTCTTCCGTTTTATGAATGAACTTGTGACAAATGGACATATTTATTTAGCACAACCGCCTTTATATCTTTATAAAAAAGCTAAAAAACAAATTTATTTAAAAGATGAAAAAGCTTTGAGCGAATACCTGATAGAAACGGGAATAGAAGGTTTAAATTATGAAGGTATAGGAATGAATGATTTAAAAGATTATTTAAAAATCGTTGCAGCTTATCGTGCGATTTTAAAAGATCTTGAAAAGCGTTTTAATGTGATTTCTGTGATACGTTATATGATAGAAAATTCAAATTTAGTTAAAGCAAATAATGAAGAATTATTTAGTGTAATCAAACAATTTTTAGAAACACAAGGACACAATATCTTAAATCATTATATCAACGAAAATGAAATTCGAGCTTTTGTTCAAACTCAAAATGGCCTAGAAGAACTTGTGATCAATGAAGAACTTTTCACTCATCCACTATATGAAGAAGCAAGTTATATTTTTGATAAGATTAAAGATAGAGGCTTAGAATTTGATAAAGATATTTTAGAAGTTCTTGAAGATGTTGAAACCAATGCTAAAAAAGGTGCTACTATACAACGCTATAAAGGTTTAGGAGAAATGAATCCTGAGCAACTTTGGGAAACCACAATGGATCCAAGCGTAAGAAGACTTTTAAAAATTACTATTGAAGATGCACAAAGTGCAAATGATACCTTTAATCTCTTTATGGGCGATGAGGTTGAACCAAGACGCGATTATATTCAAGCACACGCTAAAGATGTAAAACATTTGGATGTGTAAAATTTATCATTGAAGAAATGATTTCTTCAATGAATTTTGTTTTGTAAGAATATAGCTAGAGGAATTCTTCTTCTTGTATCGTATTTTTCTCCATAATATTTTTCAAGATAATTTAAAATTTTTTCTTCATCTTCAGGTTCTATTTCCCAAAGTCCTTCACTATCTTGCATCCATCTTATAGCTGCTAACCAAGCTTTTCTACTTGCATGCATGTTGGTAATGAGATTGGATCCATGACAAGCTAAACAATTTGCTTCCACTAAAGGTGAATCAGGATCGATAATCAATCCTGTATCAGGGTTAATTTCAAGATTTTGAGCCCAACTTGCACTTAAAAACAATGCTAAGATCAATATAATTTTTTTCATACTTAAACTCCATAAACATTAACTCTATGGCATGCATTATTGATATATCCTCCTGGATTCCACTGTGCTAAAACCATAGGTTGACTGTTACCTTGACTATCGATAGCTCTTGCCCAAATTTCATAATATCCTTTTGTTGGTATTGATATTTGAGCACTCCATTTTTGCCATGCTAATCTATTTAATGGTTTTTCTACCTTTGCTTTAGTCCATGTTACGCCATAATCATTGCTTATATAAACTTCACTAACTTCAAGTTCTCCAGCCCAAGCTTTACCTCTAACTTCAAATTTTTTATTTGCTTTTATTTCAGAACCATTTTTGATATTAGTAATTACAGATCTTATAGGCATTGATTCTATGATTTTCATCTCGCCTTTATAATTAAAATCTCCTGGTTTTACCGGATTTACAGGAACTTTATAAGAACCTTCCATTTTTTCACCATCATGAATTTTATTTCTTACTGAAATTTTATAAAGCCATTTACCGCTTGTACTTGCAGGGTAACCACCACAAACAAGTCTAAGTGGATAGCCATTGACTAAAGGAATATCTTTGCCTTCATAAGCCCAAGCTATTAGAGTTTCATCTTGTAAAGCTTTAGAAATAGGAACCCCTCTACTAATAGGTGAAGTTTCTTCACCATTTAATTTTGTATCTATACCATAATATCCAATATACACCGCATCATTTTTGATGCCACAATCTTTTAAAATATCTTTTAAACGCACTCCTGTCCATCTACCACAAGCTACTGCACCATAACCCCATTGAGTTCCTTTTGTGCTAGGTATAACTTCAGATCTACCATTTCCACCGCATTCAACTGTTAAGGCATAAGTATAGGTTTTAAATTTCTTTTTTAAATCTTCTATGGTGTAAGATTTTTTATTGATAATACTTTCTCCATCGATTTCTAAAGTCCAACCTTTATGAAGTCTTTCTTTTATCGTTTCTAGGCTTGGTGGTAAGCCATTATTTCTAACAAAGAAATTTTCAGGTTTTGTAAAATCAGAATCAAGAGCATAAATTTCAGTTTCTGCTGTTAATGGTTTTTCACCATGATAGATAAGATCTTTTTTACCTTCTATTTTAAAATCAGGTAATTCTTTTGCCAAAGCCTTACTTCCTAAAAAATTCTCAAAAGAAAAATTTGACAATACACTAATGCCAAATAAACCAAGTCCTATATTTTTTAGAAAGTCTCTACGATTTTCTTTTTGATTGTTCTGTTTCATTGAAATATCCTTAAATATTTATATAATCTTTTATTTTATTATAAATTTTAAAAATTTAAATAATTAATTATATTAATTATTTAAATTAAAAAAATTAATTATTTTTATAATTTTACATATTAAATAAAATCATCATATGTTCGAGTTTTATTACATTTTAACTAAGTTTTTTCTACAATTAAATTTTTAAAATTATTTAAGGAATGATTTTGACTTTACTTACTAATCCTATCATTATCAGTGTTGTTTTGATGACTTTACTTTGTTTGTTTCGTTTTAATGTGCTTTTGAGTCTTTTGATTTCAGCTCTTGTTGCAGGTGTATTTTCTCATCTTGAACTCGTAGATACTATGAATATACTTATAAGCGGAATGAAGGAAAATTTAAAAACAGCTCTTAGCTATATACTCTTAGGGGCCATTGCCGCAGCGATTTCAAAGACAAATTTAACTGCATATTTGATTAAGATAGTAAGCCATTTTATATCTCATAAAAAATATTTATTGCTTTTGTCTATAGCTTTGATTTCTTGTTTTTCTCAAAATTTAATTCCTATTCATGTGGCTTTTATACCTTTGTTAATTCCACCTCTTTTAAGTCTTTTTAATAAACTTAAAATCGATCGTAGAGCGGTTGCTTGTGCTTTAACTTTTGGACTTACTACGCCTTATATGGTTTTGCCAGTAGGCTTTGGACTTACTTTTCAAGATCTTTTAAAAGATAATTTAAATGCAAATAATGTAAGTGTATCTTTAAATGATGTTACAAATACTATGTATTTTGCTGCTATTTGTATGATAACAGGACTTTTTCTAGCGCTTTTTGTGTTTTATCGTAAGCCAAGAGAGTATCAAGAAGTAGAAATTGCTAAAGTAAATTTAGAAAATCTTGAAATGACGCGTAAGGAATGGGGCGTTTTAGCTGGGCTTGTTTTAACTTTAATTTTGCAAATTTTGACTATGAATTTACCTTTATCAGGGCTTTTGGGTTTTGTTTTAATGGTTATTTTGGGTGGAGTTGAATTTTCAAAAGTCAATGAAGTTTTTGATGATGGGCTTAAAATGATGGGTTTTATAGCTTTTGTTATCCTTGTTGCTGCAGGATATGGAGAAGTTTTAAAAGAAAGTGGATCAGTAGTAGAGCTTGTAAATTCAGTCGTTCCTTGGATGGAACAAAGTAAATTTTTAGCAGTATTTTTTATGCTTTTAATAGGACTTATCATCACTATGGGTATAGGTACTTCTTTTGGAACTATACCTATCATAGCTACGCTTTTTTGTCCTATTTGTTTGGAACTTGGTTTTAGTACAGCACTTATTATATTTATCTTAGGAGTAGCAGGAGCTTTAGGAGATGCAGGAAGTCCAGCTAGTGAAACAACCATGGGAACTACTGTAGGATTAAATGCTGATAAACAACACGATCACATTAAAGATACTTGCATACCAACTTTTATTTTTTATAATGGCTCATTATTGATTTTAGGTAGTATTATCGCCATGTTTTTATAATTTTTACAAATCTATCAAAATATTTTTTAATTTATTTATTTTTAAGATAAAAATTATATCGATTTTAAAAAAATATATGCTATAATCCTTTATAAAGCTAACAAAATTTAAATCAGTCTTATAAGGAGAGCAGAATGGATTTAGAAAATATCCTAGAAAGTAATCAAAGCATAGGTTTATATCATCCAAAGAACGAACATGATGCCTGCGGTATCGCTGCAATTGCTAATATACGCGGTATTGCCTCTTATAAGGTTATTTGTGATGCTTTAGAAATTTTGATGAATCTTGAGCACCGAGGTGGTGCAGGAGCTGAAGAAAATTCAGGTGATGGGGCGGGGATTTTGATCCAAATTCCACATGATTTTTTTAAAACTCAAGAATTGGGTTTTGAACTTCCTAAAAAGGGTGATTATGCCGTAGCACAGATGTTTTTATCACCCAATACTGATGCAAAAGAAGAAGCAAAAGAGATATTTTTACAAGGTTTAAAGGATAAAAAACTTGAATTTTTAGGTTTTAGAGAAGTGCCTTTTAATCCTAGCGATATAGGTGTAAGTGCTTTAAAAGCTATGCCTTATTTTTTACAAGCCTTTGTGAAAAAACCAAGTAAAATAAGTGCAGGACTTGAGTTTGAAAGAGTGCTTTATAGTACGCGTCGCCTTATAGAAAAAAGAGCTATTAATGTGCCAAAATTTTATTTTTCAAGTTTTTCTTCACGTACCATAGTTTATAAAGGAATGCTTCTTTCAACTCAATTGAGCAATTTTTATCTTGATTTTAAAGATGTCAATATGAAATCAGCCATCGCTTTGGTGCATTCTCGCTTTTCGACTAATACCTTTCCAAGTTGGGAAAGAGCACATCCAAACCGCTATATGGTGCATAATGGAGAGATTAATACCATACGCGGAAATGTTGATAGTATAAGAGCTAGAGAAGGTTTGATGCAAAGTGAGTATTTTGAAAATTTAGATGAAATTTTTCCCATCATAGCTAAGCCTAGCAGTGATTCTGCAATGTTTGATAATACTTTAGAATTTTTAGCTCTAAATGGTCGCACTTTAGAAGAAGCTTTTATGATGATGGTGCCAGAACCTTGGCATAAAAATGAAAATATGGAAAGCAAAAAGCGTGCTTTTTATGAATATCATTCTTTATTGATGGAGCCTTGGGATGGACCTGCTGCTATAGTTTTTACTGATGGAGTGATTATGGGGGCGAGTTTGGATAGAAATGGTTTTCGTCCTTCAAGGTATTATCTTACAAAAGATGATATGCTCATACTTTCAAGTGAAACAGGGGCTTTAAAACTTGATGAAAAAAATATCAAAGCTAAAAAACGCTTAGAACCTGGAAAACTTTTACTCGTTGATACAGCAAGAGGTAGGGTTATAGCTGATAATGAAATCAAAGAGCATTATGCTAATGCTAAGCCTTATAAAAAATGGCTTAAAAATTTAGTTGAACTTGAAAAACAAAAAAGCGGAGTTTATAAACATCAGTTTTTAAAAGAAGATGAGGTTTTAAAACTCCAAAAAGCTTTTGGTTGGAGTTATGATGAGCTTAAAATGAGTGTGGCTGCTATGGCTCAAAATGGTAAAGAAGCTATAGCAGCTATGGGTGTAGATACTCCTTTGGCTATACTTTCTAAAACTTATCAACCTTTGTATAATTATTTTAAACAACTTTTTGCACAAGTAACTAATCCTCCCCTTGATGCCATAAGAGAAGAGATCGTTACTTCTACAAGGATTTATCTAGGAAGCGAAGGCAATTTATTAAAACCCGATGAAAACAATGCAAAACGTGTAAAAATAGCCTTGCCTGTGATAAGTAATGAAGAACTTTTTGAAGTTAAGGCTTTAAATAAATTTCAAGTTAAAGAATTTTCTATACTTTATGATTATTCTAAAAAAACTTTAGAAAAGGCTTTAGATGAACTTTGTGTTAAGATAGAAGATGAGGTTAAAAAAGGTGTTTCTATTATCATTTTAAGCGATAAAGGAGTGGATGAAAAAAACGCTTATATCCCCGCTTTGCTTGCTGTTTCTGGAGTGCATAATCATCTAGTAAGAAAAAATTTAAGAACACACACAAGTCTTATCATCGAAAGTGGTGAACCTAGAGAAATTCATCATTTTGCATGTCTTTTAGGCTATGGTGCGACTGTTATTAATCCTTATTTGGTTTATGAGAGCATACAAAAACTCATTGCCAATAAAGATTTAAATTTAAGTTATGAAAAGGCGGTAGAAAATTTTATCAAGGCAAGTTCAAGTGGCATAGTCAAAATTGCTTCTAAAATGGGAGTTTCTACCTTGCAAAGTTATAATGGCTCTGCACTTTTTGAATGTCTGGGCTTAAGCTCTAAGGTGATTGATAAATACTTCACTTCTACAACTTCACGCATTGAAGGTATGGATTTAGAAGATTTTGAAAAAGAGCTCATTGCTTTACACAAATATGCTTTTAACGATACACATAAGGCTTTAGATTCTAAAGGAATTCATGGTTTTAGAAGTGCTAAAGAAGAACATTTAATCGATCCGTTTGTGATTTTTAATCTTCAGCAAGCCTGCCGCAACAAAGACTATAAAAGCTTTAAAAAATACTCGGCTTTAGTAGATGAAAAACAAGTTAATTTGCGTTCTTTGATGGAATTTGATTTTAGTGAAGCTATCAGTATAGATAAGGTTGAAAGCGTAGAAAGTATAGTTAAACGCTTTAGAACAGGAGCGATGAGTTATGGTTCTATTTCTAAAGAAGCACACGAGTGTTTAGCACAGGCTATGAATAAAATAGGTGCTAAATCAAATTCAGGTGAAGGTGGAGAGGATGAAGAACGCTATGAAATCAAAGAGGGTGTGGATAAAAACTCAGCCATTAAGCAAGTAGCAAGTGGGCGTTTTGGCGTGGATTTAAACTACTTAAGTCATGCAAAAGAAATTCAAATCAAAGTCGCTCAAGGCGCAAAACCAGGTGAAGGCGGACAATTAATGGGCTTTAAAGTCTATCCTTGGATAGCCAAGGCTAGACATTCTACTGCAGGTGTGACGCTTATTTCCCCACCTCCTCATCATGATATTTATTCTATAGAAGATTTGGCTCAACTTATTTATGACCTAAAAAATGCTAACAAAGACGCTAAAATTTCAGTAAAACTTGTAAGCGAAAATGGCATAGGAACGGTTGCTGCAGGTGTGGCTAAGGCAGGAGCGAATTTAATCCTTGTTTCAGGTTATGATGGAGGTACGGGTGCAAGTCCTAGGACTTCTATACCGCATGCAGGAATTCCTTGGGAGTTAGGTTTGGCTGAAACACATCAAACTTTGATTTTAAATAAGCTTAGAGATAGGGTAAGATTAGAAACTGATGGAAAGCTTATGAATGGGCGTGATTTAGCCATAGCGGCACTTTTAGGAGCTGAAGAATTTGGTTTTGCAACCGCGCCTTTGATTGTTTTAGGTTGTACGATGATGAGAGTTTGTCATCTAAATACCTGTCCTTTTGGTATAGCCACTCAAGATACAGAACTTAGAGATCGTTTTAAGGGCAAAGTAGATGATGTGATTAATTTCATGTATTTTATAGCCCAGGAGCTTAGAGAATACATGGCAAGGCTTGGTTTTGAACGCCTAGATGATATGATAGGTCGTGTGGATAAACTCCGCCAAAAAAGTGTGCAAGGTAAAGCAGGAAAGCTAAATTTAGATAAAATTTTAAAATCCTTGCCTACTTATAATAGAACTGCTGTGCATTTTAAAGATTATAAAGACAATAAACTTGAAAAAACGATTGATTATAGAATTTTACTACCACTTTGTAAAAATGCTGTGGAGAAAAAAGAGCCTATCAAACTTTCTTTAGAAGTAGGAAATCAAAGTCGTACTTTTGCAACTATGCTTTCAAGTGAAATTTTAAAAACTTATGGAAAAGATGCTTTAGATGAAGATAGTATCCATATCAAAGCTATAGGCAATGCAGGTAATAGCTTTGGAGCGTTTTTGTTAAAGGGCATTAAACTTGAGATTATAGGCGATAGCAATGATTATTTAGGCAAGGGTTTAAGTGGTGGCAAAATCATAGCAAAAATTTCAAATGAAGCTACTTTTTCGCCTGAAGAAAATATCATCGCAGGAAATGCTTGTTTATATGGAGCAACTGAGGGTGAAGTGTATTTAGATGGTATAGCAGGGGAAAGATTTTGTGTAAGAAATTCAGGAGCTTTGGCTGTGGTTTTAGGAACAGGCGTGCATGGTTGTGAATATATGACAGGTGGGCAAGTTGTAGTTCTTGGAGATGTGGGTGCGAATTTCGCTGCTGGTATGAGTGGGGGCGTTGTTTATATTTTTGGAAGACACAATGAAGCTCATGTAAATACCGAGCTTGTGGATATTAAAGATCTTAATGCTAAGGATGAAAAAGAATTAAAAGCTGTGATAGAAAAACATATCGCTTATACAGATTCTAAAAAGGCTAAAGATATTTTAGAAAAATTCGATAAAAAAGACTTTTTTAAAGTCATGCCAAGAGATTATGAAAAGATGTTAAAAATGCTTGATCTTTGTAAAAATGAAAAAGATCCAAATTTAGCAGCATTTTTGAAAATCACGCAAAAATAAGGAGTAAAAATGGGAAATGCAAGAGGTTTTTTAGACTTTAAAAGAATGGATTTTAAAAAAATTGCCCCTAAGGAAAGGGTTTTAAATTACAAAGAATTTACAACGCTTTTAGACAAGAAAGAACAAGAAATTCAAGGCGGACGATGTATGGATTGTGGTGTGGCCTTTTGTCATACGGGCGTGATGAGCGAAGGAAAAGATATAGGCTGTCCTTTAAACAATCTCATTCCTGAATGGAACGATCTTATTTATCATTCTTTATGGAAAGAAGCTTATGAAAGACTTGAACTTACTAATCCTTTTCCTGAATTTACCGGTCGTGTTTGCCCTGCTCCTTGTGAGGATTCTTGTGTGTGTGCGATAAATGGTACAAGTGTGAGTATCAAAAATAATGAATTATCCATTATAGAAAATGCTTTTAAAGAAAATTTAGTAAGAGTAAATAAACCTAAGCAATACAATGGCAAAAAAATCGCTATCATAGGAAGTGGACCCGCTGGACTTGCTTGTGCTAATACTTTAAATTCACTAGGTTATAAAGTAAGTGTTTTTGAAAGAAGCGATAAAATAGGCGGACTTTTGATGTATGGCATCCCTGATATGAAGCTTGATAAAAGTATAGTTCAAAGACGGGTGGATTTGCTTAAAAAAAGCGGGATTGAATTTAAAGTGAATGAAAATATAGACAGCAAAGATAAGGTTTCAAAACTTCTAAAAGAATTTGATGCTTTGGTGCTTTGTACAGGAGCAAGTAAGCCTATAGATCTTGATATAGAAGGTAGAAAGCTAAAAGGGGTTGAATTTGCCCTTGATTTTTTAACGCAAAATACCAAAACTTTGTTAAAAACAGGCAAGGGTGCAGATACGGCCAAAGGTAAAAATGTCTTGGTTATAGGAAGTGGGGATACAAGTGTGGATTGTATCGCTGTAGCGACAAGACAAGGGGCTAAATCTATAGTGCGTTTTGAAAGAAGTCCAAAAAGACCTTTGCAAAGAAGCCAAAACAATCCTTGGCCTTTAAAAGCTGACATTTTTACTACTGATTATGGTTTAGAAGAAGCCATTGCTGTATATGGCAAAGATCCTAGGGAATATCAAAAAATGACAAAGAAATTTTTAGGAAAAACTCATGTAGAAGGCGTTGAAGCAAATGATTTAAAACGCGAGTTTAAAGAAGGCAAAGCTATAAATGTCGAATTTTCAAATTCTAAAAAAACTTATAAAGCGGATTTAGTGCTTTTAGCTATGGGTTTTAGCGGGTGCGAAGAAGCTATCTCTAAAAATTTTGGAGTGAAATTAGATGAGAAAAACAACATAAGCACAGAAAATTTCCAAACCACTCATAAAAAAATCTTTGCTTGTGGAGATGCTAGAAAAGGACAATCTTTAGTTGTTTGGGCTATAAAAGATGGTATAGAATGTGCTTTGAGTTTGCATCAAAATTTAGCAAAATAATCATAAAAGTTTAAAACTTTTTCGGTGGAGTTTGCAAATTCCAAATTTAGCTATAAGTTCTTTATGAGCTTTTGTGCCATAGGCTTTGTTTTTTTCAAATTCATAACAAGGAAAGTCTTTAGCTAAGAAATTCATCACCCTATCTTTACTAACTTTTGCAAGTATGCTAGCTGCACTTACTTGCAAAATGCTAGTATCGGCTTTGATTTGTGTTTTTATCCCATTTATACCTAGGTTGGTCTTTCCATCATATAAGAAGTTATTTTCTGTTTTAAAATGCTTTTTTATAAGCTTTAAGCCTGTTTTTAAACAAGTGCTTAAGCCTAGTGCGTCGATTTGCTCTGAAGAAAAAGCAAGTATGAGATAGTTTGAATTTTTGATGATGATTTCATAAAGTTCTTCGCGTTTTTTTTCGCTTAGTTTTTTAGAATCACACAACCCATGAAGTTTTTTGTTCAGTTTGCAAGCTGCCATCATCATAGGACCTGCCAAAGCACCGCGTCCTGCTTCATCAATACCAATTAAATTTATGTCAAATTCGTTTAAAAGTTCTTTTGTGTCAAATAAAGTTTTCAAATTTTTCTAAAAAGAAGGGCAAAAATGCCCTTTTATTCTACTATGATATCATTTTTGATTTTTTCAAAAAGCTTATCACCTATGCCTTTAACTTTTTTAAGATCATCAATACTTGTAAAATTTGCTTCTTTGCGGTATTCTAAAATTGCTTTAGCCTTAGCTTCGCCAATACCATTTAAACTTTTTAATTCTTTTAGCGTTGCAGTGTTGATATTTACAGCACCAAAGAGAAAAGCCGTTAAAGCAAAAAATAAAAATAGTAATTTTTTCATTTTATTATCCTTTTATTAAAAAATAATTGTAATATTATCTTAAAAAGGATAAGAATTTCTTAACTTAACCCAAAAATTCGCGTTTAAAATACTCTTTTGGTGCTTTACATAAAGGACAGGCTGCTGGAGCTTTTTTGCCACGATGTATATGTCCACATACTTCACAAACCCATAATTCTTCTACTTCGCTATTAAAAAATTCTTCTTCTTCAAGCATTTTTTTAAGTGCTAGATATTCTCTTTCGTGTTCTATCTCTACTTTACCAATAGCTGTAAATAATCTCGCTATAGCCTTTTTGCCTTCATCTTCAGCAATTTTTGCAAAATTTGGATACATAGTTGTGTGCTCATAGTTTTCACCTTCTGCAGCACTTACTAGATTTTTTGTAGTTACCTCTAAAGGTTTGCCATCAACGATTTCATGATAAGCTTTAAATTCTGCTCTTGCATGCCATTTTTCATTTTCAGCTGCTTCTCTAAAATGTCTAGCAACCGCGTGCCAACCTTCTTCTTCAGCTACATCAGCAAACAAATCGTATTTGTTTCTTGCCATAGATTCGCCTGCAAAAGCTTTCATCAAATTTACTGCAGTTAAATCTGTAGTGATACATTTCATTTCTTCACCACAACAACTAAGTTTACCACCGCCTACATTTTGAACTTCTACTTCATTGCCACATTTTTGGCATTTATAGGTTTCATATTGTCTCATTTTGACTCCTTTTTGATTATCAAAAAGCATTGTATTATAAAAAAATATTTTTGTCAATTAATAATTTTTATCATTTATGAAAATGTATATCAAAATAAATTTCACAAAAATTAAGCTTTGCTAAATATAATTTTAAAAAATTATTATCAGGAGTTACAATGAGAAGCGATGCGATAAAAAAAGGACATTTAAAAGCACCTAATCGTTCTTTACTTCGTGCTTGTGGTTTGAAAGATGAAGATTTTGACAAACCTTTTATAGGTGTAGCAAATAGCTATATAGACATAATCCCAGGGCATTATTTTTTAAATGATTATGCTAAAATCATTAAAGATGAGATACGCAAAAATGGTTGTGTGCCTTTTGAGTTTAATACCATAGGTGTAGATGATGGTATAGCTATGGGGCATGAAGGTATGCTTTATTCTTTACCAAGTCGTGAAATTATCGCAAATTCCATTGAAACAGTGATGAATGCTCATCAACTTGATGCTTTAATCTGTATCCCAAACTGCGATAAAATCACTCCTGGTATGTTAATGGGAGCTTTAAGGGTTAATGTTCCAACCATTTTTGTAAGTGGTGGGCCTATGGCTTCAGGAGTAACCAAAAAAGGAGAAAAGATCAGTCTTAGCTCTGTTTTTGAAGCTGTAGGGGCTTATGAAGCCAAAAAAATTAGCGAAGAAGAATTTAAAGACATAGAATGTTCAGCCTGTCCAAGTGGTGGATCTTGCTCGGGAATGTTTACGGCAAATTCCATGAATACCTTATGCGAAGCTATGGGTATAGCACTAGAAGGTAATGGAACCATTTTAGCTTTAAGCAAAGAAAGAGAAGAGCTTTTAAGAAAAGCAGCGCGTCGTATTTGTGAAATCGCCTTAGATGAGCGTTTTAAAATTCGCAATATCATCACTCAAAAAGCCGTGCGTAATGCTATGGTAGTAGATATGGCAATGGGTGGAAGTAGCAATACTGTTTTACACATGCTTGCCATTTCACGTGAAGCAGGGGTAGCACTAGATATTAAAGATTTAAATTTCATCTCAAGCAAAGTTGCACACATAGCAAAAATAGCCCCATCGCTAAATAGTGTTTATATGGATGATATCCACAAAGCAGGAGGTGTGAGTGCAGTTATGGCTGAAATTTCAAGCAGACAAGGACATATTTTAGAACTTGATGCACTGACTATCACAGGAGAAAGTCTCAAAGAACGCTTAAAAAATGCCAAAATCAAAGATGAAAATATCATTCGTAGAGTAGATAATGCTTACTCAAAAGTAGGTGGACTTGCTATTTTGTTTGGAAATTTAGCTGAGCAAGGTTGTGTTATAAAAACCGCAGGAATAGTTGGAAAAAGAAAATTTAAAGGCAAAGCTGTTTGTTTTAACTCTCAAGATGAAGCTATAAAAGGCATTATCAAAGGCAAGGTGCAAAAAGGAAATGTTTGTGTGATACGCTATGAAGGTCCAAAAGGTGGCCCTGGTATGCAAGAAATGTTAAGTCCTACTTCACTTTTAATGGGTATGGGTTTGGGTGCTGATGTGGCTTTAATCACCGATGGTCGTTTTAGCGGGGCTACAAGGGGTTTAAGCGTGGGTCATATTTCCCCTGAAGCAGCTGAAGGTGGTCTTATAGGACTTTTAAAAGATGGAGATGAAATAGAAATTGATGTAGATGCTTATACCATCCATGCAAATTTAAGCGAAGAAGAAATCGCTAAACGCAAAAAAGAATTTGTATTACCTCAAAAAGAAGTGCCTTCAAGATGGCTTAGAATGTATCAAAAACTTGTTAGCAATGCTAGTAAAGGTGCAGTTTTAGATATGGAATGAAAGGAAACCTTTCATTCTTCTATTTCTTTAGTTATACGATTTCTTATATCTCTACGAACTATTTCCATACCCCACAGCCAAACAATATGGCCAAAAATTTCAGACAGGTGTTCATCAAAAGGAATTTCAGAAAGTGGTGGAACTTCTGCAATTAAAGGCATTACAATAACATGGGCAAAAAGATAAACAAAAAATCCAAAAACTGCACCTTGCCACATAGTAATACGGTGCCATTTTTCCGCTATCATACAATAAGCTACTCCAAAAACAATAGAAAAACCGACATGCACTATAAAAATTGACAAAGGCATTTGCATACCTGAAAACATATAAGTCCAATCAGTAGGTAAGCCTAGTTGTTCTAGAAAAATTTTAGGTGGAGTAACACGTTCTAAAGCATCTGCTGGCCAAAAAATATTGGGATTTCTTGGAGGAAAAGGTACTTCCCAACCCCATTTAACAATAGCTCCGAAAATACCCGCTAATATACCTATAAAAAAGGCTAAAGTATAGCGCTTTTGAAAGTATTTTTTCATAATAACTCCTTTATGTTTTATACAAAATAAAATTTGAATTTATAATATTTTTATTTAAAACATATTGAAAATAGGAGTATAAAAATCTTATTTAAATTTTAAAATACTCTCTTAAACTTTCACAAATTTCAAAAAAATTCACCCCATCTATAGTAGGATTTTCTTTAAAAAACTCATACATTCCTAAAAAACCACTTTCAAGTTCTTTAGACTTTACACCATAGCTTATACTAAGTCCTGCTTCTATATAAGCAGCAATTTTATCGCAGTATTTAAGCGCCTTACCATCTATAGCACCAAATTCATTTTCATTAAAAGAACTTAAACTTCCGCTACAAAGCTCTATTTTAGCATTTTTATAAGTGCGATTTTCAAACTCATTTTTTACAAAATTTGACTCATCGTTTCTACCTTCTCTAATACCTAAAATATAAGAAAACTCAGCCCTTAAACCCTCAGGAACGAAGGGTAAAATTCTTTCATTAATAAGTTTCATTTCATAATCATTTATGATATCATGAAGCCCATCAATACCGTATTTTACAGGGCTGATAATATCACGCGTTAAAGACTCTGGCAAATCATGAAACAAAGCACAATAAAAATTATTCTCAAGTCTTTTATCGCAAGCCTTGATTTTTAGTGAGTAAAAATATCCCAAAATCGCCACCACAAGCATATGTCCTAAAACCGCAGTTTCTGGTATGCGTGGAGTTTGAGCCCAACGCTTTTGAAAGCGAAGTCTTCCGCTAAGATCGATGATTTTGGCTATTTTTTGATTTAAAGCGATTTTTCTAGCTCCTATAAGCTCATAGTAATCTTCTAATTCTTCTTCAACTTTGTTTTTAATCTCATCAATATCATTTAAAAAAGCTGAGGTTTGATAAACTATGTTAAATTCCCATCTTGTAGCAAAATACGAAGCTGCTTTTAAGATAAGCCTTTCTTTAGCGTAAGCATTGCCGTTTAAATACGCTTCAAAACGCTTTAAAAACTCTCCTTCTTCTATATCTTCTATCATAGGTTCGATTTTGCTTAAAACCCAAGCATTAACTTCAGCTTTTTTTTGACGCACGATTTCATGATACACATCAGGGCGTATATCGGTTACTACCACACGACTTAAAAACTCAAAAATTCCCCCTTCTATAATCACTCTCATATCCACATCTTTTTCCATTTTAGCAATAAAATATGCGATGATGAATTTATGAGCTTGTTTGTCAAGCTCAACCAAATTTGCCATTCTTGGATAATCATTCCAACGACTGATAGAAGCGGCTTTAAAAATGTGTTCTATGAGTTTTATGTTTATCATGCTTTTGCCTTTTTTGCAATTTAAATTTAAAAATTTTCGTTAAAATTGCGAAATTATAGCAAATTTAAGGATAAAAATGAGTAAAAAAGCACTTTGTATCATAAGTGGCGGTATGGATAGTACTTTGTGTGCTTATCTAGCCAAAAAAGAAGGTTATGAAATCATCGCTTTGCATTTTGATTATGAACAACGCACTCAAGAGAAAGAAAGAGAATGTTTTAAGCAAATTTGCAAGGCTTTAAAAGTAGAAAAATCTTATATTTTAGATGTGACTTTTATCAAAGATATAGGGGGTAATGCCTTAACCGATAAAAGTATAGACATTCCTAAAAATGAGCTTTGCATAAGCGATACCCCACCTATCACCTATGTGCCTTTTCGCAATGGAATTTTCTTAAGCATAGCAGGATCTTTGGCTGAAAAGGAAAATTGTGAGAGTATTTTTATAGGGGTGGTAGAAGAAGATGGCAGTGGTTATCCTGACTGTACTGATGAGTTTATACAAAAGGCACAAGAATTTATCAATGAAGGTACGAGTAAGAATTTCAAAGTTTGTATAAAAACTCCGCTTGTTAGACTGAACAAAGCTAAAATTGTAGAACTAGCCTTAAAAGAAAATGTACCTTTAGAACTTACTTGGTCTTGTTATGAGAGTGAAGATGAAGCATGTGGGGAGTGCGATAGTTGTTTGCTTCGTTTAAGAGGTTTTGAAAAAGCAGGGTTTAAAGATAAGATCAAATATAAGTCCTAGTTTTCACTAGGACTTAAAGCTTAGTTTAGAGTATAAAGCTTGTTTGCTCCATCTTGATAAGAAAGAATGTTGATTTTTCCATCTTTAAAGAAAATGCTTCTAGCATTAGTGATAGAGCTTGGGAAAGCGATAGTTTTTACTACTTCTTCCTTAACTGGATCAATTACGGCAATCACATTGTGATTTTTGCTTAGTGCATAAATTTCTCCATCTTTAAAAGTCATAGAAGTTACATAAAGATCGCCTAAAGTTTTACCTTCTTTAAGATTTGCTTTTGGAGTAAATTCTCCTGAAAGAACACGATCTTTTAAAGAAATTTTAGAGATTACAAAAGTTTTAGCGTCTTTGTTGTTTGGAACAGTTGCAAGATAAAGATAATTTCCATCTGTAGTCATGCTTGCTACATGGTTAAATTTTGCTCTTACAGTATCAAGTCTTCCACGACCTAAACCTTCGCCTTGGCCTTTAAATTTATCATTACCTTTTACAAAATCAGCGTATTGTTTAGCGATATCTTCTTCACTTGCATTAGGATTTTTTGCAAATCTTAAGAAAGATTTGTTTGAGCCCATAAGAATGAATTTATCGTTCATATAAGGTATGATGCCAATAATTGGATCGATAGTAGCTGAAAAATAAGGATCAAGCTCAAAACCTTCTTTAACGCTAAAATTATTATCTAAGAAAGCCACATCCCATTTAGAGCTTGCTACAAATTCATTGTTGATATAATCAAGAGTATTGATGGCTTTGTCAAAATTTATAGTTTGTTTATTTGTGATTTTAAGCTCATCATTGATTTTTGCAAATGGAGCATTGTTGATATCATTATCAAATTTTATGCCAAGTTTTTCACTTGCAGGTGCAAAAGCATAATCAGGAGCTTTAACATCGCGCTTTCCTAAGAAAGAAATATTTTGCCATAAACCATTCCAACCTTCTTTACTCCAAATGATGTATTTTGGATTTAAGCTAAATCTTACAGGATCGCCTTGTCCCACATAAGGAGGAATTCCTGTGCTTACAAAAGCTTGGAAAACATTTGAAGCTACTACAATCGCACTGATAACTACAGCTGCGAGAGAAAATTTCGTATATTTTCTAAATTTTTCTCCATTTAATTCTGCTTCAAAAGCATTAAATTTAGGAGCAAAAGCAAAAATCACACCTAAAAGCAATACAACAGCCCAAAATACCACTTCAGCCCAAAAATAAGTATGGATACCAAAAACTGCTAAACCAAAACCTTGATCTAAATCTCTATGAGCGTGATTGCCATAGTGAGCAAAAGATTGATAAAGGCCTACTGCTGTCATGATTAAAAGAGCAGCAAGGTATTTACCTTTCATACCATAACGAACAATGAAAAGCGCCATCACACCGATAAAGATCATTGCTTCTCTTTGTCCCCAGCAAAGTGTGCAGGGACTATCACCCAACATATAACCAAATACAAAATTTGCAATACCTACAGGTAAGAGTATGATCAAAAAGCCTGCTAAACACATTAGTGTGTAGAAATTTTTTGTTTTATTAATTTCGTTCATTTAGCCCTCCCTTACAGATTCATTATTGTTAATAGTGCGCCTGTTTTGTGGCCAACATAGAAAAAAACCATTAAAAGCCAAGCTACCATTACTAAACCAAAAGCCAAATTTTCTTTTTCTGGTTTTTTGATAATCAGTATCAAGGCGATTAAAACTAATAAAAGTTCAAGAAACTCCATAGTATCTCCTTATGAAATAAAAACCGTTAATTTTACTTTAAAAACATAAATTAAAGATAAATTTTTTATTAAAATTTCGTGTTAATTTAAATTAACACGAAAAAAGTTACTGAAAGCTACTTAATTTTTCAGAGAGTTTAGACGCACCATTTAGAACATTTTGAGAGATATTATTGATTTCGGATGATAAATCTTTAACAGAATTTGCAAGTTCATTAACCTTGTCTATGCTTGTTCCTAGGATAAGCATTTTATCTTTTACTTCCATGCTTTTATCTTTCATGGTTTGGGTTGATTCTATAGAGCTTTCTAGTTTATGCATAGAATTTACAAGTTCTTGTTGTAAATCATTGGTTTTTAAAGAGGTTTCTTTCATAGAATCATGGATAAGATCCATCAAGGCTTTGTTGTCATTGATTTGTTGGACTATAGCATTAACAGTAGCATTTATATTTAAAAGAGATTTACTTGTTTTATCGGCAAGTTGACCTACTTCATCAGCAACAACTGCAAAACCCCGTCCATGTTCGCCCGCTCTTGCAGCTTCAATAGCTGCATTCAAGGCAAGTAAATTGGTTTGATCGGCTATATCTCTAATAGAACTTGTAATTTCTATGATATTATCTGCACTTTGAGTTAGATTATCCATATTGGCTACTATATTTTGCTCTTTTTCATTATTTTCATTTATTAAATTTACAAGTTCAGATAGAGTAAGTTCTACCTTATCCATCAGTATGTGCATATCTTGCATATTTTCTATGCTTTCTTGTGCTAAATTTCCCGCAAGATTGATATGATCATCTAGGACATAGGTGATTTCTTTAACGCCTTGAATTTGTTCATGTTGTGAATTAGAACTGTTTTCAAGCATCATAGAGTTGTTTTTGAGCTTTTGTGAATTTTGATGACTTGATTTAGCATTTTCTATGGCTTCTATGATTGAGTTTTGAACGGTGGATATAAATGAATTAATATATTGAGCACTTTGTCCAAGTTCGCTTTTTGGATCTATATTTAAACGAGAGTGTAGATTGGCTTCTTTACTAGCTAAATTAGCGCTTAGTTTTTCTAAAGTATGAATTGGCATGATGACTTTTTTTAGTGTTAATAAAATAAAAAATACAAATAATACAAGAGTGATTCCAAATACTGTTAAAGCGATATAAAATTTAAATAAATTAGATTGTTCTACAGCATTTTGAGTGAAAGCGTTAAGTTGTTTTAACTCTTTCATAAGAGAATTATTCTCATAAATAGAAGAATTATCTTGCATAATAGAAATCTGTTTTACAATCATTTTATAGTGTTTTAGAAAAAGTTGTAAATTTTCACTTTTTGTATCGTTTTTGATTTCTTTCATAAGGCTGTTGAGTTGATTGAGTGTTGTTTTTTGCAAAATACTTTCAGTTGAAAGAACGCTTAACATAGAACTCATTGTTCTATAGTTGTTTTTATTTGTTTCATGGTTTTGTTCTAATTCTTCAAAATAATTTTTAGCTAACTCAAACAAATAAAGTTTTGAATTTACCGCTATGGAATTTGCGGATTTGAAATAATTAAGCTGGATTAGTTTGGCATTAAAAATTTCTTCCGCTTTGCTTATATCAATCCCAAAAGTTTTAAGTTTTTTAAAGTTTTCTTGCATTTTTTTTATTGCTTGAACACTTGGATCATAGTTAATAAAATTAAAACTATTTTGAAAAACGGAATTGATTTTTTCATCTGAAATTTGTAGCTGTTGAACTATGTTTATTAAGTCTTTATTATCTTTAGATGAGGAGTAGTTGTTAAAAATAATACCTAGCAAAACAAGAATAAAAGCTAAAACTAGCGTAGATAAAATAATAAATTTTATCAAAAATGAACTTTTTTTATTTGTCATGATATTCTCCTGTCAAGCTTTCTAGGAATGCAACTATATTATCAACTGTTTTTTGATCTAAAAATTTTCCTAGTTGATAGTAAGCCATAAACTGAACACAAGCATCTAAAGTAGGTATAGAACCATCATGAAAATAAGGCGCGGTTTTGGCTATATTTCTTAAACTAGGAACCTTAAATATCATTTTATCAGCTTCTCTTTTTGTGATTTCATAGCGTCCTAAATCTTCTTGATTTGGGTATTCTTCAAAAATACCGATTTTTTGAAACATATTTCCACCTATATTTTGACCTTGATGACAAGAAATGCAGCCATTAGCTTTAAAATCTTCATAACCTTTTTTAGCTTGAGCTGAAATAGCATTTTGATCTCCGCTAAGATAGCGATCAAAAGGAGAATTTGGAGTGATTAAGGTTTTTTCAAATTCTGCAACTGCAAGAGCTATGTTTTCTACCGTAACTTCTCCATAAAGTTTTTTAAAAGTTTTTACATAATCTTCATTAGAATTAACTTTTTGTAAAAGAAGTTCAGGACTTAGTCCCATTTCTTTTGGATTAAAAAAAGGCACTTTTGCTTGTTCTGCTAAATCTTTGGCTCTGCCATTCCAAAATTGCACAAAATTAAACACAGAATTAAAGGTTGTAGGAGTGTTAAAAGGTTTATCAAGTTGATTATCAACTCCTATTGAAAATTCAAGTCCATCAACGCCGTGTTGATCAAGCCTATGGCAGGTATTACATGAAACTTTTCCATCTTTGGATAAGCTTTTATCCATATAAAGACTTTTTCCAAGCTTAGCTTTTTCTTTATCATAAGGGATGGAATTTGGAATAGGGGTTATCATATCTACTGCAAAGACTATATTTGCATAAGATAAACATAAAATTATTATTATTTTTTTCATAATAAATTTCTACCTTAAGTTTAAATTTCTCAGAATGTCATTATACTTTAATTTTGGTAAATTGTTTAATATATTGATATTTTTTATTTAAAGTTTTTTTATTTTATTGCAAAGTTCTCCTAAATTTTCTATGACACAACGTACTTTATCTCCTGATTTTAAAAAAGTAGGTGGATTTAACCCCATGCCCACTCCACTAGGAGTTCCCATAGATATAATACTTCCAGCTTTTAAAAGCATGCCCGCGCTAAGTTCTTCTAAGACATAAGCAATATCAAAAATAAACAATTGGGTGTTAGAGTTTTGGCGCAGTTCATCATTGACATAGCTTTGAAGTTGGAGTTTAGGAGGATAAGAAATTTCATCTACACTTGTGATATAAGGTCCCATTATAGTGCTACCTTCAAGACTTTTTGCTCGGTAGAATTGTTTGTGGCGTTTTTGAAGTTCGCGAGCTGAAATTTCATTGATAATAGTATAGCCAAAGATATAATCTTTTGCATCTTTAGCTTTGATTTTATAAGCATCTTTACTTAAAATAAATGCAAGCTCACATTCATAATCAAGCTGAGAAGTTACATCTGCATGTAAAGGTATATCACCAAAAGGTGGCGTAGCTTGATTGCAGCGTTTTCCAAAATATACAGGATATTCTCTTTCTTCAAATTTTTCACCCTTAAATTTGGCAGATTCTTTGGCATGATCTAAAAAATTAATCCCAAGACATATAATATCTTGACGAGGTTCTATAATAGGAGCTAGATAATCTTCTTTTGGAATTTCATAGGCTATTTTAGAATCCAAGTCTGTAAGCTTGTGTTTAAATTTATCAAAATAGATAATAAATTCATTCATATCGTTAGTTTCAATGCCAAGATCAGCAAAACTTACAATTTTTCCACTAGAATTTAGTACTCCTAGATTGGGTTTTTGATCCTGTATAAAATTAACAAATTTCATTAGAAAATCTCGCTTTTTTATTTAATTATACTTAAAGTTTTAGCAAGAATTATTTTTTTTGTTTTAAAATTTGGTAAAAAAGTGATTGATTGTAGCGTAGTGAAACATCATTTTATTTTATGGAATTGTTGAAAATTTCTTTTATGTTTATTTTTGAGTTGATATCAAAATTTTGATTTTTATATTGAAATTTCAAACGATAAGAATGCAAACACAAACGCAAGGCACCTGTAAGTTTTAAGCGTTCTTTAGGATTTAATTTTTCATCTAAAATGCTTTCGATTTGTTCTTTGCTAAGCCCATAAAGCGGATCTCCTAAAATGGTATGGTTTTTATAGTGCAAATGCACTCTTATTTGGTGTTGCCTGCCTGTTAAGGGTTTGCAAAGTAAAAGAGTAGCGTTGATTTTAGGAAAGTATTCTAAAATTTCAAATTCAGTGATAGCCTGTTTTCCTTCTTTGCAAATTTGCATTCTTGTTTTTATATCATCGTAGTTTTTAGTTAAATTTATAGCTTTATCAACTATAAAATTTTCTTCTATTTTTCCATGAGCTAGAGCAAGGTATTCTTTTTGAACTAGTTTTTTTTCAAATAAGCTTTTAAGATCAATTTGTGCTTTTTTGTTTTTGGCTATAAGTATAAGTCCGCTCGTTTCTTTATCGAGCCTGTGTGTTACGCAAGCTTCTTTTCCCCAAAGATGCCAAATTTCATCACTAAGACTGTATTTGCAATGTCTACCATTTGGATGGCTTAAGATCCCACTTTCTTTTTCAAGTATGGCAAAGTCTTCATTTTCAAAGACAATTTCTACTCCTTTGGGGTTGTTTTCATAGACTATAAGCTCTACTAAACCATTTAAAATTTTATTCTTTTCTTCTACTAAAATTCCATTACAAAAAAGTCTTTTTTTGTCTATGAGTTTTTGTGCTTCATTTATGCTAATTTTTAAATTTTCCATAAGGACTTGAAACGCCTTTTTTCCATTGTTTGAGAGTTTTATTTTTATGTAGGCCATTTAATAACTTTCTTAGGATAATTTGATATAATTTCCGTTTTTTAAAATATAAAATTATAGCTAAAAAGGTTTCAAAGATGGTTGAAAGATATAGCAGAGAAATCATGGCTAAAAAATGGGACATGCAAGCAAAATATGATGCGTGGTTAAAAGTAGAATTAGCCGCTGTAAAAGCTTGGAATAAACTCGGTCTCATTGATGACACAGACTGCGAAAAAATTCTTAAAAATGCAAAATTTGATATTGCAAGAATAGATGAAATAGAAAAAACCACAAGACACGATGTTATCGCTTTTCTTACAAGTGTAAGTGAAAGTTTGGGAGAAGAGAGTCGTTTTGTGCATTATGCAATGACAAGTTCTGATTGTATAGATACAGCTGTTGCTTTACAGATAAAAGAGAGTTTGGAGCTTATTTTAGAAGATGTTTCTTTGCTTTTAGAAGTGATCAAAAAGCGTGCTTTGGAGCATAAAAACACCTTAATGGTAGGAAGAAGTCATGGAATTCATGGAGAGCCTATCACTTTTGGTTTGGTGTTAGCTATTTGGTATGATGAAATTTTGCATGCAAAAGAGCTTTTAGAACATGCAAAAGAAGTGATAAGCTATGGAAAAATCAGCGGTGCAATGGGAAATTTTGCTCATGCACCTTTGGAATTTGAAGAAGAAATTTGTAAAAATTTAGGTCTTAAAGCCGCTCCTGTTTCAAATCAGGTGATTCAAAGAGATCGTTACGCTCAAGTTATTTCTGCTATTGCGATTTTAGCTTCAAGTTGTGAGCAAATCGCTGTAGCCATAAGACATTTTCAAAGAACTGAAGTTTATGAGGCTGAAGAGTATTTTAGTGTAGGACAAAAGGGAAGTTCAGCTATGCCACATAAAAGAAATCCCGTTTTAAGTGAAAATATCACAGGGCTTTGTCGTGTGCTTAGATCTTTTGTAACTCCAGCTTTAGAAAATGTTGCACTTTGGCATGAAAGAGATATATCTCATTCTAGTGTCGAAAGATTTATTTTGCCTGATGCTTTTATCACGGCTGATTTTATGCTTATGCGTCTTACAAATATGGTTGATAAGCTTTTGGTTTATCCTGAAAATATGATGAAAAATTTAAATCTTACAGGCGGGCTTGTATTTTCAGGGAGGGTGCTTTTAGAGCTTCCATTTAAAGGCATTAGTCGTGAAGAAGCTTATAAAATAGTTCAAAGAAATGCTATGAAAGTTTGGGCGGATTTGCAAAATGGCAAGGCTGCTATCAATGAAAAAAATGAAAGTTTGTTTTTGTTGGCACTTTTAGAGGATGAGGATTTAAGAAAAAGTTTGAGCGAAGAGGATGTAAGAAAATGTTTCGATTATAACTACTATACAAAAAATGTTGATGCAATTTTTAAAAGAACATTTAAATAAAAAGCAAGGAAGGCAATGAAAGTTATTAAAAGAAATGGTCGCACAGAAGAATTGGATATTTCTAAGATCAAAAAATGCACCTCTGATGCTGTAAAAGATTTAGAAGGTGTGAATTTAAGCGAACTTGAACTCGATGCAAAGATTCAATTTCGCGATGGAATTTCAACTGAAGAAATTCAAAAAACTTTAATTAAAACCGCGGTAGATAAGATAGATATTGATTGTCCAAATTGGACCTTTGTTGCAGCTAGACTTTTTTTATTTGATTTGTATAAGAAAGTTAATGGTATGAATCGCTATAATCATTTGCGTGAATATTTTGAAAAGGGCGAAAAAGAAGGAAGAATTTTACTTGGTCTTAAAGAAAAATACGATTTAGATGATTTAAATGCTTATATTAAGCCTGAACGCGATATGCAATTTACTTATCTTGGTATTAAAACTTTATATGATAGATACTTGATTAAAGATAGTAAAGGTATGCCTATAGAACTTCCTCAACAAATGTTTATGGCCATTGCGATGTTTTTAGCGCAGAATGAATTTAATCCCCAAGAATGGGCAAAGAAATTTTATGATCTTATTTCTAAATTTGAACTCATGCTTGCAACTCCAACTTTATCAAACGCTAGGACAACGCGCCATCAACTTAGCTCTTGTTATATAGGATCAACCCCTGATAATATTGAAGGTATTTTTGATTCTTATCAAGAAATGGCTTTACTTTCTAAATTTGGTGGTGGTATAGGTTGGGATTGGTCTAAAGTGCGTGCTATGGGTGGAAGCATAGATGGGCATAAAAATGCCGCAGGAGGGATTATACCTTTCTTGAAAATTACCAACGATATTGCCGTGGCAGTAGATCAACTAGGTACTAGAAAAGGGGCTATAGCGGTTTATATAGAGCCTTGGCACATGGATATAAGTGATTTTATTGATTTGCGTAAAAATTCAGGTGAAGAAAGACGCCGTGCTCATGAACTTTTCCCTGCTTTATGGATCAATGATCTTTTTATGAAGAGAGTAAGAGCTAATGATAAATGGACTCTTTTTGATCCTGCAGATACAGCGGATTTGTGTGATTTATATGGCGAGGCTTTTGAAAAACGCTATGAAGAATATGAAAAAGATGAAAGCATTACCAAAGAAATCGTAGAAGCTAAAGAGCTTTGGAAGAAAATTTTGCTAAATTATTTTGAAACAGGCTTGCCATTTTTATGTTTTAAGGATAGTGCTAATAGAGCAAATCCAAATGCTCATGTAGGAATTATTAGAAGTTCAAATTTATGTACTGAAATTTTTCAAAATACCGAGCCAAATTATTATCAAATTAAAGTAGTTTTTGAAAATGGAGATGAGCTTCATTTTGATGAAGAGCAAAAGGTTGTGATCGATGGGGGATATGAAAAACCAGCCAAAAAAATATCAACTTTAGATAGCATTGATGGTAATAAAGTTTATATAGTGGAAAAATATAAAAATGATGGAAAAACAGCCGTTTGTAATTTAGCAAGTATAAATCTTAGCAAAGTGTATACTAAAGAAGATATAGAGCGTGTTGTGCCAACGGCTATTCGTATGCTTGATAATGTAATTGATTTAAATTTTTATCCTCATAGAAAAGTAAAAGATACAAATTTAAAATCTCGCGCCATAGGTCTTGGAGTCATGGGTGAGGCACAAATGCTTGCTGAGGCTAAGATTCATTGGGGAAGTGATGAGCATTTAAATAAAATCGATGAAATCATGGAGCAAATTAGCTTTGAGGCTATTAATGCGAGTTCAAATTTAGCTCTTGAAAAAGGTTCTTATGAAGATTTTGAAGGATCAAACTGGAGCAAGGGGATTTTTCCTATTGATGTAGCAAGTCCTAAGGCTAAAGCTTTAACTTTAAGAGAAGGTTTATTTGATCAAAGTGAATGCGATTGGGTTAAACTTAGAGAAAAAGTTAAAAAAGATGGTATGAGAAATGGTTATTTGATGGCCATTGCGCCTACTTCTTCTATTTCTATCTTGGTGGGTACTACGCAGACTATAGAACCTGTTTATAAAAGAAAGTGGTTTGAACAAAATTTAAGTGGTATGATACCTGTTGTTGTGCCAAATTTAAGCCTTGATACTTGGCAATACTATACTCCAGCCTACGAACTTGATCAAAAAATTCTTGTAAAGGCTGCTGCTGTGCGTGGTAAGTGGATCGATCAAGGGCAGAGTTTAAATATCTTTTTGTCACTCGATAAAGCAAGTGGGGGATATTTAAATGAAATTTATCAACTCGCTTGGGAGCTTGGAGTAAAATCTACTTATTATTTAAGAAGTGAAAGCCCTGATAGTGAAAAAGTCAATGTTGCAGATCGTAGCATAGAATGTGAAGGTTGCCAATAAATACTAAAACCCAATGAAAAGCATTGGGTTTTAAAAGATTAAGAATTGTAAATTTCTTTATCTAGAGCTTTTAGATTTTTTGCAGTACAAAGTGCCGAAGTCATAGCTCCTGAGACATTGCTTGCTGTTCTTGCCATATCTATAATAGGATCTATGGCTAAAATCAAACTTAGCATGACAAAATTATTACCAAATCCAATCCCTGCTAGCATAATAGAAGCTGCCATAGTTGCACTTCCAGGTACTCCAGCTATACCCAAGGATCCAATAACAGCTACCAAAACTATCATTAAAGCAAATGTAAAATCAATATGTGTATGTGTAGCAAAAGCTACAAAAACTGCCGCTAAAGCTGGAAAATATCCCGCACAACCATTAAGTCCTGTTGTTGTACCTATAGATGCTACAAAATTAGCTATAGCTGAATTAACTCCAAATTTATTTTGCAAAGTTGAAGTGGTCATAGGCAAAGTGCCCAAAGAAGATCTTGAGCTAAATGCAAATAACCATACAGGAAATGCTTTTTTTGCATATTTTATAGGGTTTAGCCCTTGTGAAGCAAGAAGTAAAAAATGCACCCCGAACATCATAAACATAGCTATATAAATAAGCATTATAAAAAGTCCAGCTGTTTTGATAGCTTCAAAACCATTGCTTAAAAGCACATTAGCCATCATACAAACTACAGCATAAGGCATAAATCTAATAACTGTAGCAGTCATGTTCATCATAATATTATAAAAGGTTAGGATAAAATTATGAAAACTTTTAAAGGCTTGTTCATACTCTTCTTTTGTAGAAAATTTTTTAGCACTAATTCCTATAAAAAAAGAAAAAATGACAATAGCTATAATATTTTCTTTATTAATAGCTGTAATGATGTTGCTAGGTATTAGCCCTAGTATAATATTTGAAAAAGTTTGAATTTCGCAAATTTGTTTATCTCCTTCATGTATAGCAAAATTACTTCCTAAATCAAAACTATAACCTAAAAATATACCCAAGGTTGCAGCTATGGCTGTGCTAAAGAGTATCCAAAAAAGACTTATTCCAAGCAAGGAGGATATTTTGATATTTTTATCAATTTCTATAATTACTTTTATAATGCAAATGCTTACAAGGGGAACAACCAACATTTTTATAAAAGCTACAAAAACAGAACTTACAAATGCAAACCAATGTTTTGTTTCACTATACCAAAGAATATTACTTGCTTCTTTAGCATCTGGAAAATTTGCCAAATATTGCAAAGCAAAACCAAACCCCAAACCCATTAAAAGCGCAAATAGCATGCGAAGAGAAAAATTGATTTTTATATCCCGCATTTTTTTTAATGCGTAAAAAACAACACAAAGCATAGTAAGAGTAGTTATAGTATGAGCTTGTGAAATCATTAGAAAATCTTGAAAAAATTGTTTATCCATAAAAAGTCCTTATAAGAAACTATAATCAAGCACAAGGTATATGAAAATATACTTGCATAAAGCTTGATTTTATAAATGGTAGCATAAAAATATTTTAAATAAGATAAAATTAGTATGATTTATTCTATATCTTTATGTAGGCAATGTTCAAATATAAATTTGTGTTCTTGTGGTAAGGCTTCAAATAAAGCATTTGCTAAATTTCTAATCTCCCAAAGAGCTGATTTTGAACTACGCAAAGATATGAAATTTTGTAAACTTCTTGCATTAATTGTTAGTGTAAGTTCGGTTTTATAGCTTTCTGGTAAGCAGTATTTGGCTATATCTAGACTAATGCTTTTTTGTAAAATAGTGCGTAAATTTTCTAAGGCTTTAATGCTTGCGTTATCAACCTCTTCATTACCACAAAGCACAAGATAACGGCTTGCATTTTCAAAATCTCCTATTTTAAATTCAGCTTCATTGCGAAGTTCTTTTAAGGTATAACGTGTGCTTTTTACACTAGGGCTAGTGTGACGGTGTCTTGCAACTTCTTGCAAACAAGCTCTTGAAATTCCTTGTATATAAAAAGTATAGTTTAGATGTTCTAAGGTTGAAGCGTGTTTGAATTTATTGCCCACGCGATCGATAAGTTCTTTATCTTTTTCGCCACCGCAATCGCCTTTTTCAAAGCTTTGCCAACAAGTTCTTGTTGCATGAGAACAAATAGATAATGGAGTGTGAAAAAGTAAAGTGATTTGCATGCTTATTCCTTTTTTGATAAAAATATTTTTTATAATTCTTGCATTTTTTACTTAAAATTCTAATGAAATAAAAAGTTTTATCAAGCTATAATTAGATAAAAAAATAAGGCTTATTATCAATGAAACAAACAAAATATATTTTTGTAACAGGCGGAGTTTTAAGTTCTTTGGGTAAAGGGATAGCTGCTGCTTCTATCGCAACACTTTTAAAAAATTCAGGGCTTAAAGTGAGTATTTTAAAAGCTGATCCTTATATCAATGTCGATCCAGGCACCATGAGTCCTTTTGAGCATGGGGAAGTTTTTGTAACTGATGATGGAGCAGAAACGGATCTTGATTTGGGACATTATGAGCGTTTTTTGGATGAGAGTTTATCTCAAGATAATAACTTTACTACAGGACGCGTTTATCAAAGTGTGATTGAAAAAGAAAGGCGTGGAGAATATCTTGGCAAAACCATTCAAGTTATCCCTCATATAGTAGGAGAAATCAAAGATCGCATTAAAAAAGCAGGAGAAGGCAAAGATATACTCATCGTTGAAATAGGCGGAACTGTTGGGGATATAGAAGGCTTGCCTTTTTTAGAAGCTATTCGTGCTTTGCGTTTGGAAGTGGGTAAAAATAATGCTATGAATATTCATCTTACTCTAGTACCGTTTATCAAGGCTACAGGAGAATTAAAAACAAAGCCAACTCAACATAGTGTAGGCGAGTTAAGACGCATAGGCATTAGTCCTGATATGATTATTTGTCGTAGTGAAAAAGCTCTTGATAGAGATTTAAAAGATAAAATTGCTATTTCTTGTGGGGTGGAAAAAAATTGCGTGATAGAAAGTGTTGATGCGGCTAGTATTTATCAAATTCCACTTAATTTTTTAAAGCAAGATATTTTAAGCCCTATTGCTGAAATTTTGGATTTGAAAAATTTAAAACCTAACATGGAAAATTGGGACTCTTTGGTAAAAAGAGTTATAGCTCCAAGCAATGAAGTTAAAATCGCTTTTGTAGGCAAATATGTGGATTTAAAAGAAAGCTATAAAAGCCTTACTGAAGCTATTATACACGCAGGCGCAGCTCTAGATACTAAAGTGGAGTTAAAATGGGTAGATAGTGAAAAACTTGAAAATATGGAAAGTGCTGAAGTATTTAAAGATGTGAGTGGAATTTTAGTTGCTGGGGGATTTGGATATCGTGGTGTAGAAGGTAAGATAAAAGCCATTCAATACGCAAGAGAAAATAAAATTCCTTTTTTAGGAATTTGTTTAGGTATGCAGCTTACTTTGGTGGAAGTTGCTAGAAATGTATTAAAACTTAAAGATGCAAATTCAAGTGAATTTGATGAGAAATGCCAAAATCCTGTGGTTTATTTGATTGATGAATTTATGGATACAAATGGAGAAAAACAAATTCGTACTGCAAAAACTCCTTTAGGCGGAACTATGCGTTTAGGAGCTTATAAATGCGATATTAAGGAAAAATCCCTTTTGGCTAAGGTTTATAATGAAGCAAAAAGTGTAAAAGAACGCCACCGCCACCGTTATGAAGCAAATCCAAAATATAGAGCAGATTTTGAAAAACACGGTTTGATTGTAAGTGGTGAAAGCAAAGGATTGATCGAAGCAGTTGAGCTTAACTGTCATCCTTTTTTCTTGGCTGTGCAGTTTCATCCAGAATTTACATCAAGACTTGAGCATGTTAATCCTGTGATTTGCGGTTTTATCAAGGCAGCTATAAACTATGAAGATAATTAATAAAAATGAAATTAAAAAAATTTTGGCTTCACGCTTTGAAAAAGATTTGCATACCAAACTTTGTGATCTGCCTTTGCCATGCTGTTTAAAGGATGCATATAAAGCAGCTAATCGCATCAAAGAAGCTGTAGAAAAAAATGAGAAAGTCGCCATAGTAGGGGATTATGATGTTGATGGAATCATTTCTTGTGTTATTATGGCAGAATTTTTCGATGATATAGGTTTTGATTATATAGTAAGAATTCCAAATCGTTTTAAAGATGGATATGGATTAAATGCTGAGATTATCAACGAACTTGATGTAAATTTAATAATAACAGTAGATAATGGAATAGCTGCTATTGAAGCAGCCAAACTCTGCAAAGAAAAAAATATAGATTTGATTATCACTGATCATCATATGCCTCAAGATGTTTTGCCTGATGCTTTTGCCATTATCAATCCAAAGCAAAAAGATTGTGATTTTCCAGAAATTGAAATTTGTGGAGCTCAAGTGGCATGGTATTTGATAGCAGCTTTAAAAGAAGTTTGCAAGCTTAAATACGATATGAGTAAATTTTTAGAACTTTTGGCGATTGCAATTATTGCAGATATGATGGAGCTTAGAGATTTAAATCGTGCTTTAGTAAGGCGTGGTATAGATCATATTAACAAATCCAAAAGAGCTGCTTTTAGGGCTATTAAGCATTATTATCAAAAGGATAAATTTGCTCTTGATAATATAGGGTTTTTAATTGCTCCACTTATAAATAGCGCTGGAAGAATGGATGATGCAAGTATTTCTTATGAATTTTTACACACTAAAGATTTTAATAAAGCTTTAGAATATCTAGAGCAAATTGTTAGTTTTAATGAAAGTCGTAAAGATGAAGAAAAACAGCTTTTTGAAGATAGTTTAAATCAAATCGATGAAAACGATTCTTGTATTGTGGTATCGGGTTTAAATTGGCATGAAGGGGTTTTAGGGATTGTGGCAAGTCGTTTAGCTAAATATTTTAATAAACCTGCTTTTGTATTTTCTCAAAATGAAGAACACTTAAAAGGCAGTGCAAGAAGTGTTGGTAAGATTGATATTTTAGCTTTAATTTCTAAGACAAATTCTATATTAAGCAATTATGGTGGTCATAAAGGTGCTGCTGGAATCAGTTTAAACTCTGAAAATTTTGAACAATTTAAAAATAAAATCAAAAAAGAATGTTCGCAAATTTCTGAAAGTGAATTTTTGGATACGGATGAAATTTTAGGAATCTTAGAACCTAGCGAAATTGATTTTGAAATGCTTGAAATTTTAGAATCTTTTGAACCTTTTGGACATAAAAATCCACGACCTTTTTTTGTTTTAGAAAATCTTTGTGTAAAAAATAAAAAACTTCTAGGTAAAGATGAAAAACACTTAAAGCTTATTTTAACCAAGGAAAATAAAACCATAGAAGCTTTATTTTTTAATTTTGATAAAGAGCCAGAATTGAATCAAAATATTTCTTTGCTTGGAAGTATTTCTAAGAATGAATTTAGAGGATTAGTAACTCCACAATTTGTTATTAAAGAAATTTTATAAATTTTATAAAATTTTTATTTATTATTTATTAATATTATATAAGTTTCATTAATGAAACGAATTTTAACAAAATAAGGGGAGAATTGTGAAAAAGTTACTATTATGTGTATTAGTATTTTTATCTATAGGAGCATGTATGGCAGAAGCTAAACCAAAGATTGCTATTTTAGCAACAGGTGGAACTATAGCGGGTTCTATTGATAGTGCTGTTGCCACAACAGGTTATACAGCTGGGGTTGTTGGTGTAGATGTTTTAATCAAAGCGGTTCCACAAATTCAAGATTTAGCTAATATTAGTGGGGAACAAATAGCAAATATTGATAGTTCAAATATGCGTGATGAAATTTGGCTAAAGCTTGCTAAAGAAATCAATAAGCTTTTTGCTGAAGGGGTGGATGGTGTGGTTATAACTCATGGTACTGATACCATGGAAGAAACTGCTTATTTTCTAAATTTAACCATTAAAAGTGATAAGCCTGTAGTTTTAGTTGGCGCTATGCGTCCATCAACTGCTATAAGTGCAGATGGGCCAAAAAATCTTTACAATGCTGTAGCATTAGCTGCTGATAAAGAGTCTAAGGGCAAGGGTGTTATGGTAGCTATGAATGATAAAATTTTAAGTGCTAGAGGTGTAGTAAAAACCCATAGTTTAAATGTTGATGCTTTCTCTTCTCCTGATTTTGGGGATTTGGGTTATATAGTAGATGGTAAAGTCTTTTTCTATAATAATGTTACTAAAGCTCATGCAAAAAACGCTCCTTTTGATGTAAGCAAACTCACAAGTTTGCCAAAAGTAGATATTCTTTATAGCTATTCAAATGATGGTAGTGGTGTCGCTGCAAAAGCTTTATTTGAACATGGAACTAAGGGCATAGTTGTTGCAGGAAGTGGTGCAGGAAGTATACATGAAGATCAAAAAAATGTTTTAAAAGAGCTTATAAAAAAAGGACTTGATGTTGTTGTAAGTTCAAGGGTTGTAGCAGGTCGTGTTGCTGTGAGTGATTCAGATGAAAAATTAGGTTTTATTAGTGCTGAAGATTTGAATCCTCAAAAAGCAAGAGTTTTGCTTATGTTAGCGCTTACAAAAACAAGTGATCCTAAAAAAATTCAAGAGTATTTTTTAAAATATTAAAATTTTTTAATATTTCTAAACTTAGGGAATTTATCTTCCCTAAGTCAAGCCTTTTAATCCTAATAATAGTATATTATATCTTGCATTTTTTATAATCTTTAAAATATAGCCCCCATTTTTTAACCCACCAAATACTTATATAAATACTTACACAAATATTTATATTATTTAATCCTTTATTTAATCCCCTTTTAAGTTTAATTGGTTATACTTTCATTTCCTTTTTTGAAAAAAAGGACTTAAAATCTTTTAAATTATAAAGTTTCACTAACTGAGTAGATTTTATAAATTAACTTTATTTTAGATTTTTTAAGTTTTTAAATTATTTGAGTTTTTAACTTTCTTAATTTTTTAATTTAAAACTAAAAAGCTTTTTTATAAATCTTGTTTTTAATTTAAAAACTTTTCTTTTAAAAATGATTTTTTGTTTTGTTCTTTTAACTTAGTATTGTTATTCAAATCTTATTAGTCAATCTTTGAAATCTAAATAAGTGATCGATTGAGCCAGAAAGATTTAGGCATAAGTAATTATGTAAAATCTATTCAATCTAATTTAAAAAGATTAAAAGCTTTTCTTTTAATCTTTTATAACTTTTTCTTTGAAGAAAAAGATTAAACTATCTATAATTTTTATGGAGAGTTTGATCCTGGCTCAGAGTGAACGCTGGCGGCGTGCCTAATACATGCAAGTCGAACGATGAAGCTTCTAGCTTGCTAGAAGTGGATTAGTGGCGCACGGGTGAGTAAGGTATAGTTAATCTGCCCTACACAAGAGGACAACAGTTGGAAACGACTGCTAATACTCTATACTCCTGCTTAACACAAGTTGAGTAGGGAAAGTTTTTCGGTGTAGGATGAGACTATATAGTATCAGCTAGTTGGTAAGGTAATGGCTTACCAAGGCTATGACGCTTAACTGGTCTGAGAGGATGATCAGTCACACTGGAACTGAGACACGGTCCAGACTCCTACGGGAGGCAGCAGTAGGGAATATTGCGCAATGGGGGAAACCCTGACGCAGCAACGCCGCGTGGAGGATGACACTTTTCGGAGCGTAAACTCCTTTTCTTGGGGAAGAATTCTGACGGTACCTAAGGAATAAGCACCGGCTAACTCCGTGCCAGCAGCCGCGGTAATACGGAGGGTGCAAGCGTTACTCGGAATCACTGGGCGTAAAGGGCGCGTAGGCGGATTATCAAGTCTCTTGTGAAATCTAATGGCTTAACCATTAAACTGCTTGGGAAACTGATAGTCTAGAGTGAGGGAGAGGCAGATGGAATTGGTGGTGTAGGGGTAAAATCCGTAGATATCACCAAGAATACCCATTGCGAAGGCGATCTGCTGGAACTCAACTGACGCTAAGGCGCGAAAGCGTGGGGAGCAAACAGGATTAGATACCCTGGTAGTCCACGCCCTAAACGATGTACACTAGTTGTTGGGATGCTAGTCATCTCAGTAATGCAGCTAACGCATTAAGTGTACCGCCTGGGGAGTACGGTCGCAAGATTAAAACTCAAAGGAATAGACGGGGACCCGCACAAGCGGTGGAGCATGTGGTTTAATTCGAAGATACGCGAAGAACCTTACCTGGGCTTGATATCCTAAGAACCTTATAGAGATATGAGGGTGCTAGCTTGCTAGAACTTAGAGACAGGTGCTGCACGGCTGTCGTCAGCTCGTGTCGTGAGATGTTGGGTTAAGTCCCGCAACGAGCGCAACCCACGTATTTAGTTGCTAACGGTTCGGCCGAGCACTCTAAATAGACTGCCTTCGTAAGGAGGAGGAAGGTGTGGACGACGTCAAGTCATCATGGCCCTTATGCCCAGGGCGACACACGTGCTACAATGGCATATACAATGAGACGCAATACCGCGAGGTGGAGCAAATCTATAAAATATGTCCCAGTTCGGATTGTTCTCTGCAACTCGAGAGCATGAAGCCGGAATCGCTAGTAATCGTAGATCAGCCATGCTACGGTGAATACGTTCCCGGGTCTTGTACTCACCGCCCGTCACACCATGGGAGTTGATTTCACTCGAAGCCGGAATACTAAACTAGTTACCGTCCACAGTGGAATCAGCGACTGGGGTGAAGTCGTAACAAGGTAACCGTAGGAGAACCTGCGGTTGGATCACCTCCTTTCTAGAGTACAAAGTAATAAGTCTCACAACTATTACTTCAAATATATAAACTCAATTGATTCTTGTTTAGATTTCAAAGATTGATGATAAAGCTAATTGTTTATGGGGAATTAGCTCAGCTGGGAGAGCGCCTGCTTTGCACGCAGGAGGTCAGCGGTTCGATCCCGCTATTCTCCACCATTTATTAAGGGCCTATAGCTCAGCTGGTTAGAGTGCACCCCTGATAAGGGTGAGGTCACAAGTTCAAGTCTTGTTAGGCCCACCATAAAAAAGATTTGAATAAAGAAGCTTTAAAATCTAAAGCAAGTATATAAAGTAGATTAAATATAAAATATAAACTCTAAATACTTAGATTTATTTTTATCTTTAGCTATAAAAGAATATACTTTAATAGATATAAATAACATATACATTATGTATTTATATTTATAATGATTATGTTAATATATATACTTCCTTTAGGTTTTAAACCTAAATGTTCTTTTTAATTATCATTGTTAAGAGTCACAAGCAAGTTTTAATAAAAACAATTTTACAGGACTTGTTAAAGGATAAAACCTATTTATCTTTTCTTTAGTTTAACTTAACTTTTAGCTGTCTTTATTTCTATGAATAAAGAGAATATTAGATTTAAGGATTATAAATTAAAGACAAGTTTCAAACTCACAGCTTAGTTGAGACTAAATCATTTAGTTTTATATTAAGTGTTTGAATGCTTTCCGTCTTAAGATAAAGAAGTCTTATCATAAAAACTTTAACAAGGAAGTGATGCGTTTTAGAATCAATAA